>DATNCH010000234.1:0-34000 GCA_035571655.1 Pyrinomonadaceae bacterium
CCTTCCCGCAGATCGACCTTTGATTCGTACGCGAGAAGTTCGCGCGCCATCGAGATATCTGCGAGACTGTGCCGCACATCACCCACGCGCGGCTCCAGATACTCGGCTTCGACATCATGCTTTCCCGTCAAATCCTTCAACTCCGCCAGGAGCTCATTCAACGTGATGCGCTGGCCGTTCGCTACGTTGATGACTTTGCCCGACGCTCCACTCGCTTCCGCGGCCTTCAGATTCGCGCCGACGACGTTGTCGATGTACGTGAAATCGCGCGACTGCTCACCGTCTCCATAAATCACCGGGCGTTCGCCTGACAACAGCGAGCTGATGAACCGGGAAACGACGCCCGAATACTGCGAACCAGGATCCTGCCGTGGTCCGAACACGTTGAAGTAGCGCAGCGAAACCGTCTCGAGTCCATAAACACGCGTGAATACCCGGCAGTAATACTCGCCAACCAACTTCGCCACGGCGTATGGCGACAACGGATCGGGTGACATCTGTTCCACCTTCGGCAGTGTCGGCTGATCGCCGTACGCCGAACTCGACGCAGCGTAGACCACGCGCCTGACTTTCTGATCTCGTGCCGCTAGTAACAAGGAAAACGTTCCATTAACGGAAGCGACGTGAGTTTGTTGCGGGACTTTCACCGAGCGAGGAACGGACGGAATCGCAGCCTCATGGAAAACTAATTCAACACCCTCGAGCGCTTTCGCGAGCAGCGCTTCATCCGCGACGCTGCCCTGAATGAAATCGACGTCGCCGCCAATCTCGTCGATGTTCTCGCGGTGGCCTGTCGATAAGTCGTCGATTATGCGAACACGTGCGCCCTCGGCGAGAAGCGCGGAAGCTATGTGCGAGCCGATGAACCCCGCACCTCCAGTGACTAAAGCTATTCCCGTAAGTGGCATCCGCCTGTCGTTTACCTGCCCACGCCCACGTATTCGAAACCCAGTTCTCGCATGTCTTCCGGTTCGTAGATATTTCGCAGATCCGCTACCTTTGGAGTCTTCATCAAGTCGCGAATTCTTTTCAGATCGAGCGCGCGAAACTGGTTCCATTCCGTAACGAACACCAGCGCATCCGCGCCCTTCACCGCCGCGTACTCGTCGTCTGCATAATCAATCTCGGGAAGCAGCTTCATCGCTTCCGACTTCGCCACCGGATCGTAGGCGATTACCTTCGCACCGTCGTCGAGCATGCAGCGAATGATTGCCACCGCGGGCGCCTCGCGCATGTCATCCGTCTCTGGTTTGAACGCCAGACCCAACACGGCGACGCTTTTTCCCTTTAGTGGACCAACCAGGTTCTTGATCTTGTTGAGCATCGTCTGGCCCTGCCGCTGATTCACTTCGATCACCGCGTCGACGATGAGCGATGCGGAATCGTAATGACGTGCGACGGACGAAAGCGCTCTCGTGTCTTTGGGAAAGCAGGAGCCTCCAAAACCCGGTCCAGGATGCAGAAACTTGCTCCCAATTCGTTTGTCCATCCCGATCGCGCGTGCAACGTCGTGAACGTCGCAACCGATCTTCTCGCAGAGGTTCGCGATCTCGTTGATGAACGAAACCTTCGTCGCGAGAAAAGCATTTGCAGCGTATTTCGTCAGTTCGGCGGCTTCGAGTGAAGTGATCACAAACGGCGCTTCGATCAGGTAAAGCGGACGGTAGAGATCCTTCATGATGGCGATTGCTTCTTCGTCGCGACTGCCAATCACCACGCGATCGGGTCGCATGAAGTCGTTGATCGCCGCGCCCTCCCGGAGGAATTCGGGATTCGAAACGACGCCGAAGTTGGCGCGCGTTTTCTTTCGCTCGGTGATCAGCTTTCGGATGTGTTCTCCGGTGCCGATCGGCACGGTTGATTTTGTGACTATGACCTTGTAGCCGTTCATGTAATCCGCAATGGACGACGCGGCTGATTCGACGAAGCTAAGGTCCGGAGAGCCATCTGGCTTTGGCGGAGTACCTACGGCGAGAAATATGACGAGGGCCTGTTCGACGCCTTGTTGAACGTCGGTGGTGAATCTGAGTCGACCCGCTTGAGCGTTTTTTGAGACAAGTTGTTCAAGACCGGGCTCGTATATCGGCATTACGCCTTTGTTTAGCCGCTCGATCTTGTCCGCATCGACGTCGACGCAGGTAACATCGACGCCAAATTCGGCAAAACATGCCCCGGTTACAAGTCCAACATAACCGGTGCCAATTACAGCAATATGCATCTAACGTAGTTCCCTGAGTATACATTCAAAACCTTGCGGGCCACGCGCCGTGAATTCGCGTGACCCGCAAGGTCAATTTTGGCTGACCGCAGCGCTGGTTACCAGTGCCACAGTGTTTTTACTCAAGCCGAATACGATTACGAACTTACTTAGTCGGGCTGATTACGGTAACACTGCCGCCGAAGTTAAGGTCGTTGTTGTGGAACGCGGCATAAAGAACACCCGCCACAGCGCCACCGACCGCCAGCAGTAACACGGCCAGTGCGCCACCACTCATGTCGTCGTCATCGTCGTCAGTCTGTGGAGTCGGAACTCCAGCGGTTGCACTCTCGCCAGCGGCAATTTGCTTGACCGCCCCACCTGCTTTGAACTGCGCAACGCCCGAAAGGGTCGCAACTGATGTGCGTCCACGTACGGCGCTGACAGTGAAGGTGGTTGGCTGACTGCCATCGACAACCACTGTACCGTCTTTGGTAGTCAGGTTAACGGTGGTACCCGCTAACGTTGATACCTGAGCACTACCTGTCTCAAGCATTGCCGTGATGCTGTTCTCCGCAAAACTGAGGCGAAGACTGCTCTTTGGTGAGAGTTCAACTCGACCAACCTTGCTGATGCTCACTAACGCGCTGCTTTGAGTCTCGGTGACAATCGTCGAATCAGAGAACACCGTGCCACCCGAAATCACTTTTTGGCCGTTCACTGTAACCTGCCCGGAAACCGACAACTCGCCTGACGCCTTTGCGCCTGGCGCGGCCAATACCACCATTGAGTACACACTCAAAACGGCAACCGCCACAGCAGTCGCAATGGACTTGCGGCTCCAAGTTTTGCTGATCATTAACTTTCCTCCCGTATAGTGAAACACAAAGGTCTTAATTGCGTACCGCGACGGCCGAACAGTCGTGGGAAAAACAATGAGTGGTTAGCAACCGCGTGAAACCCGGTAATGCTTGCGAAAGGGCCACTTGGCCACTAACACTTGGGATTTATTACACTAATACAAGCCCTGTGTCAACAATCATTTGGCTTAACTTTGCCACAAAACTGTGTCAGGCTTTTTAGGTTCGGGAGGGTGTGGCAGAGAGGGAGACGCGGAGACGGGGAGACACCGTGACGCGGAATGGACGTTGTATCTCCGCGTCTCCATGTCACCCCGTCTCCCCGTCTTCCTCTCTCAGTCAAGGACGGCTGACGGCCGACGATTTCTCCGTGAGCTCGGCCTGCTCGTACGGATCCAGCCGGGCAAACAAGTAAAAAGTCTCACCCGTCCGGACCGGGCCCAGGTAACGAAAAGTGTTCCGAAGCACGTCGCCAACCTTCAATTTGGCGACCGGTGGCCGGCTGGAACCAAAAAGCAGGCTCATCTCTTCGGCAGAGACCGCTTCCAGCTCGGGCAGATAATCGTTGTGAGTCTCGCGCGCCAGGCGAATCGCCATCTGGCGTAAAGCCTTTATCCTATTGGAGTTGTGTCGATAATAATGCGCACTCACTTCCCTGCGGCTCACCCGGTCGTCCACCACTTCCTGTTCGTTCCGGAGGTATCCCAGGTACGCTCGAACCACTGGACCGAATTCTTCGTCTGAGTACGTGAGGCGTTGATTGGCGTGAACAGACGTGAACCCCAAGAAAGCTATCAACAGAACCGCGGAGAATTTTCCGTTGAGTATTGCCATTGTTTTGCTCCAGGCGGGAGGCAATCCTGTTTTTTTATTGTGGCTGCGGATTATAGCAAGCACTCCGATTCATTAAATTGCGCCCGTCTTTCGGCAATGTTACATTGATCTTCGTTTTGCGTTAAGCGGCATGTCTCCTTCAGATCTTCAAACTCACTCAGTCAAACCAAACGTAGCACTCGGAGTCTGTGGCGGTATCGCTGCATACAAGGCTGTCGAAGTGCTTCGCGGACTTCAGAAGGCAGGTTGCACGGTCAGAGTCGCGATGACAAAGCGGGCGTGCGCGTTTGTGCAGCCGCTTACGTTCCGCGCGCTTTCTGGTAGCCACGTCGTCGTCGACGATTATGCGCCAGACAATCCCGATCCGATTGCTCACATAACTTTCTCGCAGACGGCTGATCTACTCATCGTGGCGCCTGCGACCGCCAACATCATTGCGAAGTTTGCGAATGGTATTGCCGACGACTTTCTCAGTTCGACTTATCTGGCGTGTTCCGCTCCGGTGCTCCTGGCTCCGGCGATGAATACGACGATGTGGGACCATCCGGCGACACAGCGAAATCTCGAGCGACTGCGCGCGGATAGTGTTCACATCATGGAGCCCGATGCCGGCGAGATGGCTTGCGGCACGATTGGACCAGGAAGACTGAGTGAACCCGAGCGCATCGTTGCAGCGGCGCTCGAGATTCTGCGATCCGCGCACACGAAGGATTTAACCGGTGAGCGATTTCTAATCACCGTGGGTGCAACGCGTGAAGAGATCGATCCGGTCCGGTTTATTTCGAATCGATCTTCGGGACGAATGGGTTTTGCGCTGGCGGAAGCGGCTCGGAGGCGTGGTGGTGAAGTCACAATCGTCGCAGGAAGTACGAGCGTGGCGCCCCCGAGTGGAGTCAGGGTCGTACGGGCAATGTCAGCGGAGGAGATGTGGCAGGCGGTTGAGAAGGAGCGCGACAATGCGTCAGTCTTCATCGGGGCCGCGGCGATTGCTGACTATCGGCCTGTCCGACGTGCGGATCAGAAGATCAAGAAATCGCAGGAGTCGATCGGGTTGACGCTGGAGCCAACGCCGGATGTGTTATCGCACGTTGCGGCGACACGAACGAATGGGATGCTGGTGATTGGGTTTGCGGCTGAAACTGAGAACCTCGTTGCTAACGCGCGCGAGAAACTTCAGGTGAAGAAGCTGGATGCAATCGTTGCGAATGATGTATCGCGTAAAGATTCCGGATTCGATTCGCCGACGAACGCGATCACGATCATCACGAAAACTAATCTTCTCGAATTACCCGTGATGTCGAAAAGTGAAGCAGCGGATCGGATTCTCGATGTTATAGTCAGGCTACGGTCGCTTTGACAGGATTTACAGGATTTATTCAGGATGAACAAGATCAATCTTGAAATAATCCTGTAAATCCTGTCAAAAATACCTCTATGAAACAGGAACTAGTAAACCTTGTAATAGACACAAAAAAACAGCTCGAACACCTCCGCGTTCTCGGAGTCGAAGGCATTCGTGGCTTGCCCCCGCCGGTACCAGACGTGCCGAGTTCGCTGTTCGCCGATCTCGCGCCAGCACCCGCGAAACTAACCCCCTCAACGGAAACCTTCGAACAGATCCACGGCGAAATCGGCGACTGCACGCGTTGCCCGCTTCACCTGGAGCGCACGCACGTGGTCCATACCGAGGGAAACAGAAAAGCGCGGCTGATGTTTGTCGGCGAGGCGCCCGGCGCGGATGAAGACGCGCAGGCACGTCCATTCGTAGGGCGTGCAGGGCAGTTGCTCACGAAGATCATCGAAGCGATCGGTCTGAAACGTGAAGAAGTATTGATCGGTAACGTAAATCGCTGCCGGCCGCCGCAAAACAGGGCGCCCACGACTGAAGAGGCGTCGATGTGCAAGCCGTTTCTCCTGCGCGAAATCGCTGTGGTGCAACCCGAAGTCATCGTCGTGCTTGGCAACACAGCGATGAAGAACCTTCTCGATACACGCGAAGGCATCACCAGGCTGCGCGGGCGTTTTCAGGATTACAAAGGCATCAAAGTGATGCCGACTTTTCATCCGGCATACCTTCTCCGCGACCCTTCGAAGAAGCGCGAGACGTGGGAAGACTTGAAGCAGGTTCGCGACTACCTCGACAGTCGCAAACAGTGATAACTTCTGTCTGTGTCGAACAGCACCGGAGCCGAAACCTCATTACAACGCGAACCTCACGACACAATGCCTTCAGTCGTGCGCTACGCTGAAGTGGCAGTCCCACTTCACGTCTTTCAAACATTTACTTACAGGCTCAGCCCCGAGCAGAGTGTCGAAGCACAAGTCGGAGCCCGGGTAATTGTGCCGCTGGGACGAAGCGTCGTCACCGCTTACATCGTCGGTCTCAGCGATGAACCTCCAGAGAATCTCGCCGAGATCGACATCAAGGATGCACAGAGCCTCGTCGACTCAACTCCGGTCTGCAGCGCTGAGATCCTGCAACTGGCGCGTTGGGTGGCAGATTATTACGCTTGCCCGCTCGGCGAAGTCATCAAAGCAGCATTGCCTCCGGGCATGTCTCCCAAGCGGCGCGACGCTACGTTTGCAAAACCAAAGCTGCGGCGTTTTGTTCGACTGCTACAACCGTCTGAACAAAAACTCACCGAGGCACAGCGCCGCGTGATCACCACACTCGAAAACAGCGGACCAATGTCGTTGCAGTCGTTACTGCGAACCGCATCCGTCAGTGCATCAACAATTTCCTCTCTTGAGAACAAAGCTCTGCTCGAGGTCTACGTCGAGGCGATTCGCCGCGATCCGCTCGCCGACGCCAGCGGTCTGAAATCCGCGGAACACACACTAACCCCCGCGCAATCATCCGTGCTCACACAGATCGAACAGCAGATCGACTCCGAAAGTTACTCGGCGTTTCTGCTTCACGGCGTAACCGGCAGCGGCAAGACCGAGATCTACATGCGTGCCATCGACAAGACGCTGCAACTCGGACGCTCTGCAATGATGCTCGTTCCGGAAATTGCTCTGACGCCGGTTTTCTCACGTGGCCTCCGCGCCCGCTTCGGCGACCGCGTCGCGATCTTTCACTCGTCGCTACAAAAGGGCGAACGATTCGACGAATGGACCAGGGTCAAAAACGGTGACGCTCGCGTGGTAATCGGAACTCGATCCGCCGTATTTGCGCCTGCGAAAAACCTCGGTCTCATCGTTGTCGACGAGGAACACGAATCGTCTTACAGGCAACAGGAATCGCCTTATTACAACGCGCGCGACGTCGCCATCGTTCGTGCGCAAAAGGAAGCAGCGACGGTTGTGCTTGGTTCGGCCACGCCGTCGCTCGAATCTTTCAACAACGCGCGCAAAGGTAAGTACCGGCTTCTCACGCTGCCGGAGCGAATAGCCGCGCGGCCGATGGCGACAGCGCGGATCATCGACATGCGAAACGTGTTTGCCCGGCACGGAAAGCCGCGCGTGTTTTCAGACGAGCTGCTCGAAGCCATTCGCGAGACGCACGAGCGCCAGGAGCAATCGATCATACTGCTCAACCGGCGAGGTTATTCGAGCTTTATTCTTTGTCGCTCATGTGGTGAAACCGTTCAGTGTCCGAATTGCGATGTGACGTTGACGTATCACCGCAGCGAGCGCGTGATCGTGTGTCACTACTGCAATCATCGTGAGGCCGTGCCGCGCGTCTGTCCTTCGTGCGGGAAGAAATACATCTACTACGTCGGCGAGGGTACGGAGCAGCTCGAGGAGATGCTGAAGCTGCTCTTCCCTGCTCTTCGCGTGGCGCGAATCGATCGCGATACTACGGCGCGGCGGAAAGTGTTCGAGCAATCGCTGGCTGACTTCAGCGCCGGACGGATCGATACGTTAGTAGGGACGCAGATGTTGGCCAAGGGCCACGATTTTCCAAACGTGACGCTCGTCGGAGTTGTGTCCGTCGATGCGGGACTCGCGCTACCGGACTTCCGTTCTGCGGAAAGAACATTTCAACTCATCACACAAGTGGCGGGACGCGCCGGTCGTGGCGATCGTCCGGGCCGTGTCCTAATTCAGACTTACCATCCTTATCATTACGCGTTGCGACATGCTTGTGCGCAGGACTACGAAGGCTTCTACGAAGAAGAGCTTCGGTACCGGCAGAATCATTCATATCCGCCATTCGTGGCGTTGGCGAGTTTGCTGGTCCATGGACCGGATTTAGGTCGTGTTCGTTCGGATAGCCTGGAATTGCGGAAGCAGCTCGACGTCGCGAACGAGGAGCGAAAGTGTCGCATCCTTGGTCCGGCGCCGGCGCCACTTTCTCGTTTGAAAGGCGAGCATCGCTTTCAGATGCTGATGAAATCACGTAGTCGCAAGCACTTGCGTGAAGTGGCGGATGCGGCGCTCAAGTCGGTCTCCGAAAATGGTATCAACCTGCGATCGATCAATCTCGAGATCGATCCGGTCTCGATCATGTGAGTAATTTTCCTCGCAAAGGCGCAAAGCCGCAAAGAGAGATTTTCCTTTGCGCCTTTGCGCCTTTGCGAGGAAAAGCTAAACTCCGCCCCATGAAACTTTCAGAACTTGCGAAACTAACAGGCGCGCGCGTTGAAGGCACGACACACGACATCGAAATCAACGGCGCTGCCGGGCTCGACGAGGCCGGCGAGGGGCACGTCACCTTCCTCGCGAATCCGCGCTATACGCCGCGAGTCAATTCCACGCGCGCATCAGCCATCTATCTCGGCGAAGAGGCGCAAACCGAAAGACAGATCGCGATACTGCGCGTGAAGGATCCTTATCTCGCGTACACGCGGGCATTGAGAGTCTTCCATCCCGAAGCCGAGCTTGAGCCGTTCATTCACCCTTCGGTCGTGATCGATCCGACGGCGCGTGTTGCGGCGCGCGTTGCGATCGGCGCGTGTTCGGTGATCGGGCGAAACGTGTTTATTGGAGACGACGTTCACATTCACCCAAACGTCACCGTCTACGATGACGTCACCATCGGAAGAGGCTCCGTGATTCATTCCGGCGTCGCACTGCGCGAACGGACTGTCGTCGGCGAACGCGTGATCATACATAACAACTCCGTCATCGGCTGTGATGGGTTTGGTTATGCAAAAGACGAAGAGAAGCGCTGGCTAAAGATTCCGCAGACCGGACGAGTCGTGATTGAAGACGACGTCGAGATCGGCGCCGGCACGACGATCGATCGCGCTTCGGTTGGTGAAAGCCGGATCGGTCGTGGAACAAAACTCGACAACCTCGTGCAGATTGGTCACTCGTGTACTGTCGGCGAGGATACGCTGCTGTGCGCGCAGGTCGGACTCGCGGGGAGTTCACACATCGGCAACCGCGTGATTCTCGCGGGCCAGGCGGGCGTGGCTGGTCATTTGACGATTGGCGACGACGTAGTGCTGACCGCGAAGAGCGCGACGAGTCACGATATTCCGGCAGGGAAAGTAATCTCTGGCATTCCGGCGTTTGATAACAAGGATTGGCTGCGATCGACCGCAGCTTTCCGGCGTTTAGGTGAGATTCAACGAACTGTACGCGACTTGGAACGACGGTTCAAAGCCACGGATAAAACGGATTAAATGCGGATCTGTTCTAATCAATAAAAAATCCGTGTGATCTGTGGTTAAGTGATCGCTCCGCCGTCGACGATCACGACCTCACCATTCATAAAACTATTTCGCTCACTCACCATGAAGGCCGCGTACTCTGCGAGTTCTTCCGGGCGGCCGAGTCGTCCTGCTGAGGTCCAGAAGTCGTGCATCTGGAGCAGACGATCGGGAAGCGCCTGAGCGAGATCGGTATCGAATATGCCCGCCGCGATCGCGTTGACGGTCACGCCGAAAGTCGCAGCTTCACGAGACAGGCATTTCGTGAAACCGATCATCGCTGCTTTCGACGTCGCGTAGTGAACTGAGGTAGGCAATGCGCGCATCGCGCCGATGGAAGTGATGTTGAGAATCTTTCCCTTGCGCTGCCGGATCATCTGTTTGTAGATCGGTTTTGTCACCGCAAACAGACTGTCGATGTTGGTGTGAATCACTTCATCCCACGCACGATCAGTTGTCGTAGCGAAGTTGTCGCCGCGGTTGATCGCCGCGTTATTGACAAGAATATCGAGGCCGCCCCACTTCTCGACGAGTTCGCGGGTCATCTTTTTCATTCCGATCCGGTCGACGACGGAGACTTTGGCGTTGAACACTCGCCGGCCGTAACCCTCGATCTTCTCGCTCATTGCGGCCGCGAGGTCGTCACGCGAGTTGTAACTAAACGCGACGTCCGCGCCCTCGCGCGCGAAGACTTCGCACATTGCCGCACCGATGCCACGCGTTCCTCCGGTTATGAACGCGCGCTTTCCCTCAAGCAAGAGACTCACTTAACTATGTTTCTCCTAGAAGTAGACGGGGATAACCATTTGCGGGCAGATTAAATCGTGAAAAGGTCGCAAAAGGCAAATGGAGCCACCAAAAGAGCCACAAAGACGCACAAAGGAAGCACAAAAGAAAACTGATTTAAGAGGCGACTTCGGTGAGGACAGGAGCCTCGGGCTGGGGGATAAGGGCGGTGATCTCTTCCACGATGTATTGGGTGGAGTTGGGGATGGCGAGATTGGCAGTGGCTGCGCGCATGCGCGAATAGTGGAGTTCGTCTTCCATCATCCGGCGCAGGACTGGAACGATGTCTTTCGCGTGTTTCAACATCACACCCGCGCCACGCTGCGCGATCAGTTTTGCGGTTCCCTTTTCCTGCGGCATCGGTTCCGTGATCACGTCGGCGATGATCGGAACCCGGCAGGCAAGCGCTTCGAAGGTCGTCAGTCCGCCGAGTTTCGAGATCATGACATTGGCGGCGCTCATCAGTTTCTCGATCTCGTCTGAGTAACCGATCACTTTGATCGGGAACGGCGCGTCGAGAGCGATTGTTTCCGCAGCGGCGCGAAGGTCTTCATTCTTGCCGGCCAGGAAGATCGCCTGCACGTCGAGTTCACCGCGCACCAGTTCACGGAAGATCTGTGGGATGTTGCCGCCGCCGATCCAGCCTGCGTTTACGAAGACAGTGAACTTCTCCGGGTCCAAACCGAGCGCGCGACGTGCAGCTTGCGCGGCTTCTTCGCCGGGATAAGCAAACTTCGGATGCACCGGCAGACCTGAAATCTTGATACGCTCCGGTGCGACTCCGTAATCGATCAACTGCCGTCGTGCATCGTCACTCGCGACCAGATACAGGGTCACGTCATCGCAGGCCCAGCCTTTCCAAAAACCGTAACAGGGATCTGTCACCACGGAAACGAGTGGGATGCGATGTGCGAGATTCAACTCCTTCAAAACACTCGCGAAAATGTGCTGCGTGAGTGGGTGAACGCTGACCACGATGTGCGGGCACCAGCGTTCAAAAAGCTCCGCCACGTACGGAACGCATCGCTTATGAAAAAACTCGCTCGTTTCGGGACGGATGCGGTTCATGCACCAGTAGAAATACTTCATCCAGTGCTGACGATTTCGCAGGATCCAGTTGTACAGACGAACCAGCTTCGCGCTCAGGTGATGCGACTCCTCGACCGCACGCACGACCCTGACCGCGTACGACTCGCCATCGAAAAACTTCTGCACCCCGGCGACAATCGCTGCCGCAGCAGACCGATGTCCGCCACCGGTGTCAGAAGAAATGATCAGGATCTTTGGAATTCGCTGCTGAGCCATTCGTCTTTATGCTCTTCGTTGTGCTTTTTGGTGGCTGCCTTCTTCATCTCTCTTTCCAGTTTCTTGATCTGGATCAAGTGACCGGGGTTGAAAGGTAGCGACGGGTAGTAGCTGTTCGACTCGTGCGTGCAGAAGCAGCCGTCGCTTGCCTTCTGGCGACGCGCCTGCATCGCCGGCGAGAGCCAAAGCTGCTGAAAGTTCCAGTCAAAGTCACGCAGGTTGCCAATCGGCGCGAGGTTCTCGCATGACGACACAGTGCCCTCGTCGTAGATGACGCCGCCCGCGGTGCCTGCGTAGCATTTCATCTGCGCGGTCTGCGTTTCCTGTGTTTTGGCAATCAGGCCGTGCATGTAGATATCAATCGCCGCTTTGAAGAAACCCGCGCTGCCGCCGTAGTTGTTCTTGATCGCCGCGTGACGCGAATCGTCGTCGATCATCTGGGCCAGTTTGGCATAGCGCGAATGATCGATCTCCAACTCCTTTGGATCCGCTGATGGCGGGCGGATGTAGTTGAAGTTCACCTTGTCAGGCTTCAAGTCGTACTTCAGAAAGTCGTACCACTCGAAGATCGTGTCCTGGTTGGAGTTCATGAAACACGTACACGTCTGGATGTCGAGGCGCGGATATTCTTTCTTGATTGCCTGGAGCTGGCGCGCGGTGTCGATCGCGATGTCCCACGAGCCGGGTTTCTGACGGATTTTTTCGTGCTCGGTTTTTGGACCGTCGATTCCGAGCGCAATCGTGACGTTAAGGTTTGGACACTCCTGCAACACGCGCGTGACGTCCGGGAAGATTCGTTTTTGAATCTGCCCGTTGGACATAATGTAAATCGATTCGAGCTTGTTGTTGGTGTAAAAAGCCTTTGCGATCTCCGGAAGATCTTTACGCGTAAACGGTTCGCCGCCGGCGAGGATCAGCACGCCGAGATTTCCGCCGAGCGTCTGTGAAATGCGCTCGATCTCGTGTGTTTTCATCTGCAATTTCTTGCGCGGACGGTCGTCGAGTTCGTCGGTGAAGAAGCAGTGCGTACAGCGCATATCGCAAACCGACGTCACCAGAATATTCAACAATACCGGTGAAAAGGGTTGTCCAATCGCCAGTTTCGCGTAACGTTTCAGCAGTTCTTTGGTCGTAAAATCCATCTGTACCTCAACCTTTGCTCGTGCAACAAACACACGAACTTCTAACTGATAAGCTATTTGAAGTTAGCTTGTCAATGAAGGTTTTCTCGGTGAAATTTATTTTGTATCTTGCTGGTTATCAGGAACGAAGCGTGGTGCTTCTGTGACAATTACATCGATGACGCGGAAGGCCCCACCGGAAGGAACGTCAAAGCTGATGTCGAGCGACCCGCTCTGACTCTCGACGATATCCGACACAACTTCGCTGATTCGTTCGGGTTCGATTGTCCCCACGGATCTCGGCCCTCGTTCCGAATCGGCGATAGTCCAATTCACGAAACCGCGCATCACGCTTACGCGCGCGTACATCAGATAACGAGTCTTCGGCCGAACCTGAATGCGCTGCCACAACTTGCCTCCCGCTAACGCAGACATCGCCTGCCCGCCAGACACCGTCATGGCTTCAACCGGCCCGGCCACAGACCAGTCGTCCGCAAGCTGGTTCGAACGGCTTGCAAGTCGAAACGACGGATTGCGTATCAGATTGGTTCCATTAAACAGACCCAGGTCCTGAGCGCGCTGATGAAGATAGGCGCAACCTTGGACTGTTCCACTCGACGAGCGCACTCGAATACCCGGACTGCGCTCGCGCCGATCCCTGACGAACAGATCATTCCCGACCAGGTGAACAAAAACACCGGGCGAGATCTCTGAACCTCTCTCGGTTATGAGATTCTCACCCGTGTCGAGACGCTGAATATCGACGCGGTCAGCAGTATGGATCCAGTTCCTATCAGCATACACGGGGCTTATAGCGAGTCATCATGCTTGTGTAAAGTTTTGTCAAGGAGAGCGTGGGCTAACCGCGGTTCTGAATACCCAGGGCGCGCATGCGGCGGTAGAGGTGGCTGCGGTCGACGCCCATCATTTCGGCGGCGCGGGAGACGTTGCCGTCCGCTTCTTCGAGTTTTCGTTGGATGAATTCGCGGTGGTAGGCTTCGGTGGCTTCTTTAAAAGAGGGGAAACGGAAGGAGGCGGCGGGAGGCTCTTCTTTCCCGCGTGGCGGGAGATCCGTTGCCGAAACACGTGTGCCCGGATGCATGATCACTACGCGCTCGACCGTGTTTCGTAATTCGCGAACGTTGCCGGGCCAGGAATACGACTGCATCGCATCGACGGCTTCGGGCAGAAACTGTTTCGGCTTCTTTGCATACGCCTTCGAGAAATGCTCGTTGAAGTAATCCGCCAGGAGCGGCACGTCTTCAAGACGGTCGCGCAACGGTGGCAACTCGAACGGAATCACGTTCAGCCGGTAAAACAGATCCGCACGGAAGTTTCCCTGCTCGATCTCGACGTCCAAACGTTTGTTCGTGGCCGCGATGACCCGTACATCAACAGTGATCGAGTTTCCACTCCCAACCGGCTCGAACCGTTGCTCTTCCAAAACTCGCAGCACCTTCGCCTGCACCTTCGGACTCATGTCGCCGACTTCGTCGAGAAAGATCGTCGCGCCGTCCGCCAACTCAAACTTGCCTTTCTTTGCGGCCGTCGCACCGGTGAATGCGCCCTTCACGTGACCGAAGAGTTCCGATTCGATCAGCTCTTCAGGAATCGCAGCAGAATTGACTTCGATAAACGGCGCCGCAGCGCGACGTGATTCGGCATGGATCGCATGCGCGACCAACTCTTTTCCGGTTCCCGACTCGCCGTAGATCAACACGCGACCATCAGTCGGCGCCACCACCGAGATCTGCTTTCGCAGCGCGCGCATCGCGACAGAGTCGCCGACCATCGTGTACTCGCGTGCGAGTGCGGCCGCCATGTCAGCATTGAGCAGCTCGAGACGCTGTTGGCGAAGAGCATTGCGAACCGTGAGTACCGTCTTTTCAATCGATAGCGGCTTCTCGATGAAGTCGAACGCGCCTAACTTCGTGGCGCGAACCGCGGTCTCGATGTTGCCGTGACCCGAAATGATCACGACGGCGGCATCCGATCCCGCGGCGCGCAACTGTTTCAAGGTTTCGAGCCCGTCGATGCCGGGAAGCCAGACGTCAAGCAGAATGCAGCCGTAAGCGCGTTTCCCGAGCGCTTTGAGACAGTCTTCGCCGGTGGCGACGGCCTCGGCAACGAAGCCTTCGTCTTCCATGACGGCACGCAGCGTGTCGCGGATGCCGCGTTCGTCGTCAACTATGAGAATCGAATCCATGCCACAAAAAGCACAAGTGAAGACACAAAAGAATCAACTCGAAAAAGGAAGATCTATTATAAATTTTGCGCCGCGCGGGTGGTTCTTTTCTGCGCGGATGTGACCGCGGTGCTCCAGGATTATTCGTTGAACGATGGCGAGACCGAGGCCCGTGCCGGTATCACGTCGCGAGAAATAGGGTTCAAATAGCCGTCGGAAGTCGCCCGCCTCGATTCCCTGACCCGTGTCTGTGACCTCGGCTCGCAGGAGACTTCTTGCAGCATCGTGCGACGTGACGATTGTGAGTTGCTTTTCGTCGTTACCGGAAGACATGGCTTCGAGGGCGTTGTCGATCAGGTTTACAAACACACGTTTCATCTGTTCAACGTCGAGCAGGGACGGGGGAAGATCGCGATCGAGGTTAATAGACATCCGAACGCCGTCCAGCCGTTCTTCATACAAGCCCGCCGCCTGTGTAACAACGTCGTTGAGATTTGCGAGCTCCAGTCGCGTGGCGGGCAAGCGTGCGAAGCGCGAAAACTCGTCCACCATCGCTTTCAAGCCCGCCACTTCCCGGCTGATGGTTTCAGTACACTCCGTGATCACCGCTGCGACAGATCCGTTGCTGCCATTCGCACGCCCGTAACTCTTCGCGATCCGTTCGGCTGAAAGCTGAATCGGCGTGAGTGGGTTCTTGATTTCGTGCGCCATGCGTCGCGCCACTTCACTCCACGCCGCCGCGCGCTGTGCGGCAAGTAGTTCCGAAAGATCCTCGATAACCAAAACGACGCCCCAGCGCGGTCCTTTTGAATCAAGCAGAGCTGTAGCGGTGATCGCCACCGGCAGTGGTCCACCGCCACTCTCCAGTTGAGTCTGTTCCGTCGCATGACCCGCCCGGCGCGCGCGACGTAACAAGCGATCGACGACGAACCAGTCCTCGCTTCCGATCAGGTTGCTCAGTTTCGAATTTCTTTCTACTTTATTCACTAAGCCCAAAATTCGCGACGCCGACGCATTCAGCGTCGTAACGCAATCGTTCTCGTCGATCGAGATAACTCCCGTCGACAGAGACTGGAGCACAGTTTCGATGTAATTACGCCGATCGCGTAGTTCCGCGGCGCTCGCTTCGATGCGACTGCGGTTCTCTTCGAGCTGCGCAGTCATCTGGTTGAACGACTCTGCCAGCAACGCGAGTTCATCGTCCGCGATCGTCGTAACACGATGCGCGAGATTGCCGCGCGCGATCTCGTCGGATGCTTCAGCGAGTGCTTTGATCGGCGTAGCAATACCACGCGCTAAATAGATCGCAACCCAACTCGAGACAAACAACAGAATCAACGTCATCAATCCCAGGGTCGAAAGCCCAAGAAGTCGCACGCGTCTTTGTTTCTTCACGAGATCCTGATAATCGCGTTCCGCACCCGCAACGAGATCTGTCAAATCGTTCGCAGCGCGTTTCTGCGGCGCGATGATCAGCATTTCCGTGTGATTCAGAGGCACCGCGAGCACGTCAAACTCTTTTCCGTCCACGAGACTGGTGCCATTCGGATCCTGAACCGCATCTTTGAAGAGGGTTTGAAGTTGCTGTGCGTCGGCCGGCGATAGATTCGGATTCTGCGCGGCAACCACGGAGCTGTCCCTCGTCGCGATCTCGACACGAACCAACTGCCCCGAATTCACCACCTGCTGCATCGTCGCCTGCCGATCTTCCGGCTTCTCCGCATTCAGAAGCATCCCGAGCAACGACGCCATGTCGTGCAGCGCTTGATCCTGGCTCAACAGAGTCAGCCGTTTAACTTCGGCAGCCTGCTGCGCGATCTCGTCGGGAAAAGGGTTGAACCACTTCTCGAGCGAGCGGTTGAGAAACAGGTATGAAAAAGCCGCCATCGCCGAGATCGGCAGAAAGCTGATGGAGATGAAATAGACCAGCAGGCGCGTCTTTACTTTCGAACCGAGTTGCCGTTCTTTACGTTCACGCCGCAACTTGAGAAGATTGCGGACGAAGATAAACAGGAAGACAACAAACGCGACGAAATTGAGTGTCGATAACGCGTAAAGGACCAGCGCATCGGAAGCCGTGTCGGGACGAACGACGGTCCACAGCCAGAGTTGCTGCGACACGATAATCGCGAGCAAAAGCAGCACAGTACCACCCAAAACCCACAACAAAACGCGGCGGCGGCGGCGAATTCGTTCGCGGCGCTCGGGCGTTAGGTTGTCGCGGTTATGACTCATCCGGTTTGTCGGAGTTTAGCATTGCCGATTGTCTCTGTGTAATCTGTGGGAACTTTCCAATGAAGCTTCACGACATCTTCATCAACGGGTTTGGCCGGCTGCGGAGCGGCTGGCGCGTGCTGATCTTTATCGCCGCCGTGATCGCCGCCTCCATACTAATCGCGACACTGTTGCGCGTCGCTTTCGTGATCGTCGTGTTAGTCGCCCCTCAACTGCACCCGCCGCGGTTCATCGCCGACATGCTTTTCCGGCTCTCGATGTTGGCCGCCGCGCTGATCGCGGGATATCTCTGCGCACGATGGCTCGAACGGCTACCGTGGCGTTCGCTTGGTCTGACATTCCACACGGGATGGCTCCGAGATCTCATTATCGGATCCGTCGTTGGGTTTATTTCACTCGCCATCGGCGTGGGAGTCGCTACGGCAGGAAAAGGGCTCAGCTTTTCTTTCAGCGACGCAGCCGTGACATCGCTTGTGAGGTCAATGGTCGGATCGATCGTGTTACTGTTCGTCGCCGCGCTCGCCGAAGAGGCGATGTTCAGAGGTTATGCGCTGCAAACACTGACGCGTGCCAAGCTCGCATGGCTGGGCGTGTTCTTGACTTCGGTCCCGTTTGGTTTAGCACATCTTAATAATCCGAACGTGGTGCCGGGCGTCACATTCGCCAACACTGCGATCGCCGGAGTTTGGTTTGGCGTCGCCTACCTGCGGACGCGAAGTCTCTGGTTGCCGTGGGGGCTGCATTGGTCATGGAACTGGGCGCTCGGCTGGTTCTTCGGATTGCCGGTCAGCGGCGGACAAGTAACCACCCACCCGCTTTTCAACGCAGTCGATAATGGTCCTGCATGGCTAACGGGCGGAACATATGGCATCGAAGGCGGTGTCGCGGGCACCGTCGCGCTGGTTCTGTCCACGCTCTTCCTCTGGTGGACGCCGTGGCTATCCGCAACGCCCGAAATGAAGGAACTGACTTCCCACGAAAAGACAGTTTGACAGGATTTACATGATTTTTATCAGGATTGGCATGTAAATCCGGTCCTTAATAATCTTGTGAATCCTGTCTCAAAGGGTTTCTGTTAACACTCTTCATCTCCCTCCCGTCTTAATCGACGTTATGGCCTTGGGCACAGTCGACATGCTTCTGATGGAAAACAGAACCGAGCGCAGCAGTGCCGGCGCACCCGTCGAACTCGTGCTCGTCCAGGCAGTTTTGGACGGCGATCGAGACGGATTCGGACGCCTCTACGATCTTTACGCACCGCTCGTACACGGCATTCTGCTGGCTCGCGTGCCACGCGCGGAGGTTGATGACCTCGTGCAGGACATCTTTTTTCACGCGTACAAAAAGCTGCACACGCTGCGCGATGCCGCAGCATTCGGACCGTGGATAGCCATGATCGCCCGCAACCGTGCCGTGGACTTTTATCGTCGCTCGAGAGAAACGGTTGAGATCAACGACGAGCTGCGCGGCAGCGATACGCACGATTCGAAAGCCGCAGAGATTCTCGAACTCATTCGGAGTCTGCCGGAGGCGTACCGCGAAACACTCGTTTTGCGTCTCGTTGAAGGAATGACTGGACCAGAGATCGCCGCGCGCACCGGGCTAACAGCAGCGTCAGTGAGAGTCAACCTTCATCGCGGTATGAAACAACTGCGAGAGCGGCTCGGAGTTATGGAGGGGTTATGAACGAAGACTATTTGTGGGACAAGAGTGGTGAACCCGATCCAGAGATACAGCAGCTCGAAGAGATCCTGGGTACATTGCGTTACCAACCCAAACCATTCGAGATGCCACGCGACGTG
Organism: Pyrinomonadaceae bacterium; assembly: GCA_035571655.1. GTDB lineage: Bacteria > Acidobacteriota > Blastocatellia > Pyrinomonadales > Pyrinomonadaceae > PSRF01. The sequence continues at coordinate 18,929 of DATNCH010000234.1, forward strand.
CCCGCGCCACGGCGGCGCAGTTACTTTCCATTACTCGCGATTGCGGCGACGTTGTTGGTAGCGCTACTTGCAGGAGGTATTTGGCTTCGCGTGCGGACGCGTAACGAGCCTCAACCGCAGTACGTCCAGCTTCCGGCGCCACCGGTTGAAGAAAAGCCAATCACCAGAGAACCGGAGAAGACACCCACCGCTCCGAAGCAGAGCGTTGCCGTTAACAGAGTGCCGCGGAAGCGATCTTCAGCACCGGTTTTAAGCACGCGCGAACGAGAAGAAGCACTGGCAGCGAAACAACAATTGATGATTGCGTTCCGGCTGGCGAGTGAAAAGCTGAACCTGGTCCACAAAAGAACACAAAGTACGTCTCCAAATCAGATCAAGAATCAACACCGCGTAGGATGAACGGAGCAGTTATGAAAATACTTTTAATCTCCTTGTTACTAATCTTCGCTCCGGCAATTGTGACGAAGGCTCAGGACTCGAGGATCCAAATGAGCAGTCTCGACCACCTCGTTGCAAAAGCCAGCCAGACGATCGACGTGAATATCGATGAGCGACTCATACGAATCAGCGCCAAGTTCTTATCGAACGACGATCCAGATGAAAAGAGAGTCAAGGAACTGGTCAACGGTATCAAAGGGATCTACGTCAAGAGTTTCGAGTTTGCCAACGACGGTGAATACTCGCCGGCTGACGTCGAATTGGTCCGCGCGCAACTCCGTGGTCCTGGGTGGACGCGTCTTGTCGGTGTGACCAGCAAGAAGGACGGGAACCTCGAAGTGTACCTGCTGTTGGAGGGCGAGAAAGTCGGCGGTATGGCAGTCCTTCACACCGACGATCGAGAGCTGACGGTCGTCAACATCGTCGGGCCGGTCGATCTCGACAAACTTGCAGCGCTCGATGGGCATCTTGGCATCCCGGATTTGGGAATCGAAAAGCCGAAGGCAAAGAAAGACGAGCAGTGAGGTCTGCGATGAAAACCACGCGCTGCAAAACTTTCATCGCCATCGTTCTCTTTACGTTTGCATCGACGACGGTTCGAGCGAAAGACGACGACTTCAAGTCGGTCGTGAAAATGATCGAAGACTTTTATGGAGTGAAGCACCAGGGAATTCCGTTTCTCGCAAAGACCGGAATGAAAGTCGCTACCACGGCAGCACGCATCAAAGGCGGCCAGGCGCGGCGGTTTGCCGAAGCGGGCAGTATCAAACTGGCAGTGTTCGACGATCAGGATTTTGACGGTGATTTCACGAAGTTTCGCACGTCGCTGAATGGGGCGTTGAACGCAACGTGGATACCTTTGATTCAAACACTCTCCGCGACTACACAAGATCAGAACTACGTTTTTCTGCGTGAGGCCGGCGACAAATTCAACGTGCTGGTGATCACGATTACTCAACGGGATGCAACGGTGGTCCAGGTAAATCTCTCCCGAAAGAATCTTGCTCTCTTACTGAAAGACCCTGAGGGCACAGGCAAATCCATCACTGAAGAAGCAACGATTATCGATCAGGAGTAGATCATGCGAAGACTATTGATACTCATCGTCCTTGCCGCGATCAGTTTTATCTCGGTTCAAGCACAGGAAGTCGAAGACACGATCAAAATCAAAACGCGCGTCGTGTTTCTCGATGCGCTCGTCAAAGACAAGAAGACGAATCTGCCTATTTCGAATCTCACCACTGAAAACTTCGAAGTGCTCGACGACGGAAAGCCGCGCGACATCTCGTACTTCACACGCGAGGGGCAAGCTCGTAAGCCGCTTGCTTTGATCCTGATCCTGGACCTGCGCGAAGACGGCGCCGGAAGGTTTCTCAAGCGCACAGAGATTCTCAAGGCGATGGAAGACGAGCTCGCCAAGCTGCCTCCGAGTGATGAAGTAGCGATCATGGCGATGGATACCTCGGAAGATGAAGAGCGGTTCTGGTTGACCGACTTCACTAACGACCGCACAAAGCTTGCCACGGCGCTCGCGCGCGTGCCCGGGTTGTGTGGACCGAACACTGGTCCAGCGCCCGAAGGAGTTGAACGCGTCTCGAACACAATGCAAGCCGAAGGCAAACCCGACGACATCGTCGAGACTGAAACCATTCGGGGTCGAAACGGCGGTACGGTTACTCGTGAAACCAGGCGAGACGGATCGGTGAGCGTGAAGCGCGTTAATAAGAACGGCAAAGTGACGGTAGACCTGGGTGACGTCTACGACATGGCTGCTGCGGTGCGTGATGCTACTCGCAAAGCGGAACAGGTCAGGCCAAACTCGCAGCCGTCGATCGTTTGGGTGTCAGACGGGATCGCGCCCATCTTTTATGAGGATCGCGATGCGACCGAGCAGATCCTGATTCGCAAAAACGTGATCTTCAATTCGCTGACGGTTGACCTGCGCACGTTGTTCAAGTTTCTCATGCCTGTTGCGAAGCCGATCGGAGGGTGGCTGGGCATGAGTATCTACGGCAGTGCCAAATACCTGGCGCAGCAGTCGGGTGGCGAAGCAGTCAAGGTGGGCCGCGCGAAAGACTACGGCACAGGGCTTTCGAGAATCATCGGTAACCTCACGGCGCGCTACAGCCTCGGCTTCGCGTTAGCGGAAAGCGAGGCTGCCGATGGCCGCATGCACACCCTCGAAGTCCGCGTGAAGGCGAAGGATGAAAAAGGTAAGACTCGCAAGCTCCAGGTCAGTTCGAGGCAAGGGTATTACATGCAGTAGATCACAAAAGGCACATAAAGGAACACAAAAGAAGTTCCTCTTCGTTTGAAGTCCCTCTTCGGTTTTAAAGTTCCGCTTCGTTTTCGAAGTTCCTCTTCGTTTTAATGTTTCCTTTTGTGTGCCTTATGTGCCTTTTTGTGGCTGAAAATGACCGGGTCGCCTCGTTTCGCACCTAGAATTTTCGCGGCGGAACCCCCGTTCACGGAGATTTCGAGGAAGCCGGCACTCCCCCAGATCGCGAAGAGTGTGTTTGGCGGAGCTGCGCCGTAGAAATCCACGAAGGTCTTGATCACTTTTCGTTTGACGACAAGCGTTGGCTGACTTGCCTTCTCAAAGAGATCGCGCGTGATGTTGGTGACGCAGTTGCCGAAGTGATCGATGTGAATGATCTTCGGAGTGAGAGTGATTGCCAAGCGAACTTCATCCGCGATCGACGGTCCAAAAGCTTCAGGCTTGACACCTTTCGAGAGCGCCGCAGCGACCGGCGCGAAGATGTCGCGACCGTGAAACGTCGTGCTCGGCGACGGTCGAAAGTATTTCTCGGCGGTTACGTGGAAGGTCTGATGCGACTGCTCTCGATCGTAGATGTAAGTGAAAAGGCCGTTGTCTGGTCCAACAAACAACGACCTCCCTGCTCTCACAATGATTGGTCTGCGCGTTGAGCCAACCCCTGGATCGACAACCGCAAAGTGGATCGTCCCAACGGGAAATGTCTCGTAAGCGGCGAGCAACGTGAAGGCCGCCGTCTCGACATCCTGAGGTGGAATCTCATGTGTGATGTCCGCGATAACGGCGGCCGGATTAACGGAAAGAATTGCCCCTTTGACTGCTCCTACGTAGTAATCGGCAGTCCCGAAATCAGTCAGTAAAGTAATAACGGGAACGCGTCTGGTTTTCACAGAGCGGCCGTATCGGTTGACGTTCGGATCTTCAAGTGCTGACCCTGCTCGAGGCGGATGTCTTTACCGCGTTGTGTCATCACGCCTGCGGTTCCAACACTACCACCGATGATCGCTCCGATGGCCGCGCCCTTGCCGCCACCGGCGATCACGCCGATGATCGCGCCGATACCAGAAGCTGCTCCGACTTTCGCCGCGTCGTCTTTGGTGGAATCGCGTCCTTTGACACCACCTTCCGAGTCGACCGTCGTCTCTTCACCGCCCATGGGTACGACTTCGACGAGTTCAGCATGAAGTGTCGCAGTACGATTGTCGTTCGTACGGATCTGGTCAAACGCTAACTGCAATTCGGCGACGCCCTTGACTTTTCCTGGTCGTCGAACCTGTGCGACTCGCCCGTCGACGATGTAACCAGCATACTGCGCGGGTTCGATAACACGTGCCTGAAGTCGATCGCCGCGTTGACTTGCCTCGGTAGATACTGGTGTTAATAGTTCGATCGCCAGAATCGTGTTGCGTGGAATCGCAAGTGAGCCGCTCGGCACTGTCGCTGGTGCGTTCGCGTCCGCCGGTGGGTTGGTGTTAGTTGGGGTGTTAACGTTGTCGTCGACGGGTGCATCGGCTGTCGTGCCGCGTCGACGCAGTCCTGACGGAAGCGTCGAATTAAACTGCTGACGTTCGTAACCTGCTGTATATCCGGCCTCGAATCCCTGCTGATAACCATCCCGATAATCCTCGATTGGTCCCCAAACTTCGTTGTAGGACCGATCGGCGCGCTGATAATCCTCTTTGGTTTGATAATTACGCGAGGCTCCATCTGTGATGTCCTTGAAGCCCGCGGTGTAGCCGTCAGAATAGCCTGTGCGATAGCCGCGTTCGAGGGCTGTTGTCTGTCCCTGCGCGCCGGCAGGAACGATGGCGACAAGTCCACTCACGCAGACGCTCAGTAAAACCACCAGGGGAAGCTTTAAAAAATTCATATTGTGTCCTTCCAAAATTACGACCTTGGGCAAGGGCGTAGCGTCTCGGGAGAGCCAACCTCGCAGCAACGATCGAATGCTACCATCAACAGCCACAAAAAAGCACAAAAAGTACAAAGGATGTATGTGCTTGACGCTCCAGTGTGTGCAACCTAGACTCGTGAGCGCCGCCACGAACTGACGCTCAGATGCGCGCTTGCCGCGCCGGAGTTGGCGGCACAGGAACGAAATTTCATGGCAATACGCAGAGTTTATTTGGACAACAGCGCCACGACGCCCGTCGACAGCCGAGTCGTGGCGGCGATGTCGCGCGCCGTCGTCGAAACGTTCGGCAATGCGTCCAGTGTGCATGGCTTTGGACAGCAGGCACGGGCAGCAATCGATCGTGCGCGGCGCGAGGTGGCTGGTCTAATCGGCGCGAAGCAGAACGAGATTGTCTTTACATCGGGTGGGACTGAGGCAAACAACCTTGCTGTCCGAGGGCTGTGCGAAGCTGCCGCGGGTCATGGACGCCACGTGATCACCTCCGCGATCGAGCATCCGTCCGTTGCAGGCGTTTGCAACGAACTCGAGAAGCGCGGATGGGAAGTCACACGGCTGCCTGTTTACGAAAACGGAATCGTACGAGTTGACGACGTCGAGAAAGCTCTTCGGTCCGATACCGTGCTGATCACGATCATGCTGGCGAACAACGAGATCGGGACGATTCAACCGATCAGCGAGATCGGCTCCTTCATTCGGGAAAAGGTTCGGGAAAAGAAGAACCTGTGGCTCCACACGGATGCAGTTCAGGCCGCAGGACGACTGCAGCTAAACGTGGATGAACTCGGTTGTGATCTCCTCACGATGTCGGCCCACAAGCTGTATGCGCCAAAGGGCATCGGAGCGCTTTACGTGCGGCGTGGCGTGCGGCTTCACGGGCAGAACATCGGCGGGCACCAGGAACGCGAGCGACGCGCGGGCACCGAGAACGTTCCGGGGATTGTCGCGTTCGGAGAGGCTGCGAAACTCGCGCGCGAGGAACTAACACAGCGCTCCGCTCACGATCGAACGTTGCGCGACGAGTTCGAAGCACAAGTGCGAAGCCGGATCAAGGACGTGGTGATGAATGGTGACCGGGAACAACGTTTGGGCCATCTTTCGAATATCTCGTTTCGTTTCATCGAAGGCGAGGGACTGTTGATCAACCTCGATTTGGAGGGTGTAGCGGTGTCGACTGGCTCCGCGTGCTCTTCAGGGACGCTCGAACCGTCGCCGGTGATCCGCGCGCTTGGCGTCAATGATGAATTGGCGCGTGGGTCGATCCGGTTTAGTTTCGGTAAAGACAATATTGAAGATGATGTTGACTACGCAGTCGAGGTTTTGTCTCACGCGGTTGAGAGGCTACGAGCGCTGTCTCCGCTAACACTTGTGACTTAGTGCCCTACAGCTCTCAGTTCAAAGATCACCTGGCTCATCCACGCAATGCCGGTGAGCTGCCTGATGCTACGGCTGTCGCTGACGAGAAGAATCCTGTCTGTGGTGACCGGCTGCGACTGTCGTTGATCGTCAAAAACGATCGGATCGAGGCAGCGCGTTATCTTGCGTACGGCTGTCCGCCGACACTCGTGTGTGGATCGGTTTTGACTGAGTTGATTGTGGGAAAGACTACGGCAGAGGCGAGAGAGTTAACACGCGCGGATCTGCTCGATGCAATCGGTGGACTGCCATCGCGAAAACATCACGCAGCCTCACTCGCGATCGAAACACTCAACTCAGTTCTTAGCCACAAAAAGGCACAAAATGCACAAAATGATGAATGAGGAATAATCTCTTTTGTGCTTTTTGTGCCTTTTTGTGGCTACGGTTGAGGGGTGCTGACGACGCGGGGGCGATCGGCGCCAGGCTCGATTGTCTTGCGCTGGTGATACTGGGGCCCGCAGTACTTTTTAGGCTCCGTGCCGAGTACAAAAGTCTTCGTTCGGATCACGGGACAAGTCTCAACAGCGATCAATCCCGTCTGCGGATCAATGTCCAACGTAATCGTTCCTTCGAGACCGGTGTCGACCGTTCTTCGCGGCGAGGGTGTCGGCGTAACCGTGGGCAGTGGCACTTCCTCGAACGGGTGCTCGATCGAAGGTGACGGCGACGGCAATTCTTCGGGTGTCGCTTCCTCGACCGGCTCTGTAGAGTGACTTGGACCAGTGCCGTTGATAAACAGCTCCATTCGCTTTTCCGGGTCCTCCGGCGTCGCGAGTTGTCCTGTCTTCGGATTGATCTCGACCTGTTCGATGCCCGTAGGCATGTCCCAATCGCCTTCCCATTCGGGATGCTGCGCGAGCGCCACCTGCATGAAGTCCGCCCAGATCGGCAAAGCCGAATTCGCACCAGTCAAACCCAACTGCGATCCATCGTCAAAACCAACCCACACCGCACATACGAGGTTCGGCGTGTAACCAGCGAACCACCCGTCGCGAGAAGTTCCCGTCTTCCCCGCCAGCGTTCCTTTCAACCCACGCGCACGCACCTTCGCTGCCGTTCCTCGATTGATGACGTCCTGCATGAACGACGTCATCACATAAGCCACGTCGGGTCGCAGCACTTCGGATTTTTGTGGCGTCGGCGCGGCAATCGTCACACCGTTGCCAGTTGTCACGCGATTGATCGCAATCGGACTGACCCGCGTGCCGAGATTCGCAAACGCCGTGTATGCAGACGCGATTTGTAGCGGCGTCGCTTCACTCGTACCGAGCGCCATCGCCGGATACGCGCGCGGAGGTTTCGGCAACCCAGCCTTAGCCGCGAGAGCCATCACGCGACCAATCGTCACCTCCATCGCTACCTCAACCGTCACCACGTTCAGACTATGGACCAGCCCATCGCGTAACGTGACCGGCTCGTGACTGTAACTCTCACCAAAGTTCCCCGGCGAGTATTCCTGGTTGTCGAAAGTGAACGTCTTCGGTTCGTCGACGTACGTCGTCGCAGGCGTGATCACACGCGGGATCGGATCGTACGCGGTGTTCAGAGCCGTCGCATAAACGAACGGTTTGAAGACCGAACCCGGTTGCCGGTAAGCATCCGTGGCGCGGTTCAACTGGCTCTTCGAATAGTCGCGCCCGCCAACCATCGCGACTATCTCGCCGGTCTTCGCATTCATCGCCACCAGCGCTGCCTGCAACGTTCCCGGGTCGAAACGCTTCGACTGGATCTTGTCGAGCGCCGTCATCTGCTTCGTCAACGCGGCATACGCAGCACGTTGCAAGTCCATGTCGATCGACGTGTAGATACGCAGGTGATCGGTGCCACCTCCCGATCCGGCAATCATGTCGCCGAGTTGGTTCTGAACGTAATCCGCGAAATAAGGCGCGTCTGAAACGTCGATGCGACCTCTTGCGGGAACCACCAGGAGCGGCGTCGCTTTCGCGGCGTTTGCCTCATCCTGTGAAATGACGGCGGCATCAGCCATCGAATCCAAAACCTGATTTCGGCGCGCCGTGGCCGTGTCGTGCTTCGTGTAAGGGTTGTAACGATTCGGACTGCGAATCAAACCCGCAAGGAACGCCGACTCCGAGAGACTGAGATTCGTCACGTCCTTGTTGAAGTACGCGCTGGAAGCTTCACCAAAACCATTGATCGAGAACCCTGCCTGCTGCCCCATGTAAACCTGATTACAGTAGAGCTCGAAAATCTTTTCTTTACTCAGACGCGTCTCGAGAATGACCGACATGTAGGCTTCAGAGATCTTGCGCCGCCACGTCTGTTCCGGTGAGAGTAAAAGGTTCTTGACGAGTTGCTGCGTGATGCTCGAGCCGCCCTGCCTGGCGATCGGTGAGTTGGGATCGGAATCGTAGCGCCTGATGAAGGCGCGAATGATCCCGCGAATGTTCACGCCGTAATGTTCGAAGAAGGAGCGATCTTCTGTGACCGTGATCGCTTTGACGAGATGCGGCGGCAAGTCACTAAAACCGATCACTTTTCTTTTCGCGCGCTCACTTCCAGTCACTGAACTAATCAACTCAGGCTCGAGCCAGACGCGCTGGATCTGACCGCGACCCTCGAGGTCGACGAGCGAGCTGATCGATTTTCCCGAACCGGAAAACTGTATCCTTACGCTTTGAAACTGCTTGACACCGTCAACACTCGAAGCACTGCTCGGTTCAACGTCAATCGATGTTCCATTTACCTGGTAACGACCACGACCCGCATCTGCCTGTTGGCTCTGCTCGACGTAACCAGCTCGCTTCAGAAAAGCGATCACGTCCGTTGGTGAAACCGATTCGTTGACGCGCAGTTCTTTCGGAGCTGCGTAGATTCCAGCGGTGCGCGTGAAGACTTCGCCTGCGAGAAGATTGTCAATTCGTCCGGAAAAGATAGTCCAGTAGTAAATCAAAATGCCGAACACTATCGCGCCGATAAAGACAGTGGGAATAATGATCGGCGCGCTCAGTAAGCGACGCACGAACCGTCGCGCGAAGCTCGGCCGCCTTTCGACATACGACGCGACCCGTTGACTTCGAAGATCGCGACCTTTGCCGGGTTGTTGATTATTTGGCGGGTAACGGACTGGCATACCTCAACTATTACGTATCATTCTCCGGGCAGTTCTGTCGACGTTTCGTTTGACAGGGTTAGCCACATTAGCTAACGTGGCTGGCCTCCCGTTGTGCCTGAGTGACTTTGATGCCACTCTTCCGCTATGAGTCTAACACCCCGTCTGAGCTTCCTGCTCCCTAGCCGTGTTCGAATCCGCGTGGTCTTGCTGGCGGTTCTCGGAGTGATCTTGCTGGGCACCATCGTGTTTCACGTGTTGGAGGGGTGGTCTATACTTGACAGTCTTTACGTGACTGCCCAGACGGTCACTACCGTCGGTTTTGGAGATTTGACGCCCCAGACTCCCGCTGGACGTGCCTTCGCCTCCATCTTCATGATGGTCAGCGTCGGCGTCGTACTTTATGCTCTGACCACGACGGTGCAGGCGATTGTTCACTCGGAGTTGTTTGCAACCTATGGCCGTTCGCGACAAATGAGCAAACTGCGAGACCATTTTATCATCTGCGGCGCGGGCCGTGTCGGGTCGCACCTGATTCGCGGCCTTCGCGGCGTGGATGCTACGTTCGTAGTCATCGAGACTGATCCCGCAAAGGTCGAAGCACTGACGGATCTGAATATTCCGGTGCTGCCACGCGATGCGACGCTCGAAGAGACACTGCACGAAGCAGGCGTCGAACATGCTCGCGGGCTGGCAACCTGCCTGCCCGACGATGCCGACAACGTTTACGTGGTTTTAACTGCTCGAGACCTGAACCCAGGCATTCACATCGTCGCGCGCGCCGCGGAAGAGCAGGCGGAAAGTAAACTGATTAGAGCCGGTGCTAATCGCGTGGTCGCACCGACGATCATCGGCGGACATCGCATGGCGATGGCGTTGACGAAACCCGCTGTCGGCGACTTCCTCGATTCGGTTACGGCCAATCACCTCGAACTCGGATTCGAGCAGCTCGAAGTCGACGCCGTCTCGACGCTGGTGGGGCGCAAGCTGAGTGAAACTGTTATTCGATCAGAACTCAATATCGTGGTCGTGAGTATTCGTCGCAACGATGGTGAGATTGTTTTCAATCCCAGCGGCGAAACGAGAATAGAAGGTGGAGACATGCTCATCGCGATTGGTGGTGCGGAGTCGCTCAGGCGGCTGAATGCGCTTGCGCGCGGTCGTGTAACACAGGAAAAAGGCGTAGAGGCGTAGGCAATGAGGATTTTGGTAACCGGGGGCAGCGGCTATTTAGGTACTCACGTTCTGACTTTCTTTTCAGCCGACGACTTTTCCCGCCGTTCAGGTTTCGACATTCTTGACGAAGAAGCAGTTAAGAAAGTCGCGGAGTACGACGTCGTGATTCACCTGGCCGCGCACTTCGATAAACATCCCGACGGCGCGCGCCAGTGTTTCCGCACCAATACTGAAGGCACTGCGAACGTCCTTCGTAACATGCAACCTGGCTCGACGTTCATCTATGCGTCCACGAAGGACGTTTACGGGTCGAATGCCGATGGATTTGAATACGTCGACGAAACCACGAGCACGGCTTACTGCGGTCAATCGGCGTTCGAGTGGTCCAAGTTACTTGGAGAACGGTATGTTGAATACTATGCGCGCCAGAAGGATCTTCGGGCGTGCATCTTTCGCCTTTCAACTGTTTTTGCTCGACCCTCGGAGGGGAACGAATACGGGTTCGTCACCCACTACGTCGAATCGATAAAGAATCGCGCGCCCATTCGACTCCCGGCCGCGGGCGATCCGGTTCGCGATATTTTGTACATGGACGACTTCTCCAGGGCCTGCAAGAAGTTCTTTCGTTCTGACAAGAAGTTTGGACTTTATAACCTGGGCGGTGGCCGCCGGAACACGACCAGCTTGCGCGAGTTAATAAAACAAATTAGTGCAGCCATCGCAATTGAGCCCGTGATTCAGGCAGATCCCGCGATCCCTCTGCCGGTGCCTCTGCGCTACGCTTCTGACATCGGCCGTGTTGAAGATGAACTGGGTTGGCGTCCTCAGGTCGGAATAGAGGACGGGCTGCAACTGATTTTTTAGAAAGTTTTTGAATGCAGAGCGTGGAAGCAATCAAGCGAGTCGTCGTGCGTGGCACGAACTGGGTCGGCGACTCCCTGATGACTGTGCCGGCGCTTCGCGCTCTCAGGCGCGTCTTGCCGGATGCGGAGATCACGCTCGTCATTCGTCCGAGTGCGCAGGGAATCTTCTCCGACGCCGATTTCGTGGACGACGTTCTGCTCTACGATCGAAAAGGAGTGTTTTCGGTAATTCCGCAGGTGCGTGAATGGAGACGACGAAAGTTTGACCTGGCGGTATTGTTTCAAAATGCTTTCGAGGCGGCATTGATTCCGTTTCTCGCAGGGGTGCCGCTGCGACTCGGTTACGCGACTGAATCACGACAGGCGCTGCTGACGCACCCACTCGACTTGCCTGACTGGCGTTCGTCGAGACACGAGGTCTTCTATTATTTGTACCTGGTCACGGCACTCGAGCAGATGTTGTTTGGCGCCAGCACGATCTTCGAAACAGACCCGGACGCGGGCATACAGATCTCCGAGGTTAGAAAATCTGCGGCGAAAGAACTTCTTCGGGCGCATGGCGTTCGCGAAGACGAACCTGTAGTCGCGCTTTGTCCGGGCTCGATAAACAGCCGCGCCAAGAGATGGCCCGCCGAAGCGTATGCAGCGCTCGCGGATCGATTGATCGACACGCAGCGACAGGTTCTGCTGATCGGGTCAAAGGAAGAGGCTGACGTCTCTCGGGAAGTGACTAGTCGAATGCGCCATCAGCCGATCGTGCTCACGGGCCAGACGACTCTGGACCAGATCACAGCGGTGCTCGCGGGTGTCGATCTGATCGTGACGAACGATACCGGGCCCGCACACATCGGCGCGGCGTTGGGGCGTCCGACGATTGTCATCTTTGGACCAACAAATCCGTTGACGACGCGCCCATTTTCTCCGGCCGCAGAAATCCTGAGACATCCGCCGGATTGTGCGCCGTGCATGCGGCGTGACTGTCCGATCGATCATCGCTGCATGACGGCGATTACGGTTGATGAAGTGTTCGAGCACTCGCACGCGTTGCTGAAGCGAAGTAGTTTTGCAAAAACGGTAAGGAGCCTCTGCGACTCAGTCGCGTAAGATTTAATGAAGCCGGCAGTTTTCATCGACCGCGACGGAACGATTTCCGAGGAAGTTGGGTACGTGAATCATCCATCACGGTTTCGGCTGTTTCCGTATTCTTCGGAAGCGATCAGGATTCTGAACAATAATGATTGGCTGGCGATCGTCATCACGAACCAAGCGGGAGTGGCGCGTGGCTACTTTTCAGAGGATGTGATCGTCAGCGTGCACGAGCAACTAAAGCACGATCTGGGGTCAGCACAGCTCGATGCGATTTACTATTGCGCGCATCATCCGTCGGTTGGTGAGCCGCCGTACCGAAGTGACTGCGACTGTCGCAAACCGAAAACCGGATTGATTGACCGAGCCGTAGGCGACTTCGAGATAGATCTGGCGGCAAGCTGGATGGTCGGCGACCGCTATGGCGACGTGGAATTCGCGCGAAATGCAGGGTTGCATTCGGCGTTTGTATTGAGCGGGTACGGGCGCGGCGAGTGGGAATACCAGCGCCACGGATGGAAGCACGAACCCGATCTCGTCTGCGAAAACCTGCTCGACGCCGTGAAGATGATTGTAAACAGATAGCACAGATATGGCTGACGGATTGATACATATTGTCAGGCGGTTTTCAGATCAAAGGATCGTGATTCTCGGAGACGCGATTGCGGATAAGTTTGTGTTTGGTTCGATCAGCAGGGTCTCGCGTGAGGCTCCCGTGTTTATTTTGCGACACGAGCAGACGGAAACGCTTCCGGGCGGCGCCGCAAACTGCGCGATGAACCTCGTCGCGCTCGGCGCTCACGTATCCTTGATCTCAGTCACGGGCGCGGATGAAGCTGGAAACCAGTTGCGAGCGAGACTCGAGGCTGCAGGCATCAATATCGACGGCGTCATTGTTTCAGACAAAGTTCAGACGACCACAAAAGTTCGGATCCTCGCCGGTCAATCTCATTCCACGAGACAGCAGGTGATCAGGATCGACTACGACGACGTTCCACTCAGCGATCCGGAACTGCGCGAAGCCCTCATGAATAACCTGGCACAAACCACCGGCGCGGCTAACGCGTTTGTCGTCTCCGACTACAACTACGGCGTCGTCAATGCGCAAACCGTCGATGCGATTCGAGAAACGAGTGTTCCGATTGTCGTCGACTCGCGGTTTCGCCTTCCAGAGTTCCAGGGACTAACCGCCGCCACGCCGAACCAGGAAGAACTCGAAAACCTGATCGGCTCACAAATATCTTCAAAGGAACAACTCGAAACGGCCGGAAAAGACTTGAAACAGCGACTCGGCCACCGTGCACTCCTCGTCACGCGAGGTCCGCAAGGCATGATGTTGTTAGAAGACGGCGCCGCTCCAGTTCACATTCAAGCCATCGGCGCCGAGCAGCCAGTCGACGTAACCGGCGCAGGCGATACCGTCATCGCCACGTTCTCATTGGCTCTCGCGTCTGGAGCTTCCTTCGCCGATGCAGCACGCCTGGCAAACTACGCCGGCGGGCTCGTAGTAATGAAACGAGGAACGGCAACCATCACCGCCGCTGAACTCGAGCACTCGATCCTCAGTTCTGAAGCATGAATATCCTGAGCCGCCAAGAATTAATTGAGCGCGTGACTGCCGCGCGAGAAGGAGGCGCGAAGATCGTTTTCGCCAACGGCTGCTTCGACGTGCTTCACGTCGGACACGTCCGCTATCTCGCAGGCGCCCGCGAGCTCGGCGACATTCTGATCGTCGGCATCAACTCCGACATGCAAGTCACCGCTCAGAAAGGCGCCGGCAGACCCGTGTTGCCTGCAAACGAGCGTGCAGAGATCGTGGCCGCGCTGGAGGCTGTCACCTACGTCACCATCTTCGATGAACCGACCGTCGAAGAACTCCTGCTCGCCCTCAAACCTGACGTCCACGCCAAAGGCACCGACTACACCACTGACACGGTACCCGAGCGTGACGTGGTACGATCCTACGGCGGGCAGGTCGCAATCGCAGGAGATCCCAAGGATCATTCAACTTCGGAAATCATAGCCCGTCTTGGAGGTGTCGATGCTTAGACGATTCTCGCGCAAAGGCGCAAAGGCGCAACGACGAACCTCCTTTGCGCTGTTGCGTCTTTGCGCGCAAATATCTCTCTTGTTTTTAATCGTCGCCGCCGTACCATCGCATGCCCAGAAGAACAGCCCTCGCTTCGATCCAGACGGATCGTTCTGGGTCAGTGGCACACCGCCGGACGATTTTTTGGAGTTGAGTGCTATAAATTTGAACGCGAAGAGAATGCGACGGCTTCCCTCACCCGGTCTCCAAGTGACCGACGGCACCACCTATCGCTTCAAAACGCTGACCGTCAAACGCAACAGCTTCACGTTTACGACGGTCTCGCTGAAGAACATCTCCTACACTTTTTACGGAAGATTTCTGAGAGGCGGAGTCTACGCGGAGACTGAGCTGAACGACGAGCGACCCGTCATGGAAGGCACTCTCACGAAGTACCGCGCAGGCAACAAAGTGGCCGAAGCAAGAATCCAGTTTTACTATTTTGGGGGAACCTGATCGCCGTTTGATGAGAATTCTGATAGTAAAACTCGGGAGTATTGGAGACGTAGTCCACACCTTGCCAGCCCTCGCCGCTCTCCGTAGCGGAATGCCGCAAGCCGAGATTTCATGGGTCGTCGAAAGGCAATCATCTGAAATTTTGAAAGACAACCCGCTTCTTGATCGTCTCATCGAAGTCGACACGAAGGCGTTGAGGCGCGGGCTGATGTCTGGGGAGACGCTGCGGGCACCGCGCCAGCAGTTACGTCGGTTACGTGCCTCAGCCTTCGATATCGCTTTAGACTT
>DATNCH010000235.1:0-5249 GCA_035571655.1 Pyrinomonadaceae bacterium
CAGTCGCGGCATAAATGATGCCGGTGCCCTCGTGTTCATTCAGTATTCGAATGAGCTGTTCGTGCTTCTCGCGCTCGTTTGTAACTCGCCTGACTTCAAGTTGCAGATTAGGCCGGTAAATACCTGTCTTCACCACTTGAAGCTTTCCGAGATCAAGTTGCTTCTCGATGTCGACTAACGTCTCGCGCAGCGTTCGTCTCATCTTCGTAAGTTCGCGTGTGACTTTCGGAACAAGAGCGCTCATAGATTCGCCGTCGTGCATACGTTTGGAACACCGCTGCACGTGCGAGAGCTTCTCGGCAAGATGAGTGCCAGATTAGTTTGTTAGGAGGCATCTTGAATCACAACCCGTGTTCGCGGGCTAATTTCTTCGGCAGCTTTGCTCTGACGAGGTCATACGATTGCTTTACGTAGTGCGCCCATTCCTTGCGGCTCAGCCGGTTGACCTCCTCAACGAGCACCCATTTGTAGCGCGCGACGTACGGCGCGGGACGCATTCCGGGCGAGTTCGAGAGTTCGTCAAACTCGTCGTCCCTCACTTTGAACGAGACTGTAAGCGGTCCATCCAGCGCAGCAACGCAGAACATCTTGCCCGCGACGGAGAAACACAGGTCGTGTCCCCACTTGATGTCTTCTGTGACAGCCGGAAGCTCACGGCACAGATCGCGCAAGTTTTCAATGTTCATCTCTTCTCAACTTTCCTACCGGAATGGCCAGAACAATGGCACCAACCACACGACGATCGCAAATACTGCAATCGTCAGTAGCGAGCCGACTTTCACGAAATCCAAAAAACGATAGTGTCCCGGCGTGTAAACCAACACGCACGCAGGCTCGAGGGGCGTCAGAAACGAGCACGAAGCCGCGTAGGTGACCGTCACTGCAAACGTTCTCGGGTTTAGTCCCAACGCGACGGCAGTTTTCACCGCAATCGGTAACATCACGAGCGCTGCGGCCTGGTTTGACATCGGCTGCGTTAGCGCGACCGTCATGAGGAAGAACCCGGCCAGTACCGCGGTTGGTCCATATTGGCCCGTGCCTCTCACGATCAAATTTGCGAGGTATTGATCCGCGCCCGTCTTTTCCATCGCTACGCCAAAACTCATCATGCACGCAATCAGGATCAGCAACCGCCAATCGATGATTTCATAAGCCTCCGACATGCGCAGAGACTGGCTGGCCAGCAGGATCATCACACCAAGCAGGACGGCGATCGGCAACGGAACGAGATGGGTCAGTGAGAAGAAAAGAAAGATGCCAAACGCGAGTAACGCCCATTTCCTTTTTTCCGGTCGCGCGCGCTTTTCAGAGATCTCTTCCAGCAGCAATACCTGGCCGTCGGCGGCGAGTCGTTCAACCTGTTCGCGATTGCCCTGTATTAAGAGCACGTCGCCGAATCGCAACCGTACCCTGCTGATCTTCGAAAGCAGGTCCACTCCATGTCGATCGATCGCCAACACGACGACGCCGTATCGATTGCGGAGGTCCAGGCGTTTCAATGTCCTGCTCATAAAGTCAGAACCACGCGGTATCATCGCTTCGAAGAGTTCAGTGTCTTTGGTCTCCAAAAAAGAATCATTCAATTTAAAGTCGGGTTTGATCTCGATGCCTGCCTCGGCCTTCACTTTCAAGATATCTTCAACGCGACCCTGGACCAGCAATAGATCGTCGGCCCTAATCTGCTCCGCAGGATTGGGCGCTATCCTGTCCTGCGCCTCACCTCTCAGAATTCCCAGAACCGTCAGATCGAGCTCGTCGCCGATGCGAGCCTCGGCCAGCGATTTACCAATCAGCGGCGAGTCGTCCAGCACGATCACTTCGGTCATGTATTGCCTGACGTGGTATTGCTCGGTCAGAGATTCATTCGACTTTCGATTCGGCAACAGGCGGCGACCTACGAACAACATGTACAACAAGCCCACTCCGACGATAACCACACCAACTCTCGTCAGCTCAAACATCGTGAACGGCTGGATTCCGTAACGCGGCAGCGCGCCACTGACAGCAAGGTTGGTTGACGTGCCGATCAACGTGCACGTACCGCCGAGGATTGCTCCAAACGCGAGCGGCATCAGAAGCTTTGAAGGACTCATGTTTCTGCGTGCGGCGATACCTAACACGACCGGAAGAAACATCGCCGTCGTCGTAGTGTTCTTCATCACTGCCGCGCAAAACGCGGCGGCAAGCATGATCAGGGCGACCATCCGAAACTCGCTGTCTCCCGCCGTTCGGTGCAATCGACGTCCAACGAGATCGATCACGCCAGTCCTGGCAAGTCCTCCAGTCAGGATGAATAGACCCGCGATTGTTATGACGATGTCGTTGCCAAATCCCGCGAAGGCTTCGCCGGCGGTTAATGTGTTGGTGAGAACCAACGCCATCACCAGCAGAAGTGAGACGACTTCGATCGGTATTCGCTCCGTGCTGAATAGAACGAGAGCGACAAACAATAGCCCGAGAACGATTGCAATCTGAGGTGTCATTTAGTATTCAATAATTTCAATTTCCGCGGAGCAGCCGCAACCCATTTGGCGCAGTCATCGTAGTACAACCGAGACCGCCGGGTACTCTCTTCAACCACCTGGAGGATTTAATGAGAATTAAAGCTTTAGCGCTACTACTACCACTCTTGTTTGTTTTCGCTATGTCCGCTCTGGCACAGAAAAAAGCTCAAAATGATGCAATAGCACCGCTCATCCCGATGAAGGATTTCTTCCGGAATCCCGAAAAAGTTGCGTACTCCCTTTCGCCGAACGGCGAGTATCTCGCGTTTATGCAGCCCTGGGAGAGCCGCCTCAATGTGTTTGTCGAGAAGATCGGATCTGGTCAGCCCGTCCGTGTCACCAGCGCGAAGGAGCGCGACATCGCTGGTTTCGCGTGGAAGGGCGACAACCGCATTGTCTACGTGCAGGATACCGGTGGCGATGAAAACTACCGGCTGTACGCAGTCGGAATCGACGGCTCGAACCCTAAAGATCTGACTCCGTTTGAAAAGGTCCGCGCCCAGATCATCGACCAGCTCGAACGCAATGACAATGAAATCCTCGTCGGTCTCAACAAACGTCAGCCGCGCGTGTTTGACGTCTACCGGATCAACGTCAATACCGGCGAGATGCAAATGATTGCTGAGAATCCCGGCAACTATACAGGCTGGTTCACCGATTGGGACGGAAAACTCCGCGGCGCTATCACCACGGACGGTGTCAACAGCACGGTGCTATTCCGCAACACGGAAGCAGACAAGTTTGAACCCGTTATCACCACGAGCTTCAAAGAGACTTTCGCGCCGTTGCTATTCACTCCCGACAACAAGCAAATCTATGTGTCGACGAATATCGGGCGCGACAAAGCGGCTGTCGTCAAATACGACCTCGCAACGAAGAAGGAAGTCGAGAAGATATTCGAGCATCCTGAGGTCGACGTGAACAATCTGCTCAGCTCTCGCAAGCGGCGGGTGATAACGGGAGTCTCTTACTTTACAGACAAACCCGGCTTTTACTTCATAGACAAGCAGCGAGCCGATCTGCAAAAAGATATCGCGCGCCGTTTGCCGGGATATGAAGTGCGGCTGGCGGGCTGCAATCGTGAAGAAGACAAGTGTCTGGTGCGAACGTACAGCGATCGATCGCGCGGCGCTTACTACTTCTACGATCTGAAATCGAAAGATTTCCGAAAGCTCGCGGATATAAGCCCGTGGCTGAACGAGCAGGATCTGGCCCCGATGAAACCGATCAAGTATCAGAGCCGCGATGGACTCACCATCAACGGCTACCTGACACTTCCGAAGGGCATGCCGGCCCGCAACCTACCCGTGATTGTGAATCCACACGGTGGTCCATGGTTCCGCGATACCTGGGGCTATAACCCGGAAGTGCAGTTCCTGGCAAACCGCGGTTACGCAGTGTTGCAGATGAATTTCCGTGGCTCGACCGGATATGGGCGCAAGTTTTGGGAGGCCAGCTTCAAACAATGGGGCAAGGCCATGCAGGACGACATCACGGATGGCGTCCAATGGCTCATCAAACAGGGCATCGCCGATCCGAAACGCATCGGCATTTACGGCGGCAGTTACGGCGGTTACGCGACACTCGCGGGCCTTGTTTTCACGCCGGATCTTTACGCCGTTGGAATTGACTATGTAGGAGTTTCAAACCTCTTTACATTTATCAAGGCTTTTCCGCCCTATTGGAAACCGTATCTGGAAATGATCTACGAGATGGTCGGAAATCCGGAGAGCGAGAAAGATCTGCTGACGGCCGCTTCTCCGGTGTTCCACAGTGACAAGATAAAGGTGCCGCTGTTGATTGCTCAGGGAGCGAACGATCCGCGCGTAAACAAAGGCGAATCCGATCAGATGGTAGAGGCATTGAAGAAGCGAGGCATCGAAGTGCCCTACATCGTCAAGAACAACGAGGGACACGGCTTCTCGAATCAAGAAAACCGCTTCGACTTCTACCGGGCCATGGAAGAGTTTCTTGGCAAGCACCTCGGTGGGCGAGTCGAGAAAACGACCGACTAACGTAGGCCACAAAAAGGCACAAAGGGAACCACAAAAGGCACAAAGGTTAGAAAAGATCTTTTTGTGCCTTTTGTGGTCCCCTTTGTGCCTTTTGTGCACCGTCTACTGAACAATAAAAGCTGTACGTTGAGTGGCACTCGTTCCGGCGATCCTTTTCTACCCAGCCCTCGAAGTAGTTCTGATTGCGCAGCGCGCGTCCGCCGGTGTCCGCCGCGAGTGCATTAAGCGCATCCTGAGTCGCAAGTATTTCAGTCGTGGCGAGTGTTGCCATGCGCCCGTTTGCATCCGACACAACGTTATTGGTGGCATCGAGCGCGCCTGAGACCAGTCCTCTCGCGTCAATCGAATAAACGACTGCATTCGCGCGTTGTGCGGCGTCTGTAACTCGTTTGATTTTATTTGACAGGCTGTCGCCGAGCGGCCCGCCCAGCGATAGGAAACCGTCGGAGATAAAGAAGACGAGTTTGCGTCCCTGTCAGCAACAAAGCTCTCGGGAACTGATTGAACAATCGCATGTAGTGTGATGTCTCTCGGACACGCTTCGGGGAACCTAAGATAAACCGCGGACCTTCACCGGAGCAATGCTCCCCCCGCGCATCTCAATTGTGCATTGAGAAATCCAAGTTGGAAGGTTAAACTCTCGGTATGAGTCTATCTCAGATTCTTGACGCGCTACCGGCTTTCACGTTCGAAGAACGTCAGCTTCTCGTTCGGCGCGTGATCGAGTTGG
>DATNCH010000236.1:0-15010 GCA_035571655.1 Pyrinomonadaceae bacterium
GATGTTTGGCGAAGTGACTGTGCCCGTCCGACAAACGGACGATGAGTTGAACTACTTTTTCGGACAGTCGGGGAAGAGCACGATGAAGCTCGGTGAGTACATCGATGCGATCACTGGCCCACCGGCTCGCGGCGTTACGCGTCCTTATCTCGGCAACATTCCTTTCGATCATCCGCAGGCGCGGCAGCATCTTCAGCGTCTGAAAGCAGCGCTGCCATTTCCCGACTACTTTCCGAATCAGGTTTACGGTGAGATGAGACTGTGGATGGGTGCTGAAGGACAACGTTCGACGATCCACAATGACAATTATCACAACCTCAACGCGCAGCTCTTTGGTCGCAAGAAATTTTTGCTGTTCGCGCCGGACCAGCACCCGCAACTCTACACTGGGCTTGTTAACGAGACGTGCTGGGCATCGCCGGTCGATCCGGACAGTCCTGATTACACGCAGTTTCCGATGTTCCGGCACGCCGAGGGCCGCGTCGCCATATTGGAAGCCGGCGACATGCTCTACTTGCCGATCTTCTGGTGGCACTACGTCGTCGCGCTCGATCTCTCGATCAGCGTGAGTCGCTTCTCGTACCAGGGCGAAACCAAACTCTGGTCCCAGGTTGCCGCCTAGTCATTCTCTTCTTTGTGTCCTCTGTGTACACAAAAAACACAGATAAAAAGGAATTACATCAATGTCAAACTCTAACGGGAAGAATAACGTCGTCATTGTCGGCGCTGGACTAGCGGGCTCTTTGATGGGCATCTATCTCGCTCGCCGTGGCTATCGTGTCGACATATATGAGCGGCGTCCAGACTGCCGGACCGAATCCGGTGAGCGTTGCCGCTCGATCAACATGACTCTCGCCGAGCGTGGACTGCGCGCGCTCGATGAGGTCGGCATACTCCAACAGGTGCTCGACCTCACCGTCACGGTCAAAGGCCGCATGGTCCATGAGATCAATGAACCCGTCAAGTTTCAGCCTTACGGAAAGAATGACCAGGAAGTCATTCACGCGATCATGCGTAAGGACTTGAATATTGCTCTTATGAACCATGCAGAGACTTTTCCGAATCTCGAGATTCATTTTCGCCAGCAGTGTACGGGGATCGAAAAGCAGAAGCGACAAATCTGCTTCAGCGACATTCAGAGTGGTGAAGCTTATGCGATCGAGCCTGCATTTATCATTGGCGCGGACGGAACCTTTTCCACCACCAGACAACAGATGCAGCGCGGCGAGCGTGCGAACTACGACCAGGAGTTTCTCGAGCGTGGCTACAAAGAACTGACGATCGATCCGGCAGCGGGCGGCGGCTGGCAGCTTCCGAATCATGCCTTGCACGTCTGGCCGCGCGGCAGTTGCATGCTCATGTGCATCGGGAATCGCGACGGATCTTTCACGTGTACATGCGTGTTGCCGTTTGAAGGTGAACTGAGTTTTGCTTCTCTGCAAACCGAGAAGGCCGTTCGTGAATTTCTGTTCGGAAATTTCCCTGACTTGATGCCGCTGATGCCGAATGCGGTCGAGAACTTCATGCGTAATCCGCCGTCGGAGTTCATCACGACCCGGACAAACTTCTGGCACTACAAAGATCTGTGCGTACTCCTCGGAGATTCCTGTCACACGGTCGTGCCGTTTTACGGTCAGGGCATGAATGCGGCGTTTGAAGATTGTTCGATCCTCGACAAGTGCATTGAAAAGCATCGCGACGATTTGGAAACGGCGTTCAGCGAGTTTCAGCGTCTGCGGAAGCGCAACACCGATGCACTCGCGAAACTCTCGGTCGAGAACTTCATAGAGCTGCGCGACAAAGTGAGATCGCGGAAACTCAGTGCGAAGAAAAAAGTCGATCACATGCTGGCTGATCTGTTGCCGGGTAAGTGGGTGCCGCTCTACACGCTGATTTCACATACGACAGTTCCGTACGCGGAAGCTATCGCGCGTGCGAAGAAGCAAAACCGCGTCGCGCGGTTGTTTGGAGCGGATCTGCTGCTGTTGGTGTTGACGGCTGCGCTGATTTCACGCGACGGTTTCATGAGGTTCAAACAGGCGTTCACGAGCTTCTTTGAGCGCCCGATAGAAGTACCGAAACTAGAACAATCGAAGCTGATCCGTAACTCACAATTCACCACCGAACGCTAGTTGGTACTTGGATACGGGACTGACCGTATCCAAGAGAGGTCTCGGTCTTTGAGGTAAAGCGGGTTTTTATGGTGCTGCTCATATCATTACTCAAGAAGTTCTGGCGCGTGGTTCTGCTGGCCACGCTCGCGGGCCTGGCCGCCGGCGGAACGAGTGCCGCTCTGATCGCGATGACGAACGATGCGATCAGCGGCAACGAGATCTCGATCCGTTGGCAGATCGTCATCTTTGCGATCCTCGGCTTGCTGATGTTGCTCGCCGGCTTCGCGTCCAGAGTTCTGCTCATACAGATCTCGCAGCGCGCAGTGATGCAACTTCGCTTGCAGTTGAGCGAACGGATCCTTGCGACTCCGCTGCGTCTGCTCGAACAAGTCGGCGGTCCGCGACTGCTGGTCGCATTGTCAGACGACACTTTCGCCATCTCGAGTGCGCTTACGATCGTGCCGTCGCTTTGCAGCAACCTGGCGACGATGATCGTGTGCTTGATCTATCTCGGTTGGTTGTCGCCGGCGGTGTTGCTGTCACTGTTGGGTTTCATGGTCGTCGCCATCGTCAGCTATCAACGAGTCGCTGGCGTTGCGCAACGTTACCTGCGGCGTGCTCGTCTCGAGCAAGACAATCTGTTCAAGCACTACCGCAGTCTCACGGAAGGCACGAAGGAGCTCAAACTCCATCGCGACCGGCGCGAAGAGTTTCTGAAAAACATTCTCACCACCACCGCGGAGTCATGCCGTCATCTCAACACCCGCGGCATGACGATCTACGCCGGTGCGGACAGTTGGGGACATTTTCTGTTCTTCGTATTGCTCGCACTCACGCTTTTCGGGCTGCCCTCTGCCGGATATGTAGATCCACGGACGTTGCTCGGTTACACACTGATCATTCTCTACATGAAAGCGCCGGTCGAAATCATTCTGGCTCTTTTACCGATGGTCGCGCGCGCACGCATCGCGTTGCGGCAACTCGAGTCGTTGGGCCTCCAGTTGAAAAGTTTGCCCGCGGACACCGAACAAAACGGACAGCAACATAGTGCTTCTGTGTCTATGTTGTTGGAGCTCGACGGTATCACGCATAGCTATCGTCGAGAACGCGAGGAAGGCAGCTTTACACTGGGCCCAATCGACTTGAGTTTTTACTCGGGCGAGGTCGTCTTTATCGTTGGCGGCAACGGCAGTGGCAAGACGACGTTGGCCAAGTTGATCAGCGGGTTGTACGCGCCCGAGTCCGGCGATATACGGCTCAACGGGATCAGCATCACGGATGGGCTGAGGGATTACTATCGACAGCATTTCACCGCCGTGTTCTCAGATTTCTTTCTATTTGAGAGTTTCCTCGGATTGGCGGGTCCGAACCTTGACGATCAGGCAAGTCAGTACCTGAAAGATCTCGAACTCGATCACAAGGTAGAGATCAAAAATGGAAGACTTTCGACGACCGATCTCTCGCAAGGTCAACGCAAACGCCTCGCTCTTCTGACAGCGTATCTCGAAGACCGCCCGTTCTACATTTTTGACGAGTGGGCGTCCGATCAGGATCCTGTCTTCAAGCGGGTGTTTTATAATCGGATAGTCCCCGCCTTGAGGGATCGCGGCAAGACGGTTATTGTGATCACGCACGACGACAAGTATTTCGACTGTGCGGATCGCTTAATTAAGTTGGATTTCGGCAGGCTCGACTACTCTGAGTTTGAACTCGAGCCGGTGCCCGTACTGATCGCTTCATAACGACGATGAACATTCATACAAACAGCAACTCAACAGCTCTGCGTCAAACGCCGGCAACAGCGTGGTTGGCGAAAACAAAAATCAGCAGCGACGCGGATCTTCGTCTCTTCTGTTTTCCTTATGCAGGCGGCGGGGCGAGCATTTACCGCAGTTGGGCTCCGCGACTCTCAATGGTGGAACTGTTGCCGGTGCAATTGCCGGGACGAGAGACGCGGCTCAAGGAAGCTCCATACACAAACGCTCGTTCGCTCGTACGAGCGATGGGCCAGGCTTTGCTGCCGTACTTCGATCGGCCGTTCTGTTTCTTTGGTCACAGCATGGGCGCGCTGCTGGCATTCGAGTTGGCCCGCGAAATCCGGCGCGAGTACGCGCTCTCACCACGCCACATCTTCGTCTCGGGCCGCCGCGCTCCAACGACGCCGAGGCAAAACGGGATTATTCACAATCTGCCGCAGAAGGACTTTATCGAGAGGTTGCGTGACCTGAACGGCACGCTGCCACCGGCACTCGAGCATCTCGAGTTGGTCCAACTTCTGCTGCCGATGTTGAAAGCGGATTTTGCTGTCTGTGAGACTTACGAGCATACACCTGAAGAACCATTGAATTGCGGCATCTCTGCGTTTGGTGGTCTGGAGGACCACCACGTAAAACGCGAACACATGGAAGGCTGGCGCGAGCAGACCACCGAAGATTTCAAATTGAGAATGCTGCCCGGCAACCATTTCTTCCTGCATGAATCGCAGGAGGTCTTGTTGCAGATACTATTCAGGGAATTGCATTCGATTCGCAATAAACAGGTTGGGCACTAAGGCGCCTCTAAGTCTGAGCATGGTGCGAATCATGAAATCGGGGATGTTTGCGTTGGCGTTGGCGTTCTTGTCACATTGCACGGCCGACATGGCGCACGTTGATGTTTCGAGTACGAGCTCGCTTGTGACCGTGGGCCAACTGAAAGTTGCGAGACAGGGACACACCGGGACGCTTTTACCAAACGGAAAAGTCCTGATTGCAGGCGGTGCAAGTGGTGGTGAGTTTCTCGCGAGTGCCGAACTGTTCGATCCGTCAACTCGCACGTTCACGCAGATCGCAAACATGA
Source organism: Pyrinomonadaceae bacterium (assembly GCA_035571655.1). Lineage (GTDB taxonomy): Bacteria > Acidobacteriota > Blastocatellia > Pyrinomonadales > Pyrinomonadaceae > PSRF01. Next base: position 4,953 of record DATNCH010000236.1, read on the forward strand.
CGACCAGGAGGGCGGGCCACACAGCCACGCTTCTCGGCAATGGCGCTGTTTTGATCATCGGTGGTGCTGAACGACCTGATAAAAATCTAGCCAGCGCAGAGATCTTCGATCCAGCCACCGGCGCATTTACTCCGACCGGCAGCATGGCAACCGCACGGACGGATCATTCGGCGACGATGCTGCAAGACGGTCGCGTGCTGGTAGCAGGTGGCTCAGAAGTTTGGCCACGCGGACTGACGAGGGCTGAGGTTTATGATCCGAAGACGGGCAAGTTTACTCCGACTGGTTCGATGAACGAGCCGCGTAGACCAGCGGGCGTGGTGCTGTTGAAGAGTGGCGAAGTGCTGATCGCGGGTGGGTCGGGCAACAACAAATCGGTGTTGGCAACTGCCGAATTGTACGACCCTGCGAAAGGTGTTTTTACACAGATTGGACCGATGACGATTCGCAGACATAAACACGCGGCATCAGTACTTCCGGATGGCAGCGTTTTGATCACCGGCGGATCGGATGAGACCGATTGGCGAGGCATCTATCGCAGCGCTGAAGTTTTTGATCCCAACGCAAAGAAGTTCAGAGCAGTGGCTGACATGAATGCACTTCACTTCAAACATCGGTCAGTTGAGTTACCTGACGGCAGGATCGTCGTCGTTGGTGGTAACAGGTCAGTGGAGATCTACGATCCGAAAACAAGGCGATTTCAAGTCGCGACCGGCGATTTGGGCCGGGACTATTACTTCCCATCCGCGACTGTGCTCAACAACGGCGACGTCCTAATCGCCGGCGGCTACGAGGAAGGTAACGCCATCACAAACAGCGCCTGGATCCTCAATACATCCAGATAGACGGCCACAAAAAAGCACAAAAGGCGCAAAAAAATAAACTAGTCATTTTTGTGACTTTTGTGCCTTTTCGTGGCTCAAAAGGAGAATTATGAAGCATCGAGCGTTAGCGTTTTTTGTCATTCTGTCGTTTTTATTGGTTTTGACACCTCGATCCGTTCCCGCGCAGAAGGACCAGACGGACTTCTCGGATCTCGAAAAAGTCTTCATGAAAGACTTCGAAGAGCGTGGTGCGCCCGGCGCCGCCATCGCAATCATAAGCGGCGATCGCATCATCTATTCGAAACTGGTCGGCTCGAGCAACATCGAGACAGGCACGCCGGTCACGGCCGATACACTCTTCCTGATCGGCGTCACCTCGCGCATCTTCGTCTCGGCTGCACTAGCGAGCATCGCGGAAGAAGAGAAGATCCCGCTCGACGAGCCAATCGGCAATCGCATCCCGGGACTCAATGCGCGCGTCGCGAAGCTGAGCATTCATAACCTTCTGAGCAGCACCGGCGGAATCCGGCACGAGCGCTATCGCTATGGACCACGTGACGACAAGGGGCTCGAGCAATACGTGCGCGCCATCAACAACGACTATTTCTTCGCCGACCCCGGCCAGGCATATTCATCTTCGAGCACTAACTCGGCGTTGACCGGGTATGTCACCGAGCAGTTGGGCAAGAAGTCGTTCGGCGACGTCATGCAGGATCGGTTCAAGAAATTCGGCATGTTTCGATCGACGTTTCGCCAGGACATCGCGATGACGTACCCGCTGGCCCAGGGTCACGAAGTTTCCGGACTCACAGCGCCGATCGTGATCCGGCCATTCATGGACAACGCGATCTTCCGTGCGGACAGCATGATGTTTTCCACGCTCAACGACATGGCACGTTTCGCGATCGCTTTTATGAACGGCGGTAAAGTCGAGGGACGCCAAATTCTCTCACCGTCCGTGATCGCAAAGATGTCGACGCCCGTTGCGCGAGTGCATGGCACCAACGTCATGGAAAAAGGCGAATACGGCTATGGCATGTTTATTTACGATTACCGTGGCGTGAAAGTAATGGAGCAGGACAGCGTTTGGCTTGGCTTCAGCGCCAGGTTCAGAATGGTGCCCGAGCATCGCTTCGCCGTCATCATCCTCGCGAACAGCAACGTAGGTGGATTCCACGACACGGTTGACAAGGCATTCGAGACTGTTATGCCGGTCAAACCTCGCCAGCCAGTGTCGCCGAAAACGGCGATCAAGATCGATGAAGCAGAATCACAGAAGTACGTCGGCCAGTATTTCAATCCGCCGGATGAGATCGAAATCGCGATGAAGAACGGGCAGTTGGTGTTCAAGCAACTCGGCATGGAGCTGCCGATTTCGAAAATCGGTGACGAGCGCTTCCAAATCGTTCCGCCCTCGGCGGCTGGGCCAATCGAACTGAAAATGATCACGGGGGAAGACGGCAAGGTAGAATTCATGTATTCTTCACTCCGTGCGTTCAAGAAAATTCGTTAGACCATAAGGGTTTAGCCCCCACCGTATTAAAACGTGCCCCCACCAGCATCACGATTTAATGCAGATCTAAGACTATAAATTCACTCTGAGGAGGAGGTTTCATGGAAACCCTTCGTAAGGACCTTGTTTACGCACTCCGGATGATGCGCAGGAATAAGAGCGTCACCGCGATTATTCTTCTCACGCTGATGGTAGGTATTGGCGCCAACTCGGCGATCTTCAGCATCGTCTACGGCGTTCTACTCAAACCGCTGCCATACAAAGATCCCGAACAGCTCGTGCGAATCTTCGATCACTGGAAGAAGAGTAGCGAGCCGCAGGATCGAGAAGCAGACATCGCGCCGGCCAACTACTACGACTGGAAAGAACAGACGCAATCTTTCTCAGGCATCGCGGCCTTCGGCACCGGCGGCACTGGTCTGGCCTCCGGAACAGAACCGGAAAAGGTCAATGCTGCTGTCGTGTCGCCCGAGTTCTTCAACGTCATGGGCGTTACTCCGGTCTACGGTCGATTGTTGAACCAGGACGACCTGAAGGCTCCAGACGTGATCGTACTCAGCTACGAACTCTGGAAAAGACAGTTTGGCGGCAATCCCGGCATCGTCGGTCAGAGTGCGAAACTTGACGGAGGGTCGTACGCCATCGTGGGCGTAGCTCCCGAAGGCTTTAGTTACCCGGAGAAGACTCAGCTTTGGGCGCCGTTAGTAATTACGACTAAACCGACGATCAGTCGCGATGGTCACTTTCTCAAGATCGTCGCGCGTCTGAAACCCGGTGTCACGCCTGAACAAGCACAGTCTGAGATGAACACGATCGCGGCCCGATTGGAACAGCAGTACCCGGGCACGAATAAAGATCTCGGCACGCGCGTGGTGTCAATGCACGAACACGCGGTCAGCAAGGTGAAAACCGCGCTGGTGATTCTCGTGATGGCGGTGGGGTTCGTGTTGTTGATTGCGTGCGCAAACATCGCGAATCTTCTGTTGGTGCGCGCGTTCTCAAGACAAAAAGAGATGAGCGTTCGCATCGCTTTGGGTGGCACGCGAAGGCGTCTGATCGCGCAACTGCTGACGGAAAGTCTCGTGCTCGCGATCGCCGGCGGCATCCTCGGTCTGCTTTTCGCGGCGGCGGCGGTGAGTTTGTTGACGTCAGTTACCGTCAGCGATATGCCACTGTCGGATCAAGTCGGGTTGAACGTGCAGGTGCTCATTTTTACGTTTGTCATCTCGGTGGTGACGGGTGTGATGTTTGGATTGATTCCCGCCTGGCAAACGACGAAGGTTGATTTGAACCAGACGTTGAAAGAGGGCGGCGGCAGAGGTTCGAGCGAGTCGGGTGGTGCACGAACGCGCGGGGTGCTGGTCGTGTTTGAAGTGGCGTTGACGTTAGTGCTGCTGATCGGTGCGGGATTGATGATCAAGAGTTTTGCGTCTCTGTTAAAGACCGATCTCGGTTTTCAGGCGCAAAACGTGTTGACGTTTGAAGTCGACCTTCCGAACACCAGTTATCCGGATCAACCGAGGGCAGCTTCGTTTTACGAGAGTCTCGTCACGAGGTTGAAGTCATTACCGGGAGTTCGAGCTGTCGGTGGCGTAACCATGCTTCCGCTGGGCGGCGACAACCGCATTTACTCTTTCCGCATTGAAGGGCAGCCGGCAGTTGAGGTTGCACAGCGCCCGGCAGCGAACTATCGCGTTGCCATGCCGGAATATTTTCCTGCGATGAACATTCCGTTAGAGAGTGGACGCATGTTCACGAATGCAGATACGCAGGGCGCTGCTCCAGTTCTACTCATCAACGAGCGCATGGCGCGGAAATACTTCCCGCAGGGTGCTCTCGGGCAAAGAGTTTATGTACGGAACGAACAGAATGCACGCGAGATAGTAGGCGTCGTGAAGAGTGTCAAGCACTTCGCATTGGACCAGGAACCGCAGCCGGAGATGTATGTGCCTTACGGGCAGTCGCCTTCGCGCTACATGAGAATGGTTGTGAGGACTGACGTTGCTCCGAAGACGCTGATCAATGCGACGCAGCGCCAGGTGTGGGAATTGGATCGCGAACTGCCCGTCGCGGAGATGAATTCGATGGACGACCTTGTGTCCAAATCCGTCTCACAGCAACGGTCCAGCATGATCCTGCTCACGCTGTTCGCTGCTGTCGCATTGGTCCTGGCGGCCGTCGGTATTTATGGCGTGCTGTCGTACAGCGTCACGCAACGTACGCGTGAGATCGGTATTCGCATGGCGCTTGGCGCATCGAAAACCGAGATTCTCAAACTGATCATTTCAAAGGGAATGATGCTTACCGCAATCGGTATCGTGTTAGGTGTTGCGGGAGCGTATGCACTGACACGAGCGGTCAGGAGTCTCCTCTTTGGTGTCGGCACCCTCGACCTGGCGATCTTCGTGATCGTTCCAATGGTGTTCGCCGTCATTGCGGTGTTTGCCTGCTTCTTCCCGGCGCGAAGGGCTTCCCAGGTGGATCCACTCGTCGCGCTCCGCTCGGAATAAACCCGCCCCTAACTAAAACATCCGCCACAAAGGGACGCACCAGAGGCACAGTCAAGTGCCTCTTGCGCTCCTTTGTGTGCCCAATCAGGAGTTGAATTATGAAGCGCTGGCTACGAAAGAGTGACGCCGACGACAACGCTGGAAATGTGTTTCCGTTACCGACGCAGGTTATTTCCAACGAAGAGTTTTATCCGATCGCGCAAACCACAAAGCAACAGAAAGTCGAATCGCATTTGGTTGAGCTGGCCGATCGCAACGCGAAGCGACTCGGCGTCACGCGGCGAGATTTTTTATTGAGTGCGGGCGGCACGGCGGCCGCATTTGTGGCTCTCAACTCGGTCTTCGGGAATTTCTTCAAGGTCGATGCTCACGAGATGTTTGAGCCCGCAGCCTACGCGGAAAAGTGGCCGAAGAAAGAATTCATCTTCGACATCCAGACGCATCACGTCGCCGCTGGTCGAAAGGCAATGCCCATACTGAGTTTCCGGCGCATGGGTGAGAAGTTCAACCCCGCACTCGCCGGCCGCAACCATCAGATGGAAGATCTCTACCTCGCCAACTACATCAAGGAGATCTTTCTCGACAGCGATACCCTTGTCGCCGTGATCACCGGTTATCCCGCAGCTTCCGACGGGGCCAACATTCTGCCGGCGGCGGAGATGATTGGAACGCGAACCGAGATCAACGGTCTCGCGAAGTCACGACGTCTCATCAGTCATGGACTTTTCTCCCCCGATCTCGGCGCACAAGATCTGGAGGCAATGCACCGGCAGGCTGAGGTGTTGAAGATCGAAGCGTGGAAGGGTTATCCCGGACAGCCTTTAGGGCCAGGCAGAGAAGGCTGGTGGATGGACGACGAGCAGGTCGCGTATCCGGCTTACGAGTACGCGCGCAAGTGCGGCATCAAGACGATCTGCGTTCACAAGGGTTTGCCGTTGCCGGGATTCGACGTCGATCACTGTAGCCCACGCGATGTGCCGAAGGCCGCGATGGACTTTCCTGATCTGACTTTCATCGTCTACCACTCGGGTTTTAGGTCGTTGCAGGATTCGATGATGGCCACGGCGGATGGGTTCAAGACGTCTTCATACGTGCCGTGGGTCAGCGATCTTTGTGAGGCGAGAAAAAAGAATCCGAAGATGACAAACGTCTACATGGAATTGGGATCGACGTTTGGACAGTTGGTGATCACAGAACCGCTACTGTGCGGCCACGTGCTCGGAATGATCATTCAGGCGTTTGGCGAAGATCATGTTCTGTGGGGCACTGATTCCATTTGGTGGGGATCGCCGCAATGGCAGATCGAAGCGTTCCGGCGTTTCCAGATGCCGCAGGAGCTGATGACTCGCTTCGGTTACAAACCAATCACCGATGAAGTCAAAGCGAAAATCTTCGGCCTCAACGCCGCACGCGTCTACGGCGTCGATGTAAACGCTCAGTTGAACAGCATTCCCGCCGACGCAATCTCAAGACTGAAGCAACAATACACCGCCAGCAACATCGCTCCATCCAACACGCAATACGGTTGGGTCGTGAGCAAGTAACGACACCTTTCTTTGTGCGGCCTCTCTGTGCCCTTTGTGTTCCATACCTATAAACGCCATGCAAAATCTAGCCAAAACGGTCAGCGATAACGCCGTCTTTCCACAGCACCTCGTCGCTCTCGATCGGGGACAATGGTTTCTGTGGAGATGCATCGGTCTGCGCGGTGCGGGCTTCCCCGCGAATTTACTTTTGAAACTCTCGTCGGAGCCTTGCGCTGCCGCAGCCGAAGAATATCTCGCCGCCGAAGCCGAGACACATCGTGCGTTGCACGCAGCGCTCGATGCGGTGCGTCTCGAACTCGACGCCGCCTCGTCTGCTGAAGATCGCTACCGGCTCACCGACGCGATTCAACAACTGAAGAAAGGCAAACCTTTAGACGGTCTGCCGCAGCACAAGCTATTGCTCGAAGAGTTAGAGCGCGCAAAGACCAGGCGAGCCCTCGCTCACGAGAACTTTCAAAAACACTTTTCCGAGGCTTCCGACGACACTGGCGTCGCGCTTCGCGAACTCGCCGAGCTCGACAAATTCCAGGAAGCCGTCATCTGGCAAAACCGGCGCGCGTTTCACACCGGCGTAGAGAGTTTTCTGCGTCATCAGTCCAACGGCGCGAACCGGAATTCAAAACAGAGACAGCACGAACAACTGATCGGCAACTATGCTCAGCGCTACTGTGCAAAGAACGACACGATCGGCTTCTTTGGACCAGTAGGCTGGGCCAAAATTGACGGGCTCGATTCGTCAATCACCACCACAAGCGGTTCGGATTTCCTCGCGCAGCGCACAGTCTATTTCGAAAACTGGTGCATCGACGCGCTCGTCGACACTTTGAACGAGCGCGGCATCCGGCGCTGGGTCGCGCCGCGACTCAATCCAACAATGCGCATCGAAGGCGCATCGCTGATGCGCCCGCAGATGCCGCCGCTTCCGCTCTCCGAACACGATGCATCCCTGCTTGCAGCGTGTGACGGAGAGCGGGCGGCGGCTGATTTGGCCGCAACCTTGAAACACTCCGAAACCGCGGTGCTCAAACGACTCGAAGAGCTCCGCGAAGCTGGTTTCATTTCGTGGGATCTCGATCTTCCCATAAGCCCTTATCCCGAACGGGATCTTGAGCGCTTGCTCGAACGGATCGGTGACGCGGAGCTGAAGGAGTGGGGACTCTCACGCTTGCACGAGTTGGAAGAAGGTCGCATGGCGATACGTCGTGCGGCCGGAAATCCGCAGCAACTCGATCAGGCGATGAAAGAGCTCGAGTCGACATTTACCACTATCACGAGTCGCGCGGCGACGAAGGCAGCAGGGAAGACCTACGCGGGTCGAACGCTGGTCTATGAAGACTGCCGGCGCGCCATGGACGTGCGTATAGGTGAAGGCGCACTTCACAGTTTGGACGCACCGCTGTCGCTTGTATTAACGGCCGCGCGTTGGCTCACTTTTGAACTGGCCAGAAACTTCAAACAGATCTGTCGTGAGATCTATTTCCAGCTCGGGAGATCCACGGAACATCAGAAAATCGACTTCCTTACGTTCTGGCAACACACGCAACCAATCATTTTCGGAGATCCACAAAAACTGCGAGCTCCGATAGCCGCGAAGTTTCAGCAACGTTGGGCGGAAGTGCTGAAGCTCGATAACCAGGATCGCGTCGCACACTTCGCGGTCGAGCAGCTGCGTTCTCGAGTTGAGGAAGCATTTCATGCACCGAATCCCGGATGGGCGTACGCGAGGTATCACAGTCCGGACGTGTTGTTGTTTGCCGAGAGTCCTGAAGCTTTGGCTAAAGGCGATTTCAAGGTTGTGCTCGGCGAGCTGCATGTTGCTGCAAACACACTCGGATGGCCGCTATTCATCGAACAGCATGAATCTCCTCGAGAACTGTTTGATGCACTCGAACAAGATCTTACGGCGCCGCGGCTGGTGCCCGTGATCCCGAAGCGAATGTTTGGGCCAGTCGCTCGAGTGATGCCCGCATTGATTTCACAAAGGGACTATCGCCTCGCGCTCAGTCCCGATCCAACTGGTGCCTCCAGGGCCAACGTTCTGCCGGTATCCGGATTAATAGTTGAAGAGGATGGCAGCGACGGACTATGTGTCACGACACGAGATCACTCGCTGCAATTCGACATCGTCGAGGCTTATGGAGACATTCTGACGACCGTAATCGCGAACGAGTTCAAGATGCTGCCTTTCGCGCGTCACACGCCACGAGTCGAATTCGATCGGCTCGTGGCATGCAGGGAGGCGTGGCACTTCACCGCCGTCGATCTCACCTTTGCCTCGCATCACGATGAAGGCGCGCGATTCATCGACGCCCGCCGGTGGGCGCGTGAACAGCAACTGCCGCGGTTCGTGTTTGTAAAAGTGCCGGTGGAGCAAAAACCTTTCTTCGTCGATTTTGACAGTCCGATCTTCGTCGAGATCCTGTCGAAGATGGTGCGCAGAACGATCGATAACAGTCCTTCAGACGCGTTGGTTTCAATGTCGGAAATGCTTCCGGGATTGGACCAGTGTTGGCTGCCGGACGCGGATGGAAACGTCTATACGTGCGAGTTGCGGATGGTGGCTGTTGACGCTGCACCTTCCAGGCAGCACGCCAGAAAGGAGGAGTTATGAACCTAAACAACAACAACAATCTAAACAATAACAATAACAACTAAGACCCCACGAAGCGGACAGTACTGCGTTAGGTTTGAGGTTTAGAACAAATACGCCGAAGCCGTTGGCTAAATTCAGCCCACTTCGGCGTTCCAGGAAGCGCCACATGAGAAAGGAGGAGTACCGCCATGACGCTAAACAATAACAATAACAACAACAATAACAACTAGAGCCACGAAGCGAACGAGGGGGTTCCAAGCGGTAAGCAGAGAAAGGAGGAGTAGTGCCATGTTGATTAGAGCCAACGAAGGGGGCGAGGGTATAACGAGAGCGGTACCGGGGAAAGGACTGCCGCCGTGGATAATTAGAGTCCATGAAGGGGGCGATGGACCAGGAGCGGGAGCCGGGGATGGAACACTCCCGCCATGGATACTCAAAGTCTACGAAGTGGCCGAGGGCCCAGGCACGGTACCAGAGAAAGCCGGAGTACCACCCTGATTAGAGCCCACGAAAGTGGGCGAGGTACAAAGCCTTCGGCGTGAGCTCCAGGTTTAGTTAAAAACAAAATTGCATAAAGCCCGTGAAGCGCGCGACAGCAGTGTCGCCGCCTTCACGGGCTTTTCTTTTGTGCGCTTACGCGTGGGCAAATTCGGATTTCGACGTGGGCAAGTTTGCCATACGAGTAAGTTCGCGAAACGCGCCACGATTCTGCTGATGGTGGGCCTTGTCTCAAAAGTCAGGATTCAGACTTGGAGGAGGTCAGTACCGGAACGCGGTAGCGTCGGGTCAGTCTCGAACATACGAAATTCTTAGCAAATTGAGAGGCTCACGTACGACCCGACGCTACCGCGTTACGGTACTGACCGTATCCAACGATGACTTTCGACTTTTGAGGCAAAGCCCTGATGGTCCAAATCACCAAGGGCAAAAACACCGCGCTTCGTAGTCACTGAATTGCAAGATTGTTAACGGATCTTTGTTGCACGGCGAATGCATACACGAACGTCCGGAGGAATTGAAAATGCGATTAGCGAGATGTTGTTTCTCTGATAATCCTGACGCCGGCGACAC
>DATNCH010000237.1:0-12625 GCA_035571655.1 Pyrinomonadaceae bacterium
AGCATCGTCGCAATACCCTGCGCCAGCAGCAGCAGAAACGACATCGCACTACTCAGTACTCCCAGCACTGCAATGAACCGGATGCGCGTCGACCGATCCGCTGCCTCGGTTGGCCAACGCGTACCTTCCACGTTCCAGAGCGCGAACGCGATGAACGCCGTCGCGATAATCAACGCGAGCCCCACGATCGTCACTGCATACAACGCAACATTGCGTTGGGCGGCACAAGCCTGACGAACCAAAACGAAATCTGCTTCCATTGCGGCCGCGCCGATCGCCGGCGGCAGTATCACCAGCAGCCACAGAGCTTTTGGAGTCGTCTGCTGAAGTTCTTCTTCCATCGCACTCACCCGAGTCGCGGCGTGAAATAAACTACTCCGTAAATCAGCAACCAAATGCCAACGACCCAGTACCAGTAAATCGCCACTGTCACGATGTCGACCCGGTGCTTCATGTCGTACTCGCGCGTGAAGATCCAAACCGTCAGCAGGACGGCTTCAGCCGTCACTATCATCAGGTGCATCATGTGCATGCCGAGCAGGAACCAGACGACCGAGCCGTAAGCGTTACTGTCCCAGCGAAAGTAAACTGCGGCGAATTCAAAACTTCGCAACACGATTGCGGCCACGCCGCAAACGATGCCGATGATTAGTCCGATTTGTGACCAGGTTCTGTCTCCACGTCGCGCTGCACGATCAGTCAACACCATCGGGATGCAACCCAGGACGAGAAGAATCGTGTTCGCAGTGCCGTACGACAGTTCGGGAAGCGGTCTCAACGTGGCGGTGAGTTGGGCCACCGGCGGCGGCCACAGTGTAAAGTTTTGCCGGAGATAGAAATACGTCGCGATGAGAATCATAAACATCGACGTCTCGATCGCGAGCAGTAAATTATTTCCCCACCACACCGGATCGTAAGTGTCGAACTCGTGGTGCGGCAGCTCGGAAACGTCGATGACAGTTCGTGTACTCATACTTCCTTCGGTTGCAGCTCGGGCGTTCCTGAAATCTTTTCCGATTTCTGCCCCGTTTCACGCGCAGAGTGGTTCTCATAATTCGGATCGCCGAAGAACCAGCATGTGAGCGCGATGCCCGCCAGGATTGCGCCAATCAAAAACGCCCACGGCGTGAATATGCCTGCGATAAACATGACTGCCGTGGCCAGCGCTACCATCAACGGCCAAATCGATGGGCCGGGGATGTCGAATCGCAGTTCCGGCTGCGCGTCCAGCACACTCGTAACGAGCCCCTCGCGTTTTGTAGTACTCAGGCCGCGAATCACAGGGGCATTTTCAGTGCCTTCCCAAATCGGATATCGTCCCTGGACCACGGGAATGTTGTGAAAGTTGTAGTTCGGCGGTGGTGAAGAAACAGACCACTCCAACGAATCGGCCGCCCACGGGTTATCGCCCGCGATAACACCAGCGCGGCGCGCCCAAACTACATTCACGATGAACACCAGCACCCCAGTCGCAAGAATGAACGCACCGATCGATGCGATCAGATTCAGCGTGCCCCAGCCGGACGCGGGCAGGTATGTGTACACGCGTCGCGGCATTCCATTCAGACCTAGTTGATGCATCGGAAAGAAGACGAGATTGAAACCGATAAACATCAACCAGAAATTCCACCAACCGGCACGTTCGCTCAACATGCGTCCGGTCCATTTCGGAAACCAGTAATAGAACGCGCCGAACAACGGAAAGACTGCGCCGCCGATCAGGACGTAGTGAAGGTGCGCGACCACGAAGAACGTGTCGTGTATCTGTAGATCGAGCGGAACTGATGCCAGCATCACTCCGGTTAAACCGCCGATTACGAAGATCGCGAAGAATCCGAGCACGAAAAGCAAAGGTGTCTTGAGGTTCAACTTCCCGCCCCAGAGTGTCGCAAGCCAACAGAAGATCTGTACGCCGCTCGGAATGGAGATCACCATGCTGGCGGCTGTGAAAAAACTCTGGCCCATCTGCGGTATCGGCGTGGCAAACATGTGGTGCACCCACAGACCAAACCCGATGAACCCGGTGGAAATCAGCGACAGCACCAGTGCGAGGTATCCGAAGATCTTCCGTCGCGCGAACGCGACAATAATCGGCGAGATAAATCCGAGCGCGGGAATGAAGATGATGTAGACCTCCGGGTGCCCGAAGAACCAAAAGAGGTGTTGATAAAGAATCGCGTCGCCGCCTTCGGCCGCGTTGAAGAAGTGCGTATCGATCAATCGATCGCTGGCAAGCAGACCGCTCGCGAGCATCACTGACGGCATCGCGAAAATGATCATGAACGATGTAATCAGTTGCGCCCACACGAACAAGGGCAGACGGTTGATCGACATGCCCGGTGCACGCATCTTGAAAACCGTGCCGATGACGACAACCGCCCCAGCCAAACCAGAGAGTTCGGTAAACGTGATCATCTGCGCCCAGATGTCCACGCGTTTGCCAGGCGAGAAGCCGGGACCAGACAAGGGCACGTAAGCGAACCAGCCGGCATCCGGTCCAGTGTTCAAAACAAAACCCGTGTACAGGAGAATTCCGCCGATCAGGTAGACGAAATAACCAAAAAGATTCACTCGCGGAAAGGCGACGTCGCGCGCGCCGATCATCAAGGGAACGAGATAAATTCCCATTGCGGTCATAATCGGCACTGCGAACAGGAACATCATCGTCGTGCCGTGCACAGTGAAGATCTGGTTGTATTGATCGGGACTGAGAAAGTGATTCTCAGGCCTGGCGAGTTGGAGTCGCATCAAAGCCGCTTCGATACCACCGAGGACAAAAAACACGAAGGCGGTAACGATGTAACGCATCGCAATCGCCTTGTGGTCCGTATCGGTACACCACCCCCGCAACCCGCGCGGCCGTGCCCACGTACGCTCGAGCTCGTCCCGCTCGCGCTCCATCGCAGCGGCTAGTTCCTCTTCGTTGATCTCTCGTTCCTTATATGTCTTTTCGTGGCTCATTTCAGACTCTGTAAGTAATCCAAAAGCGCCTGGAAATCGGCGTCAGAAAGATTGTGCTGCGGCATCCTGTTCCCGGGTTTTACCGCTTGCGAATCTTTCACCCACTGATACAAATGGTCGCGTGTATTCGAGAGCGTCGCGGCGCCGAGCGTGTTGCGACTCGCAACATGCGTCAGGTTTGGACCAACGTTTGACTGCGCCCGCGTGCCGTTGATCGTGTGACACATCACGCATGTGGACGACAGAAACACCTCCTGCCCGCGCTTCTGCGAATCATTCGCCGGCGTAACTGACGTTTGCGTTTGATTCTGACGCCACGCGTTGAATTGCTCCTGCGACTCTGCGATCACCCAGAAGGCCATGTGCGCATGCTGCAAGCCGCAATACTCCGCACACTGCCCGCGATAAACACCCGGCTTGTTTGCCTGTATCCAGATCGTGTTTGCCTTCCCCGGAATCAGATCTTTCTTGCCGGCGAGATTCGGCACCCAGAAACTATGAATCACGTCGTTGGCGCGCAGATTCAGCGTGACCGGCACGCCCACCGGAATATGGATCTCGTTCGCGGTAACGAAAATGTTGCTGGCATCGACGTCCTGGTAACGAAATTCCCACCACCACTGGAAACCTGTGACGTCGATCACCAGCCCGTTTTTGCTTGTCGTCTCTGCCGACATAGATCGCCCGGCCGAAAAACTCGCGATGAGGAACACAAACAAAGTGATGACGGTTATCACGACCGCGGTAACCACGACGTTGCGTCGACGACGTTCCTGTTCGGGCGGCGGTTCGAGTATCGGCGTGGAGTCGAACTGCGGCTCGCGAGTTCGGTTCTTGATTGCGCCGAGCAACGCGATCATCACGAGCACAAACACGATCGAGCAGACGACAAACATCAGCCACCAGAGCCCGGCGATGTTATCGGCCTGTGGACCAGCCGAATTGAGTGCGTTTTGAATACCCTCAGTCATGGTCCGGTGCAGTTGTTTGCTGCGGTGTTTTCCTTTCCGTTCGCTGTTCTGAGCGACGCGCGTTCATCGTGTCGTTGCGAGTGGGTTCAACATCTTTCCTGAGTTGCCCGCTCATGGATCTGACGTAAGCAGCGATTTCCTGCACCTGGTTGTCAGGAATCTTTTGGCGAAACGAAGGCATGCCATTGGGACGGCCCTCGACGATCGTCGAGTAGATGTTTTCCGTGTTCGAACCGTAGATCCATTTTTCATCCATCAACGGTGGTCCAATTCCGCCACCGCCGTTGAAATGGCAGCCGCTACAGTTGTACTGCGTGAACAGTCGCTTGCCTTCGTTTAAGTCAAAGGCACGTTCTTCGGACGCGGCCTTCACGGGCTGCGGCAAGCCCGCTGAGCCGGGATGAATCTCGCTCATGACTACATCGTATGATTTGAAGTTCGCGGGTGGTTGTGAAAATACCCGTTTCTCGCGTTGACACGAGCACGCAAAGAGACATAAAAAAGCACACAAGAGCAATAGCCTATACACCGCTCGCTCCTTTCTCTTCCTCAGCTCGCGGGACGCCGTAATCTTTCAGAATCCGATCGACCTCGGCGCGTCGCTTGTCGAGAATCTGATCGAGCTGGTCTTTGAACTCCTGATCTTCACGTCGCACCCCCATCGAGATATCGAACACAAACGGCAGAAAAGGCTGATCTATCTGTGGCGACACTGGAACGACTTCTAAAGGCACGCGGGATTGTTTCGCGAAGTAACCCGCCAGCGGACCCCAAACGATCGCCACATCGATGTCGCGATTCGCAACTGCGTCGACAATTCGCGCGGGAGGATTCTGCTGGCTGTAATCGCCGTACAGGGTGTATCCCTTCACGTTTGTCACGATGTTGCGCCGGCTGAGCGCGTGCGCCGGTGGTGCGTTGCTTTGATCGTCGCCGATGATCTGAACGCCGATTTTCAGATTCTTGAGAAGCGGATCGTCGAGTGAGTTGACACTGAGTCCGCGATCCTTGCGATAGAGGAAAACGTAAGTCGACCGGTAGTAAGGCTTCGTCGTCAGGGCCATTTCGAATCCTGACGGCACGCCAATCACGACATCGCATGAACCGGCCTTCAACGTATTGCGAAAGAAACCGCGTCGCTGTGCCCACCACGTGTATTCGACACGCTGACCCAGGTCGTGGGCCAACAACTCCGCGATCTTGTTTTCAAAACCTTCGCCACGCTGGTTTGAGAAAGGAAGATTGTTTGGATCGGCGCAAACTCGGAGCACGCCCGCCGGCCGTTCGAAATGCTGAACGGTCGCTAGCGGAGCGGATTTGTGTTCCGCACACGAGATCACGAACAGGCAGGCAAAGCACAAACTAAGGAAGCGCGAATACATAAAGCATGCCTCCTCGCGTCGTGTGTTGCGGTAAATCCCCCATCGCGCCCACAAAGCCCAGCGCCGCGGTTGCATCGCGCGGATCCAATCCGCCCGCCACAATGGCGCCGGACCAGCCACCGACACCAGACAGAATCGCTACGTACTGCTTCCCATCCGGTCCTCGATAACTGATCGGTTGTCCGATGATTCCGGACCCACACTTGAACTGCCACAACAACGTTCCGTTCTTCGCATCAACTGCTTTGAACCAGCCGTCCATCGTCCCGTAAAAGACGACGTCGCCAGCCGTGGCGAGTGCTCCACTCCACACGGGAAAGTTTTCACTGACTGCCCAGACCTTTTCATTCTTCACCGGGTCCCATGCGAGAAACTCTCCACGGTTGCCGTTCGGTCCTGCATACATGCGCACGTTCGCGCCGACGTAAGGCGTGCCTGCGATGTAGTTCGCCTCCATGCCTTCCATGTCCATGCAGAGGTTCTGGTGCGGGATGTAAATCAATCCGGTGCGGGGAGAGAAGGCAGACGGCTGCCAGTCTTTCATGCCGGGCGCAGCCGGACAGATTTCACGAACGACCTGTCCGACCTTAGGCTCTTTCTCCGGGTTGTAGATTATTCGACCCGTGTTGAGGTCGACGCCCTTCGACGTAGTGATGTATCCGAAGCCATTGGCTGAAAGAACCTGGCCGTTCGTCCGATCGATCACGTAGACATAACCATTACGTTCAGGACGGACCAGAACCTTCCGCATCTGGCCGTTCACGGGGACGTCCATCAGGATCTGTTCGTTGATACCGTCGTAGTCGTGCAGGTCGTGTGGGCTCAACTGATAGAACCAGCGAGCTTCACCAGTGTCAGGGTCGCGAGCGAAGATCCCGCAGGTCCATTTGTTATCGCCGGGGCGTTGCTCGGGATTCCATGGACCTGGGTTACCAGTGCCGTAAAAGATTAGGTTCAGCTCAGGATCGTAGGAGATCCAACCCCACATCGTACCGCCGCCAATCTTCCATGCGTCGCTGGGCCAACTTGTTACACCGAGATCCTTTCCCTGATCCTGCGCGTAATAAGGGTGAAAGTTCGCGCCGATGAGCACGTCGGCGTCTGGTCCAGTGTGATATGCGCGCCAGGCGATCTTCCCGTCGGCTGCATTCAGCGCCGTGAGCCAGCCACGCACGCCGAATTCGCCGCCGCTGTTGCCAACGAGAACTTTTCCTTTGACGACGAGCGGCGCCATCGTTATCGATTCGCCAAGGTTGATGTCGCCGACTTTCGTTTTCCAGATTTCTGTTCCCGTGTTGGCGTCGAGCGCAATCGTCTGGTTGTCGAGCGTGTTGAAGAAGATTTTGTTGTCAGAGTAGGCCAGGCCGCGATTCACGACATCGCAGCACGCGACTCCCTGAGCAGATGAGACCGGATTGGGCTCATATTTCCATTTGACGGGGCCACCGGGCTGCGTTAGATCGAGTGCGTAGACGTAATTCGGATAAGGCGTGATCACATACATCGTGTTGTTGACCACGATGGGCGCCGCCTCGTGGCCACGCACGACTCCGGTAGAAAAAGACCAGGCGAGTTTGAGATTCGCCACGTTCGAGGTGTTTATCTCTTCAAGGCCGCTGAAACGCGTGCTGGCATAGTTCTTTGCGGGCATAGGCCACTGCCCGTCTTCGGGTTCGGCGACGACGCTGGCTCCCGTCGGAGCCGTCAGCACTCTGTTTTGCGAAAGTTGTTGTGGTGGTGGCTGGTTGTGCGGCGTGCAACCGTTGATAAGCAGCACCGCAGACGCAAGCGTTGCCGCTCTCATGAATGGGAGATCAATTTTCACTTCCCCACCCCGGATCGTTTTAGTACTTCTAATTACACACCGGTACATACAAAATGTGTGCAATTCATTTCGAGTGTGGTCCAGCGAACGGAGTTGCAGGTATTATCGTTGCATCACAAAGGAACCATCAACGCAAAGCACCTTTTTGGCCAGTGAGAAACAGAACAGGACCAGGCGTGTGGTGTACGAGAATCCAACAAAGCTGGGCCGTACTTTTGTGTTTGATTCTCGTCGCTAAGATCGACGCGCAACAACCACTTACAAAAATCTCGGGCATCGTGTCCGATCCAACCGGCGCAGCCATTCAACATGCATCAGTCGAGTTTGCTTCCGAAGGAAAAACGATTCGCACTGTTACTGATGCTAGCGGATTTTTTACAGTGTTGAGTACGCGATCGTACGGTACGCTTTCGATCACTTCGCCGGGATTCAACACTGTCAGACTCAACGTTTCAAAAGCTGCGAACGAACCGCTTCAGATCCAACTCGAGCCCGCGAGCGTGATCGAAAGAATTGTCGTCACTGCCGGCGAAGAAAGAATTCCTTCCACGCCCTCGAGCCAGTTCACGATCGGGCGACACGAGATCAACTCCGCCGGTGCTTTGACGATTGACGACATCCTGCGACAGGTGCCTGGATTCTCCCTGTTTCGTCGCTCGGGAAGCTTGTCGGCGAATCCGACGTCGCAGGGTGTTTCGCTCAGAGGTGTGGGAGCGAATGGAGCGAGTCGGGCGCTCGTACTGTTGGATGGCGTGCCTCTGAACAGCCCGTTCGGCGGATGGGTCTACTGGAATCGACTGCCGCGCGTAAATGTTGAAAACATGCAGGTTTACAACGGCGCGACTTCCGATCTCTATGGTAGCGGCGCGCTCGGTGGCGTCATTAATATAACGAGCAGAACGACGCCTGCGACATTCTTCGATTTCGAAGCGTCAGCCGGTAACAAAGTCACTGGCGCCACTTCGTTTAGCGGAGGGAAGGCCTTCGATAAGTGGGGCGTTCTGTTCGCGGCGCAGGCGTTGCACACTGATGGGTACGTTCTCGTACCAGAAGATCAGCGTGGTCCAATCGACACAGCGGCGGGAACTGGAGATCTGACCGGTTCGATCACATTGTCGAGAACACTCGGTACTGACGGGCTCGCTTTCGTTCGTCTCAGCGCGTTTGGTGAGAGCCGTCAGAATGGAACGCCGATTCAAGTTAACGATACTCGGATTTCCGCAATCGACGTCGGCAGTACGTGGTGCGATTTTAGAGTTCGCGTGTACGGATCGTCAGAGAACTTCAATCAAAACTTCTCTGCCGTCGCTGCGAGTCGCACTTTTGAGTCGCTGACCAACCGCCAACGCAATCCATCGCAGCAGTTGGGGTTTGCATTTCAGTGGAGCAGACCAATCGGAAATCAGTCGCTCTCAGCGGGCGTCGAAGGACGTGATGTTCGTGGACACAGCGCGGAGACTACGTTCAACAATTCGCGAATCACGGCTTTCGTCGATGCCGGAGGGCGGCAAAGATCGTTTGGTCTGTTTGGGAGTGATTCAGTACGCATCGGATCGTGGTTGTTTAGTGCGGGCGCACGTTTTGATAACTGGCGCAACAGTCGTGGGTTTTCCGATCGCATTCCGGTGACGGGTGTGCCTTCGTTGAACGACTTTCCTGACAGGTCTGAGACGGCGTTTAGTCCCCGCGTGTCTGTGATCAAGAGATTCGATCGTGGCATCTCCGTGAATGCCTCCGCGTATCGCGCGTTTCGCGCGCCGACGCTCAACGAGCTCTATCGAAATTTTCGCGTCGGCAATGTTGTAACGAGTGCGAATGCTGAGTTGAGCGCCGAGAGGTTGACGGGCGGCGACGCTGGACTGGGCGTGCAAACGTTTCGCGACCATTTGTTTGTGCGCAGTAACTTTTTCTGGAACGAGATAGATGACTCCATTGCGAACGTCACGCTTACCACGACACCGGCGCTCATCACGCGACAACGACAAAACCTCAGCGCGATCCGTGCTCGTGGGATCGAGCTGTCGGCAATCACGAAATTTGCCCGGCATTGGGAGCTTGCGGGCGAATACCTGTTGACGGACAGCACTGTGCTGCGTTTTCCGGCGAACAGGAGTTTGGAAGGGCTGCTGGTGCCGCAGGTGCCGCGCAATCAGTTCAACTTTCAGCTCACGTACGCTGATGCGAAATGGCTCGTCGGCGCGCAGGGACGCTTCGCGGGCACGCAGTTCGACGACGATCAAAACACGTTGCCGCTGAAAAAGTTTTTCACACTCGACGCTGAGGCCTCGCGCTCTGTTTCGGAACGTGCCCGGTTATTTGTCGCCTTCCAAAACCTGACCGGCAGCCGTTACCAGATCAGCAGCACACCCGTGTTCACTGTAGGTCCGCCGGTGCTTATTCGTGCCGGCGCGCGCCTGTCAATTCGGTAGTTGCTTCACAGGAAATCCTGAAAAATCCTGTAAATCCTGTGAAACAGTCAATAGCCCAACAAGTTTTTCAATGTCAACGCGTTCTTGACTGCTTCACCACCCGGATCATTATTGAAATAGACGTAAACCGCCGACACGCGTGAGCGCCAGCTTTCGATGCGCTCAGCCCACGCGCGGAGCTGAATCTCTGAATACGATCCCGCGTACTTCGCAACCGTCGGCCCATGAAAGCGAACGTACGCAACGTCCGCAGTGATCTCGATCGGCACCTTCATCGCTGCAAAATCGTGAATGCAGTACGCCACGTTAAATTTGCGCAACAGCTCAAACACCGGCGCGACAAACCAACTCTCATCACGAAACTCAACCGCGTACGTGTGCTCTCGCGGGAGCGCCGCGAGAAACTCCGCCAACCTCTCGACATTTACGTTCCATTGCGGCGGAAGTTGAAACAGGATCGGTCCAAGCTTCTGTTGCAACCGCTGCGTGACCAGAAAAAACTTTTCCGACGAACTTCTCGGCTCCTTCAACTTCTTCATATGCGTGATGAAACGGCTGGCTTTCAGCGCGAAACAAAAGTTGGATGGCGACGACTCTCTCCAGGCGTCGAACGTCTCCGCTGCCGGCAGTCGATAGAAGCTATTGTTGATTTCGACCGTGTTGAAGTAGCGCGCGTAGAACTTGAACATTTCGGCCGGGCGCGTCCCGGTTGGATAAAACAAGCCGAGCCAGTGTTTGTAGTGCCACCCTGAAGTGCCGACGAGAACCTTCATCCGAAGAACACGCTGATCTTGTCTGGGGTAGGATGGCCGTGCGCGGCGCAACTGATATGCCAAGTCAAATGTTTAGGAGATTTGGATTGGGAAGTGAGGAGGTGTAACTAAATAGTTCGCTTGAACTGTATTGGAGTGCTCGGTTTTCTCTGTGCACCCTTTGTGTTCTTCTGGTCCAAAGGGTGCACAGAAATATCCGCGGCTCAGTTGCGCGAGGTCTCGCGCTTTGAGCCGATGTACTTCTCGAACCATTCAAGGTTCGCTTTCATCGCCGCCAACTGCATCTTCGGTTCGGTGGGTCCGTGCGGCTGTCGTGGCAACACGAGCATTCGCGTCGGCACGCCCTTCACTTTGAGCGCGTTATAGAACTCATACCCTTGCGAGATCGGCACGCGGACATCCGCTTCACCATGCTGAATCATCGTCGGCGTCGAGACATTTTTGACATTGAACATCGGCGAATGCTTTTGGTAGAGGTCCATGACTTCCCAGAATTGACCGCCGAAATAGTCGGGAATAAACGCCGGAATGTCTGCGGTGCCGTTGAAGCTCATGAGATTCGTCACCGGCGCACCGGCCGAAGCTGCTTTGAAACGTTGCGTCTGAGTAACGATCCACGACGTCATGAAGCCGCCGTAGCTCCAGCCCATCACACCCAGGCGCTCAGGATCTGCGACGCCCATTTCGATCACTTTATCAACGCCCGTCATCAAGTCCTGGTAGTCTCCGAAGCCCCAGTCCTTAATATTTGCACGCCGGAATTCCGCGCCGTAACCACTCGACCCGCGCGGATTCGGACGCAGGATCGCAAAACCGCGCGAAGCAAAAGTCGCGAGCGGATAAACACCGCGACCACCGATAAACGTTTGTTGGAACACGCCCGCTGGGCCACCGTGAACGTTGAGGATTAGCGGCACACGCTGGCCGTTTTGATATCCGACTGGATACGTCAGCAGTCCTTCAATGTCTTTTCCGTCTTTTGATTTCCACGTGATGACTTCGGTGCGACCGAGCGCCGGGATTTGCAATCCTTCATTCACGCGAGTGACTTGCACCGGATTGAAATCAGCAACCGAAGCAACATACGCGTCCGCAGGCGTGTTGGGTGTTTGTCTAACAAATGCGAAGGTCGTGCCTGAACTATTGAGACTGATGGCGCTCAGCACCGCTGGAGTAGCTTTGATCTCGTCGATGCGGTTCGCCGCGACGTCCAGCGAATAGATCTGCGTTCCAGTGCCCTTTGCCTCGCTGAAGTAAATGCGCTTGCTATCTGACGACCATCCGGCAACAGCGGGTTGCGCGTCAAATGTGCCGGCGGCATTCTTCGGTGGTCCACCACTGGTTGAAAAAACCTGGATGATGCCGCTCCCGGCCCAGCGTGCTGGGACATCGCTGGTACTCACGGCGATCGATTTTCCATCGGGTGAATAAAGTGGACTGGTTTCGGCAGCCGGGGAGTTTGCCAGGTCGCTGATCTTTCCACTGGCAACTTCGACGATCGAGACATCCGCGGTTGGCCAATCGTTTGCCACCGGCGACTTCACGTGACCGAATGCGATCCGCGAGCCATCGTTGGACCAGTCGAAATCCTCGACCTGATAATTCTCCGTCGTCAGTTTGCGTGGCTCGCGTTTGCCGTTGGCGTCTTTCTGAACCGAGAGCACGTACAAACGTGCGAGCTTGAGGTTTTCATCGGCCCAGCGAGAGTCGTTCTTGCCTTTGTCGTTTTTCTCTTCTTCTTCAGTCTTCGCATCCATCATCGTCAAGGCGATCGAGCGGCCATCGGGCGACCATGCGAAGTTCGTGACGGCACTCTTCCCGTCGGTCAGTGGTTCAGCTTCACCTCCGCTCAAATTCAGGAGATAGATCTGATTTCGGTTGTCCTTGCGATTCGACAGAAACGCGAGCCAGTTTCCGTCGGGTGACCATTTCGGATTGCTGGATGACTTCTCGCCAAACGTGAGTTGGACGTTCCGTTTGGTGTCGAGGTTCGAGAGCCAGATCTGCGTCACGAACTCGCTTTTGTCTGGAGTCATGACGGCCTCGTTGACGGCGTAGACCATTTTCTTGCCGTCGGGCGACACTCTCGGTGTGCCGACAGCTTTAACTTTCAACTGTAATTCCGGATCCCACGTTTGGGCGGCGGCGCCGGAGACAAAAAGGACGACGAGGGTCACAGCTATCGCTAGGGTTTTCATGGATCGTTCTCCTGGATTTTGGATTGCAGCGCAGGTTGAAGAATTTTGTACTCGTGGTTGGTCTGAAAGTCAATCCTCAGTAACAT
>DATNCH010000238.1:0-10319 GCA_035571655.1 Pyrinomonadaceae bacterium
CCCAGAGTGTTGCGGTCATTGGTCCAGTGATCTCAATGTCTTTTTCGAGCGGCGCCGTCGTGTAGGTCACGAGATCCTTCCGCTCGGTGTCCACCGTTCGATAGTCTTCGTTGAGGCTCAACTCGAGTTCGCGCGCGTCCACGAGGAACGGAGTGGGATTGCCGGGGTCGTATGTGTACTCGTCCGGCGGTTCGCTACCGGGCGCTGTGGTCTCGAGCCTGCCATTCTGACGCAGGTAGAAGTTGGTCCATACCGTTCGAGCGAGCGGCCACTCACGTTCTTTCCGCCACGTGTTGTCTCCGATCACGAAGATGTCGAGCGGCGCCTGCATATCCACACCGTTGTCGATACCCTTCAGGTAGTGGTCCAACCACCGGAGCTGCAGCGCGCGCCGATCGATTCGTGCCTGCGGGCCGAAGTAACCGTTCACATAATCGATTCCCTTGTGCGCCCCGCCATCCATCACCACGTGGTACGGCGGCGCGCCCGGCAACCGGCTCATGATCGTATAGTTCCGGATCGTTCCTCTCGCATCATCGTGCCAGCCTGCGATGCCGAGCACCGGCACTTTCACTCGCTCGAGCCGCCGTTCGATGCTGCGCGCGCGCCAGTAAGCATCGTCTTTCTGGTGATCGAACCAATCGTTCCAGTACTGTGGGCGCGGGCAACCGGCCAATTCTGCAGCCTCGATAACGGGGAGGTGGGCAAACGCCTCTACCTCATTCACGTTGCTCATGCTCGAATTCTGGTCCTTCAGCCCTGTCAGGCAGAGCCACGGCACGACGGTCGGAGAGAAAACCATGTCGATGTACGGCACGATGCGCAACGGATCAGCGGTCGCGACTGTCGGGGCGATCGTAACAAGATGAGGCGGCGCCGCAATCGCCGCGTACCAGGCGAGAAGTCCCGGATCTGAGGCGCCAATCATCCCGACTTTTCCATTGCTACCCGGTAGCGCCGCGGCCCATTCGACGGCGTCGTACCCGTCCTGTTCCTGCATCGAGTTCATGTCGAGGACCCCACCCGATCCTCCGCGGCCACGCACATCCTGCTTAACGTAGATGTAACCCCGTGATGCCCAGAACTCACCGTTGGCCTTGTCGAAGCGCAGGTACGGTGTGCGTTCGAGCACGACGGCAAACGGCCCGGCGCCGACCGGACGTGCCACGTAGTTCATCAGCGTCGTACCATCTCGTGCGGTCATCGGCACGGCAGGATCCACAGTGACTTGAAACGTAGGACGCGAGGCAGCATCATCCGGCCAGAGCGCATAGTTGGGCTCCCAGGTGGGAGGGGCCGTTCGTTTCACGAGCCATATACGATTGATTGGCTTGCCGCCGCTATAGATTCGACCTTCGATGCCGTCGCCTTTGAGCACGGCCATGATTTCGTTGCCATTTTCGAGTGACAAGGTGATGTTGTCGCCCGTGACGGTGACCTTCGTGATCGTATAAAGAGGAATGCCGCTGCGACGTTTGAACCAGGCGCCATTTGCATATGGACCATCAAAGTGGGCCAAGCCCATGCGCCGGCGCGCTTCAAAGCCTCCATTCGGCGCCGCGCCGAGCATGACGTAATAGTCCCAATCGCCAGTTAGGCGCGTATCAGCCGGCGCTGTGCTCTGAGCGTACGCGCGCCGCGTGGATGCCGTTGTGGCGATTGCGGCAGAGACGAATGCCAAACACGCCAGGATTATTGCGTGACGACTAAGTGACATCAGAGGCTTATCCGAGTAACCGCTCGGTCTCCTCTTTTACTACCCGGTAACACTCGCAGACGGTCTCTTCCATTGTCTGACGATCGAGGATCTTGATATGACCCCGGACGTAACTGATAGCCCCAACATCCTGCAGCCTTCCCGCAGCCACGGTCACGCCTTCGCGGCGCACACCCAACATTCCGGCGATTAGTTCCTGTGTCATAATCAACTCGTCACTATTCAGCCGGTCATGGCTCAACAAAAGCCATCGGCAAAGTTGCTGTTCCACCGAGTGAAGACGGTTGCAAACAGCAGTCTGTGAGATCTGAGTGATCAGTGCTTGCGTATATCGCAGCAGCAGGTATTGAAACTTGCCACCCTTCGCAAACTCATCCTGAAGCACCCTTGCCTTCATCTTCACAGCTCCGCCGGCGCTCTGTACAACAGCACGATTCGGCATGGTGCCGCCTCCCATGAAGAGGGCGATTCCCACCACACCATCATTACCCGTCAATCCCATCTCGGCACTTGAGCCGTTTTCCATGGTGTAGAGCAACGATACTATCGCCGTAGTTGGGAAGTAGACGTAATCCAACTGACCGCCGAATTCGTAGACGACTTCACCAAGCGCAAAGGAGGCATTCGCAAGGTGTGGCAGAAGGCGTTGATATTCATCATTAGGAAGTGACGCAAGAAGTCGATTCTCGCTCGGAGGGGCAGGTGCAGAAACAGGCATGACTAAATCAGAAGCAGCGCTAATTCCTTCGCGGAAAAGGATAGCATGTATGTGGTCTAGCACACAGACGGTTCTGTTCGCCGTTGCGAAGGAGATTGACCTCGCGGAGGCTGTGGACAAGACCCAGATTTAGGCATCGATACTTCGGAGTTGCTTAACACGTTCAGACTTTACTCGACCCGAGACCGGTTGCCAGACGGACAAGACACGATTGAAACGCATTCGTTTAATGCCATGGGCCAATCCGAGAAATTGCAAAGTTCGAATACCAAACCAGTTTAAATCGAACTCGTACCAACGCAGACCGTGGCGCGCTGAGGTGGGATGAGCGTGATGGTTATTATGCCAGCCTTCACCGAATGTCAGCAGCGCTACCCACCAGCTATTGCGCGAGTCGTCACCGGTTTCGAATCTCGTTTTACCCCACAGATGTGTAGCCGAATTGACGAGCCACGTGGCATGCAGGCACAGCATAAGGCGGAGGAATACTCCCCACAACATTACGCCCCAACCTCCGAACGCAAAAAGCATTAGCCCCACTATGATTAGTGGAACGTAATAAAAGCGATTCAGCCAACGATAGTAACGGTTGTTTATTAAATCAGGTGCAAAGCGTGCGATGGTGGCCTGGTCGTGATTCTGAGCTGTGCCCCATAGTATCCAGCCAATATGCGCCCACCAGCCGCCATGGCGTGGCGTATGTGGATCGTTCGCGCGATCTGTGTGGGCGTGGTGTATGCGGTGCGTCACTACCCATTGAATTGGACCACCTTCGAGGGTCAAGGTGCCGCAGGTGATGAGAAAGTATTCAACCGGTTTCGGTACTTTGTAACCGCGGTGGGTTATTAGCCTGTGATAGCCCATGCCGATACCAAGACTACCGCCAACCCAGTAAAGCGCGACTCCAGTGATTACAGCCGGCCAACTCCAAAAGAAGAGCGCTGCGATGGAGCCAAGGTGGGCGCAAATCAGAAAGACCGCGGTGCCCCAATTGCCATTGGCCCAATTGATGGGCGGTCTCTGTATCGCCACTGGCGTATCCGCACCCTCTTTTAATTTCATTAGCAGTCCTCTCTGACTGTCAGGCTTCAATAGCAACGCGGCGCTCCGGGAGGAATCAGATCATCCCGGAGACCAAAACACTGCGTGGAGTGTTGCTTGTTACCAGCGCGGTTCGGACCGTCGTCCACCGTTGTTGCCGCCATAGCCACCACGATCGTTGCTAAAGCCACGTCCGCTGCGATTCTCGCGTGGTTTGGCTTCGTTGACTTTCAAGGTGCGACCGCCGACTTCCTTGCCATTGAATTGCTCAATCGCAGAAGTGGCTTCTTCCTCGCTGGACATTTCCACGAAGGCAAAGCCTCTCGAGCGTCCGGTGTCGCGGTCTTCCATGACACTGGCAGATTGAACCGTGCCAGCCTGACCAAACAACTGCTGCAGCTCCTGACTGGTAGTTTGGAAAGCTAGGTTTCCAACATAAAGTTTTGTTGACATAGAGATATACCCTTCCCCTTTCGGGAACGAAAAGAAGCTGCGAATCGGATGGGCTTCGGCGAAACGGTAGCGAACGAAGGACCAGGTTCGGATGCTCTTTAAAGAGCGGCTTCGAAGTGTGAAACAAGCCAACTCTCGAACTTCCAAAAACGCCGGCGCTGCTCGTTTTGTGCGCTGGGCGCATCACCGTCGATGCGCGAGAGAAGGATTAACCGCAGCTATGATGCCTTATCGGTGCGGTTTGTTGCAAGCGCGAGCACTTTGCGCGATGAACTAGGCGGTTCGCGAAAGTATGCTATAGTTCCTTCAGCATTATCAGCTCTTTAAAACCACTCTCGACATCAGGATCTGCGCGTAGCGTCCTCCTCCTTGTGCCGTCTGTTTGTTTTTTTCAAACCTGACTATGCCAAGCATCCTGATGCATGCATCTACACACGACATTTCTGAGCGTATAACGATCTGCGGGCGCACTGGTCCATTTTTTCTGTCCGCCAGGCAGGCGCAATTTTCAACAGTAATGAAACTTTGGTTGGATGTAATAACTGCGTGCGGGAAGAATCACTGAGCTAATGAACCGGAGCTTAACAACTCGGGGTCACGAAGAGGAGAGGCAAATGAGCGAGAGCCGTCCTGAGAGTGGGCCAGGAGAAATCTCACGATTCCGAGTAGTCGTGATAGCCGCGTTGAGAGTGAAGCAACTTCGACGTGGTGCAAAGCCACGGATCGAGCTGGATCATCTAAAGCACAAAGATACAAGCATTGCATTGGAAGAAATCAGAAGAGGCTTGATCACTTTTACGCAATTCTCCGTGCCCCGTGTTCATGACCCCAGTACGATGAGAGACTTGGGTACTGGCGTCGAAACATCCCTTCTTGTAGCCGGGTAAACAGCAAGCTGGGAGCTAAAGAGTTGAAGCGTTATGAACGGACTGCGCATGTTCATCCGGCCGGACAAAGATCCGGTTGAAAATAATATTTTTTATAGTCAGCGCAACCATGGTCCGATATATCGCTGGCATTATGAAAAAACTCTGGCCAGGTGGCACTTCGCTCGCGTAGACGCTTCCGACTGGAGTTTGCATGATTTGTGCATTGCCCGTTGGCAATCCGTCCCTCAGGAGCTCAAGGCTCAACTGAATGAACACTATGTCGAGTAGTGCCTGAACCGAGTTCGCCGGACTTATGCTGGCGCTAACAGGTCCTCAATCTTGATTGGCAATTCCCTCACGCGAATTCCCGTAGCATGGTGGACCGCCGCCGTGATCGCAGGTGCGACGCCCGCCAAGCCGATCTCGCCGATCCCGCGCGCACCAAGTTCGTTGATCTCTTTGTCCGGATAATCGAGGAAATGAACTTCAATCGGAGGTACGTCGGCATTCACCGCCACGATGTAGTCGGCCAGGTTGCTGTTGATCGGCGCGCCGCTCTGCGGATCGTAGGACGTGTGCTCTAACAACGCCATACCGATTCCCATCACAACTCCGCCGACAATTTGATTCCGCCCAGCCAGTGGATTAATAATCCGGCCCGCATCCATGACGGTGACAACGCGGCTGACGCGCAGCCGTGCGATCTCCGGTTGCCATGTCACCTCAACGAAATGACAGCCGAACGATTGTGTCGAGAACTTCGGTTTCGGATCACCGAAGGTCGCTTCGGATTTGCCACTGCCAGTGACCAGGCGGATATTGGCGCGGCGAAGTAGATCCTGAAACGGCACACCTTTAGCTGGACCATCAACCTTCAAAAATACCCGTCCGTTCTGCAGCAACAGATCCTCGGGCTTGCGATTCTCAAACGGCGATTCAGGTATTGTCACCGCGACAGTCAGCAACGATGAGATCGCGTTGTCGGCGGCCGCGAGAACAGCAGGAACAACTGATGCAGTGGCCATCGAGCCACCCGAAACCGGGCCTTCAGGCAGGGCGGTATCGCCAAGCGCTACTTCGATCTTGTCGAGCGGCACACCGGTCTTCTGCGAGACGAGCTGCGCGAGAATCGTGTAGGTGCCAGTGCCGATGTCCTGCGTGGCAGACGCAACACGCGCCGTGCCATCGTCGCGCAGTTGCACGCTCGCCGCGGCAGGGAATCGAGCGGCGATCCACGAGCAACCGGCCATTCCCCACCCCAATGTCAAGCCGTCGCGTTTCATCGAGCCGACGTCAGACGAGCGCCTGGACCAGCCGAACTTCTGTGCTCCCAGTTCAAAGCACTCGACCAAATGCCTTGACGAAAATGGAACGCCTTTCGACTCATCGATTTTCGGTTCGTTAAGGATGCGGAACTTTACTGGATCGATCTTCAGTTGATCAGCCAATTCGTTCATTGCAGACTCTAACGCGTACAGCCCAGGCACTCGACCAGGTCCGCGCATATCAGCGCCTGCGCCTACGTTTCGCTTTGCGCGTCCAAAAGTTACTCGCAGATTCGGCACGCTGTATTGAAACGCCGTTGCCTCGCCGCAATCTTCGTGGTAGGGGTCAAGAATTGATCGGTGATAGATGTAGTCGTGCTGAAGTGAGACGAGCTTGCCGTCACGCGCAGCACCCAGCCGCACACGCTGCTGCGTGAGCGGTCGGTGACCAACCGTCTGGAACATCATTTTGCGGCTCAACACAAGTTTCACAGGCTTGCCCAACTGCCGCGCCGCGGCCGCAGCGAGCGGACATTGAGTCCATGGCCACAGCTTGCCGCCAAAACCGGAGCCGACAAATTGGGTAATCACGCGCACGTTCTCCTTCGGCAAGCCGAACATTTGTGCGAGGACGCCGCGGAGATTGACGACTCCCTGCGAAGACTCATACAGCGTCAGCGTCGAACCTTCCCAGATCGCCGTGGTGGCGTGCACCTCCAGAGGATTGTGTGTCTCGGCCGGCGTTACATAGGTTTGGTCCAACTTAATCGGTGCCGTCGCAAAACCCTGTTCGGCATTGCCGCGCTGGCTTTGCAGTCGTTCAGCCGGACCATATGTAGTTAGAACTGTATCAGGATCGTCGTCCGCTTCAAGGTGACTATCGACGTTCGGCTTCTCCTTCGCGTAAGTCGCGCGAACTGCATCGGCAGCCGCCTTGGCTGATTCAAATGTATCCGCCACAGCGAGCGCGATGTACTGGCCGTAATAGCGAATCACGTCGTCTTCTAACGGCGGGCGTCTTTCGTTACAGACTCCCTCGAAGCCCGGTCCAAAGGTGGAGCGGGAAATTCTTCCGATGTTCTCGCGATGAAAGATCGCGCGCACGCCTGGCATCTTCTCGGCCGCACTGGTGTCGAGCTTGAGCAGTTTTCCGTTTGCGATCGTAGCTTCGACAGGTACGGCGTACAACATGCCGGGAAAGTGGAAGTCAGAGGTGTACTGCGCCTGTCCGGTCACTTTGCGTGGGCCATCGATGCGAGGAGTATCACGGCCAACTGGATCTTGAGTTCTCTGCATGTTCACTCCTTCGGTTGCATCAGCTTGTCGCGGCCATTTGCAGGGCGTGAGCGAGACACCGCTTGGCGAGTTCAATTTTGAATTTGTTCTCGCTTTGTGGTTTAGCGTTGCGCATCGCCATTTCCGCTGCGTTGCGGAAGTTGGCTGCGCCGGCAGTCTTACCGATAAGAGCGGCCTCCGCCTCTGGTGATCGCCATGGTTTGGTACCTACGCCGCCAAGCGCAATGCGAGCCCGCGTCACTTTCCCGCCGGCGATTGTGACGACAACGGCGGCCGACGCCAGGGCGAATTCATACGACGCTCGATCGCGCAGCTTCAGGTAAACCTGCTTGCTGCCGGCGACGGGAGGCAGCAGCGTTACGTGCGTGATGAGGTCTCCCGGTTCAAGGACCGTTTCGCGATTTGGTGTGCTGCCGGGCAAGAGGTGAAAGTCTCCGATTGGGATCGCGCGTGAACCCTTCGATCCCTGGACGTGAATCGTCGCCTCTAATGCGGCAAGAGCCACACACATGTCCGATGGGTTAGTCGCAATGCAATGTTCGCTTGTGCCAAGGATAGCTAGCGTGCGGTTGCTGCCCGTGATAGCGGGGCAGCCAGTTCCAGGCTCGCGCTTGTTACAGGGCATCGCTGGGTCGCGGAAGTACACGCACCGCGTTCGCTGGAGTAGATTGCCGGCAGTCGTCGCCATGTTGCGCAGTTGTGCGGATGCGCCGCTGAGAATAGCCTGCGACAGCACGGGGTAACTTCGCAGCACCGCCGGATGGTGGGCGAGATCTGAATTCCGAGCCGTGGCGCCGATTTTCAATCCACCGTCGGGAGTGGTTTCGATCTGGTCGAGCGGCAAACGGTTGATGTCAACGAGGCGCGAAGGTGTTTCGACGTTCAGCTTCATCAAATCGATTAACGTCGTGCCGCCGGCAATGAAGCGCATGTCCGCGCCCTGCTGCGCCGTTTTCGCCTCGGCGGTGCCGGCAATAGCCGCAGCAGCATCTTTCGGTCGACTGAATTCAAAGGTGTGCATCGAAATCCCTCCGTCCCTGGACTAGGCATTTTTGCGGACTTGCTGAATCGCAGCCACGATATTGGGATATGCTCCACAGCGGCAGATATTGCCGCTCATCAGTTCTTTCACTGCCGCATCATCGGGGCCGCACGGTTCCTTGAGCAATGCAACGGCGGACATGATCTGGCCTGACGTACAATAGCCGCATTGGTAACCGTCATGGGCAACGAACGCAGCCTGCATAGGATGTAATGCGTCGGGAGTACCCAAGCCTTCGATGGTTGTAATCTCTTCCCCATCGTGCATCAGAGCCAGTGTGAGACATGAATTCACACGCCTGCCGTTCACATGCACTGTACATGCGCCGCACTGACCATGGTCACAACCTTTCTTCGTTCCAGTGAGTGCAACAGTCTCACGAATACAATCCAGCAGCGTTGTCCGTGGATCAATGCGAAGCTGGTGATCCTTGCCATTAATGCGCAGCGTGATCGGCACGGCGCCCTCGACGGTCGGTCTCGCACCTGGGGGAGCTGGCTCGCTCTCTCCAGGAGCGCTATTCGCGAGCACCGGTACGTACGCCGCTGCCAGGCTTGCTGCCACACTAGTTCCCGTGGTCAAAAGAAATTTGCGGCGGGTTGGGTCGGGCGGACACGATTGCAGATCATCGTCTGACATAAGGACTCCTTGTAAAAGTGTGCGGTTGAAGTTTCATGTACTTTACACCCGTCGTGGCAGCAGCGTCGAACACTTCCTTCTGAGAACCACAATTTTAAATTGAAAAGTCAGGATTCATACCTGGAGGACGTCAGTACCCGCAACGCGGTAGCGTCGGGTCGGTCTCAACATACAAATTTCTTAGCAGATTCAAAGGCTCACGTTCGACTTTTGAGACAAAGCCTCTCTAGCTTCTATACCTCATGGAAATGAAACGCCTGTTATCTCTTTGCACAACTCTAAGAATCTCTCTTGTAGCCGAACATCATTGGCTTCAGGGTTATGGGTGCTTTCTTGTTGATGATGAAAATACCGGCCGCGTACTTTCGCGTTGTCATCATTGCTTACAGCCAGCCATACCTGCGTCTCATATCCTTTTTGCAGATCATCCGGCGCTCCTCGTCCGCCCATCTTCGTCGGAACCCAACCGGGATCAACCGCATTCGCGTAAACCTGCGGCCATCTTCGTGCTACCGCCTTGCAAAGCATCAGCACGTGCAACTTTGAATCGGAGTAAGTGATGCGGCTGATATTAGTTTTGAAACTTTCCAGTTTTGAGCGTCCCTGCTGATGCATGCCGGAGGTCAGGTAAATCAATCGCCCTGGTCTTTTTACAAGGCACGTCAGAATGTAAGGGGCTACTGTGTTGACGCTGAAGATTTCTTCTCCTGAAGCCTGGTAAACACCCGCGTTGTGAATAACTGCCTCGAACTTGCCTAATTCATTCACTTTCGAGGCCAACTGTTTTGTCTCGTCGATACTGGTAAGGTCGGCGGTTACTACGTCTTCTGCACCCGGCACTCTATCCAAAGCATCTTGTCCTCTCTTTTCATTGCGTGCATGAAGCACAACCTGGTGCCCCTGAGCGATCAGTGCGTTTGCTGCCAACTGCCCAAGACCATCTGCCGAGCCAGTGATGAATACTCTTGCCATTTTTCGGAACCCCTTCAGTCATTTCGCGCCGGCATTATATTCGTCGTCTCTTACCGGCTTGAGCCAGACCACGTTGCCTTGGCCTTTATCGTTAGTGACAACAGTGGCAACCGTGATGAAACAGTTGAACGCCGCGGGCGTCAACCTCAACAGCAGTCAACACCCGCCACCTTGGCGGCAGTAACAATCTTTCCCGGCGGCGCCTCATGGGGCACGAGACACCCAGCAGGTACCCATCACTTCCGGACAAACAGAAGTAAATATAAAACTGCAGTTGCCTACCACAAAAAGCTTCGAGAGATATCGC
>DATNCH010000239.1:0-5034 GCA_035571655.1 Pyrinomonadaceae bacterium
TCAGGCCGAAATCCTCCAAACCGTCGCCATGACCGAGATGGAACATCTCGACGTCCGCACGGTCACGCTCGGTCTCAGCCTGCTCGATTGCAGCAGCGACTCCATCTCCAACATCGCGCAAAAAGCGAGCGAAAAGATTCGCCGCGTCGCGGCGCGACTCGTGCGGACAGTCGACGAGATCGGCGATGAATTTGGCATTCGTGTCGCTAACAAACGCATCTCGATCACGCCTGTTTCGCTGCTCACCGAAGGCGCGAAAGGCGACGTCATCGAACTCGCGCGCGCGATCGACGATGCAGCGGGCGCGGTCGGTGTCGACTTCATCGGCGGTTACTCAGCCCTCGTCCAAAAAGGCGCGACGCCGTCCGAGAAACGTTTTCTCGATTCGATTCCCGAAGCTTTGTCGAGCACCACGCGTTTGTGTTCATCGGTCAACGCGGCGACCACGCGCGCCGGCATCAACATGGACGTCGTGGCCCATATCGGGCGCATCATCAAAGACGCCGCCGAGCGCACGCGCGATCAGGGCGGACTCGCTTGCGCCAAGTTCGTTTGTTTCGCGAATGCGGTCGAAGACAATCCGTTTATGGCAGGCGCGTTTCACGGCATCAGTGAAGCGGAAGCAGTTATCAATGTCGGCGTGTCTGGACCAGGCGTGGTCAATCACGCGGTGCGTCACGCCGATCGCAATCTGCCGTTACAGGAACTCGCAGAAACGATCAAAAAACTGTCGTTCAAACTAGCGCGTGCTGGTGAACTCGTCGGCCGCGAAGCCGCACGCCGGCTCGGCCTTCCCTTCGGCATCATCGATCTCTCGCTCGCGCCTACTCCCGTTGCCGGCGACTCAGTCGCCAACATCATCGAAGCGATGGGCTTCGAACGCGCTGGCACACACGGCACGACCGCCGCGCTCGCACTCTTGACCGACGCGGTGAAAAAAGGCGGCGCGATGGCGAGCGGCTCGGTCGGCGGCATGAGCGGCGCGTTCATTCCGGTGTCGGAAGATGCGGGTATGATCGAAGCGGCGCAGATGGGCGCGTTGTCGCTTGCGAAACTGGAAGCATGGACCAGTGTCTGTTCAGTCGGCATCGACATGGTTGCGGTTCCGGGATCGACTTCGGCTGAGACTATCGCCGCGATCATCGCTGATGAGTTAGCAATCGGCGTTATGAACAACAAGACGACTGCGGTGCGGATCATTCCGGTGCCGGGACGCGATGTGGGCGACATGGTTGAGTATGGTGGCTTGCTGGGCAGCGCACCGATCATGCCGGTCAGTGCTTTTTCATCCGCCGCTTTCATTCGCCGCGGCGGCCGCATTCCCGCACCGATCCACTCCCTCCGAAACTAGCCACAAAAAGCACAAAGCTTCGCCCACAAAAAGCACAAAAAAGCAGAAGCCACTTTTCAGAAACATTTCTGTGCTTTTTGTGGGCGAAGCTTTGTGCCTTTTGTGGCCTAAGTTTTGTTACTATTGCGCCACTGGAGGGACTAATGCCTGAAGCACTCGGAATGGTTGAATGCCGTGGCCTGGTGGCGATGATTGAAGCCGCCGATGCGATGGTGAAAGCCGCTAACGTTCGCCTCGTCGGCTGGGAAAAGATCGACGCCGGCCTGGTGACGGCTATAGTGCGTGGAGACGTCGCTGCGGTCCGAAGTGCAGTGGATGCGGGGGCTGCCGCAGGAAAGCGAGTGGGCGAGGTGGTGGCGACGCACGTGATCGCTCAACCACACTCCGACGTCGATCTCGGTTTGCCGGTTTTGCACACCGGTGAAACCACGCGAAAAAAAATTAGTGGCTCAGTAAGACCCAAATACTAATCCTCGAATGTTAAGATAGCTCTCCCCGGTTGTTCCCCATTCCCCTGCTTTAATCCATTTAATATGAAGAACAAGGTGTAAATATGCCGCGAAAGAGAAGCCTCGTCAGTGAACTACTCGAAAAATTTTCTTACCAGGCCACGAGAGCGACCGGAACGTCCGCAGCTTTTGTCCTGGCTGTTGGAGTGATTGTGGTTTGGGGCATCACCGGGCCGATTTTCGGGTTTTCGGATACGTG
Organism: Pyrinomonadaceae bacterium; assembly: GCA_035571655.1. Classification (GTDB taxonomy): domain Bacteria; phylum Acidobacteriota; class Blastocatellia; order Pyrinomonadales; family Pyrinomonadaceae; genus PSRF01. The sequence goes on from DATNCH010000239.1 coordinate 2,060, forward strand.
GCAGCTCGTCATAAACACGGGAACCACTATCGTCACTTTCCTGATGGTGTTTCTCATTCAGCGTGCGCAAAACAAAGACGCACTCGCCATACACCTCAAGCTCAACGAGATCGTGGCCGCATTGGAGGGCGCCAGTAACCGTCTGATCGACGTGGAGGATCTGACCGAACCAGAGATCGACGCGCTGCGCACGTACTATAAGAAGCTAATCGATCTCGCACGCACCGATGACGTTCTCACCAAGACCCATTCGGTCGAGGAAGCAGCGACACGACACGGATCGAAGTACAAGAGGAAACCACCAAAGAGCACCAAAGGCTCAAACGGGAAAGAGAGTTAATTAGGGCTTCTTACCTGGAGCGGCAATGTTTCCAGCCGGTAGCTTCACTGGCGGTGGTTTGGGTGTGTGTTGGCCTTCCTTGCGCGCGAGGCGTCCGGTTCTCGTGAGCGCGATTCGCTTGTCGGAGTCAGAGGGTTGGTCCACCGTGACTTTGATTGCGCGATAGGTGCCGTCCTGTGCTTTATTTGTCGGGTTGTATGCGATCACGTACTGAGTTCGCATATCCCTGACGATCTCGTTGGCGATCTGCGGTAACTCGGATATGGACTCGGGGAAGAAGGCGCGCCCGCCGGTTTCAGACGCGAGCTTATTGATTAGATTGACAGCTTTGTCGCGCGGGCTCTTACGAATGAAACCGCCTTCTTTGTCCAGCTCGTTGATGAACCCGATCACGAATATTTGAACGTCTTCTTCACGAAGCCGCGCGAAGAGCTGTTCCTGCTTGTAGAAGCTGCTCCGATCTTCACCGTCTGTGATCACTATCAGCGCGCGGCGCCGGCGATCGCTATCGTCGCCTTTCTTGTAATCGGAAACGTGCTCGGCGGAAAGATAGACCGCATCGATCACCGCTGTCTGGCCACCCTCGACGTACAGGTTATCGAGCGCATCCATCAGCAACTCTTTGTTGGAAGTGAAATCCTGCTCAGTCTGGATCTTGTCGCTGCTGACAAAGCGCACGAGGAATGTTTCGTCGCCGGGCTTGTTGCTGTTGATGATGGTTTTGCCGGCGTCGATCACGCTTTGAATCTGCGTGCGCAGCGAAGCCGACGTATCGACGGCGAGACCATAGCTAATCGGAACGTCTTCACGTGTAAACGACTCGATGCTTTGTGCGACACCGTCTTCGAACACATGAAAACTGCCTTGGGGTACGTTGTTGATCGGGCGGTTATTGCGATCGATCACACGAACGTGCAACTCGACGAGTTCGGTGTTGATTGTGATCTTGCTGTCGGCGTCGAGTTCCTCGGGCGGCGTTGGAGTCGGCGTTGGTTTCAGACGTGGCGGTGGTGGCGGCGCACCCAACTGCGGTGGCGTGCCGGCGGGTTGTGGTGTCGTTTGCTGAGCCGGAGTAGGCGTTGGCGTGGGTTGTGCCGGGAGCGATCTTTGGACGGTCGGACTCGGCGCCGGCGTTTGCGCCGTACGCGGCCGTTGCTGGTTATCGCCCGCAGCCAGACTCGGGCCGAAGGCTAGCGCCGAGAGGATCAAACCGCAGACCGCAAGTATCCCTGTCCGTCTTACACTCTGTTCGCTCAACAACGGGTAAACTCCTCTAAAAACCGCGCGGGCTGGGGCAAAAGCGGATGCAGCCACTACACGCACACGTCAAAAGATGCAAGGCAGGTAACCCAACGTTGCCGAAGCCCGGATTTTGATCTAACGGGCGCCCGCCGTGGCGTAGTAGCCTTCCTTTGATCTTACGAATAGTCGGGGGAGGCCGCGCGGCGGCGTGACCTTAACTTTGACCCGGTGCCATTTACCGTCGTTGGTAAACGACTCCGGCTTGTAGCCTATAGAATACTGGTGGCGTAACTCCAGGGCAATCTGTTCGAAAATATCGTCCATTTCAGCCGCCGAGCGCGGGAAGAATGCCTTCCCACCCGAAACGCCCGAAAGCTCGTCGAGGACGCCCTGGCCCTCCATGCCCATCGCACTGCCCGCGTCGCTGCCGCTCAAAATCCCGATGGCGTAGAGCGTTACGTCCGACTCTTTCAGAAGCTTCCGAAGTTCGTTGAAGGTATATCGAGAATCGTTGTCCTGGCCGTCACTTATTAAGAGGAGAGCGCGCTTCGGGTGCGATCCGCGTTGCACTTTCTCGACGCCCAGATAGCACGCATCGTAGAGAGCGGTCTGGCTCTTCGTTTCGACGAAGGTGAGTTTATTCAAAATCGAATCGCCATCGCGCGTTTTGTCCAGAAGCAACTGCGCTCGCGAGTTGAAAGCAATCAGGAAATACTCGTCGGAATCGTGGCTGGTTTGAATAAACTTCGACAGAGCGTCGCGTGCGCGCTTCACTTTATCGCCGCTCATCGAACCCGAAACATCGAAAATCACTCCGACGGACACGGGCGAGTCATCATCGCTGAAGTAAGTAATCTCCTGTTGCTGTTTGTTGTCGAAAACGGCGAATGCGTTCTTGCTCAATCCGGATACGTAACGTCCATAGGTATCGGTGACAGTTACGGTCAGTGTGATCAGATCAGTGTTAGTGATTAAGCTACGGTCGTCGAGTTCAGTTCCGAGTTTCTTTTGCGGTTCCGGAGTGGCTTTTTGCTGAGCAGGCGCGGTGGATTTTTCTTGAGCAGCCGGGGCAGTAGACGCTGGTTTTTCTTTAGGTGGTTCCTGACTCTGCACTGCCCACGTAAAGACAAATGTGACAGTGATCAGCGAGATGGAAGCCGCTGTGATCTTAGTCGCGTAACGAGTCGGTAAATACATGTCACCCCCGGGCTACAGTTCGGCGATTTAATTTTTCAGTACCGGTCAGGGCTCGAAAGGGAACTGTCAACACAGATGCTCTTTAGGGAGCGAGTGATGCCCAAAATCCAAAACCGGAGCATGAAATGTTCACGGGGAGACGGCCGCGACGCTTTTCAGTTAGTGCTGTATTGACACCGGCCATTCTAGGACAGGC
>DATNCH010000240.1:0-12093 GCA_035571655.1 Pyrinomonadaceae bacterium
CTTGTCCATTTCGGTCTGGGCTTCTGACGCGATCTTCGACCGCAGTTGCAGGATTTCAAGTTCGCGAGCGAGTGCGGCGTGGGCCAGGCGCACCAGTTCGTCGGCCGTATTCGCTTCCAGCATCTTCTGCTCTTCCTCGACTCCGAGGTTGAGGACTGACGCCAGGAAGTAACACAAGCGAACCGCATCGGCGGATCCGAGCACCGCAATCCGCACTTCAGGAGGAATGTTTGGCAAAAGCGACATTGCTTCCTGAATCATTTGTTGAAGGTTGCGTTTAGCGGCCTCGACCTGGTCGGTATCGACGATGCGCGGCTCAGGCAGGATCTCGACGATAGCGCGCAGGAACGGGTCTTCCTGTTTCCACTCGATCACGCGAATGCGCTCGGTGCCCTGCGCGATGATGCGCATTCCATTCTCCGAGCGCTCCATCCGCTTGATCATTACCAGCGTTCCGACTTCGTAGAGATCAGCGGGTTTCGCGTCAGTGTCGTCTGAACTTTCGGGACGGACGGTAATACATCCCAGCAGTTTTTCCGGCGTCGCCAGAGCAGCTTCCACCGCGGCCAGCGAGCGCGGCCTTCCGATACCCAAAGGAATAACAGTCTCGGGAAAAATCGTGAGGTTTTGCAGAGCGAGAACTGCGACCTCAAACTGCTGCCCGGTCGATTGAGTGGAAAATCTCAAACCTTCATTCTGCGGGGTTGCTGTTTCTTCGGCCGGAGGAGGGGTGGCAGTTGGCGTTACATTTTCAGAAGATTCCGGCATTCGATTATTCCTGTTCGCGACGCACGTCGACGATTAAGAATCCGTCCCTGTAATCGCGTCGTATAGATGCGCCTTCAACGGGGACTGGAAACTGTATTGATTTCTCGAAGCGACTGTAGGTGATCTCCATCTGATGGTAGACGAAACCCTCACGATAGTGCGTGTCGCGCCGGCACCCGCGAATTGTCAGGATCGAATTGTGCAATTCGATCTCCAACTCGTCAGTACAAACACCCGCGAGATCGACCTTCACGACCCAGCCGTCAGACACCCGGTAAACATCGGCGGCTGGATTCCACAGCCTGCCAGACGGTACCACTCGCCGGCCGCTATGGATCAGCGAGAAATCACGATTCGTGTTTCGCATCGCAACAGAATAAGGGAAAATAAGCCGCAGATCTACACCGATAGCACGGATTCAATCGGTGCTATCTGTATAAATCCGCGGCAAAGTCTTAACCGAAAACCCTGTTCCAGAACGACGAACCCTTCGAGATATCTTCAATAGCATCTGCGAGTTCGCGATCGTTTCGTGTCTCGACTGCGATATCGGCCATGGAGATCATTCCAACCAGGTAATTATTCTCATTCACAACCGGAATGCGGCGTACCTGTTTGTCTCCCATCTTCCGAATCACGTCGACGACGCGATCGTTCGGATGCGCAGTGTGAATGTCGACCGACATGATGTCTTCGGCACGAGTGCTGGCGCAATCCTTGTTGTCGGCAACAGCGCGTATGACTATATCGCGATCAGTAATTAAGCCAGTCAGTCTGCCGCGCGCATAATTGCGGCCCTCATATTTTATTGGTTCTCCTTCTCTGCCATTACCAACCGGAGTGTCATACTCGACCACGGGAATCACGCCCGTGTCTTCCTGCTTCATCATCCGGCCGACTTCCACGAGTGTCGTGGCGCGCGTGGCTACCACGAGATCGCGCGTCATGATGTCGCGGCAACGCAAACGCGAGCGTTCGGGAGCGTAATATTCGCGGTCCCGGCCGCCAGAAAGATCGCCGCGTATGTCGTAGAGCGAGCTGCGACGGCCTTCGTCGTTGCCACGTTCACGTTGACGATAGTCGCCGCCGTATCGCGGTTCGTCGTAGTCGTATTCGGCGCGCTCGCCGAATGTGCCACGGTTGTAGTCGGGCCGGCGTTCAGTTTCACGTCGACCTCTGTATGGTTCGTCGTAAGAACCGAAGTTCTCACGTCTGAACCGGTCTTCCCGGGGATTGTAGTCCCTGTCGTCCAGGTCTTCTCTATATCTGGCCATTGCTTCCCTCCTTACCAGGATCATGAAAACCGTGGGGGCTTGGGGGTCATTAAATTTGGTCCACCTCCGCGATCAATTGCACTCGCGACGTTATTTCGAGTGTACCGACCTCGATTGGTGTGGTCACGGCTGCTGCTTGCTCCGTCATAACGCCCATGCGATAGAGCGGCTGAGGTGGTCGTAGTTGAAATCCTTCTTCCTGAACCTCGACTATGCGCGTCACGCGACCGCCGAGCGCCTGCGCGATCACTTGCGCTTTACTCATCGCTACGCGAGTCGCTTCGCTCAGCGCGCGATCGCGTGCCTGGCGGTCCTGTCGCAACGTGAAGTTGATTCCCGCGACGTCATTTGCGCCGGCTTGTCCTGCGGCATCGATCACGGTTCCGACTTTCGTCAGATCGCCCATTGTGACTGTTACGCTGTTGCGCGCTTCGTAGCCGATGATCGTCGGTGGTTGGTTTTCCTTGTAGACGCGCTGCGGCTGAAGACTGTAGCCACTTGTTTTGACTTCCGCGCCCGCTCCGGCTGCTGCTTTCACTGCACGGACGACGGCGTCGGTTTTTGTAGCGTTTTCCTGTTGTGCGTCAATCGCGCGTCTGCCCTGCGTCACGACGGCGATCGTCAGGATCGCTGTGTCAGGTTGTGCTTTAATGATCGAATCGCCACTGACCAAGACGCGCGTGCCACGCCCTTCACGTCCGGGAGTTGCTACACCTTGTGCGTCTCCTTCACGGAGCGGCGTAATCGATTTCGCTTCGAACGGCGTGCCCTCCATGAAGGTCGTCATCACGTCTTTGGTTTCGCCGATGGCTTCAACGCTCGTCGACTCCTTGAACCACGCATTCTTCTCGTACTGTTTGGAGTTCAGAATCAGATATTTCGTGTCGCCGACAATGAGCCAGCCGCCGGCTTCGACAGTTTTTTGTAGTTTTCCGCGTACGGTGATCTCTTTTGCGTGCAGCACGGTTGCAGCCCCGAGAATTACGGCCAAAAGGCCTGTCAATAGTGTTAGTCGCTTCATAGTCTCTCCTCTTCTGGTCCTATTGTGATAGGAACGCGCGAGTGAGTAAACCTTGCCGGCAACTTGTGATTCTGGTTCTGCAAAACGTGTTTTGTTACCATCCATCCCATGCAATCATTCGATACTGATACTAACGACGGAGCGCCGCCCTCCACCCCCACAGAAACTTTAGTTGTGGGCGGAATCGAAGATCTGCGGCCAGGCGCCTGCATCAGTGTTGAGCTACCCGATGGCAGCGAGCTAGCTGTATACAACGTGAATGGCGAATACTATGCCACCGAGAATTTCTGTCCACACCGCGGCGCACGGCTCACGGAAGGCGCGTTATGCGGGCATGTGATTGAGTGTGGACTGCACGGATGGCAGTTTGATGTACGGAGCGGGGAATGCCTGACGGTGCCGGATAGGATTCGAACGTATCGGGTGAGAGTTGAAAAGGGGCTAGTTAAAGTAGAGATCGTTTCACAGGATTACCAGGATTAAAGACCGGATTTTCATGATTGAATCTTGTAAATCCTGTTCTAAATCCTGAAATCCTGTCTAACTACCCGTCGTTCCCAATCGCCTCAACCGGACAACAGCTCATCGCCTCCTGACAAAGCGCATTCTCTTCCTCACTCTCCGGTTGCTTGTAAACAAACGAGTAGCTGTTCTCATCCGACCGCATGAAGTTATCCGGCGCGGTGTCGCGGCAGACGTCGCAGTCGATGCACGACGTATCCACGTAATAAGAACCGCAAACGTTCTCTTTTACTTTGTCGTTTTTGTCAGGCACGCCGAATCTGGCCGTCAGGGATGCGTCATCTCGTGCGCGATCACCCACTGATCGAACTGTTCACCTGTCAGAAAACCGAGCTCAATTGCTGATTCGCGTAAACTGATTTTCTTCTTGTGTGCGTTCTTCGCAACCTGGGCGGCTTTGTCATAACCGATGTGAGGGTTCAGGGCGGTAACCAGCATCAGGGAGTTTCGTAAATACTGGTCGATCTGTTCCCGATTGATCTCAATTCCAGATACACAAAACTCGACGAAGCTGTGGATAGAATCATAGAGCAGCCTCACCGAGTGCAGAAAGTTGTGAATCATCACGGGCTTGAATACGTTCAACTCAAAATTCCCCTGCGATCCACCAAAACTGGTCGCGAGGTCGTTTGCAAAGACCTGCACCGCGACCATCGTCAACGCTTCGCTCTGCGTGGGGTTGACTTTACCCGGCATGATCGACGAACCCGGCTCGTTTTCAGGCAGACTCAACTCACCCAGGCCACAGCGCGGTCCCGACGCCAGCCAGCGTATGTCGTTAGCGATCTTCATCAGCGACGCAGCCAGCGTCTTCAGCGCGCCACTCGCAAACACAAGCTCGTCGTGCGCCGATAGCGCTGCGAACTTGTTCGGTTGCGATTTGAACGGCAAATCGGTAAATTCCGCGATCTTCTTCGCGCATCGTTCGCCAAACTCCGGATGTGAATTCAATCCCGTTCCGACAGCCGTGCCGCCGATTGCGAGGTCGAGTAAACCCGGCATCGCGGCTTTCATGCGATCGATGTCGCGCTCGATCAGATTTGCCCAACCACCCATCTCCTGATCGACAGTCAACGGCGTCGCATCCTGAAGATGCGTCCTCCCGATCTTCACCACGCCCGCAAACTCTTTCGCCTTGGCCTGGATTGCGTCCTGAAGTTCGCGAACGCGCGGAATGAGTTTGTTCAACTGCTCCGCCGCGGCAATGTACATCGCAGTCGGAAACGTGTCGTTTGACGACTGCGACATGTTGACGTCGTCGTTTGGATGAATCGGCTTCTTGCTGCCAAGCTCGCCGCCTGCGATCTCGATTGCGCGGTTCGAGATGACTTCATTGGCGTTCATGTTCGTCTGCGTGCCGCTTCCGGTTTGCCACACACGCAGAGGGAAATGATCGTCGAGCTTGCCTTCGATCACTTCGTCGCACGCCTGCACGATCAATTTCGCCTTGTCTGATGGGAGTTTGCCGAGATCTTTGTTTACGAGGGCGGCGGCTTTCTTGAGAATGCCGAGCGCGCGAATCATCTCGCGCGGCATTCGGTCGTCGCCGATGTTGAAGTGATGTAGCGACCGTTCGGTCTGCGCGCCCCAGTAGCGATCGGACGCTACCTCTATCGCGCCCATGGAATCGGTTTCTACTCTCGTAGCCACGAACGGATCTTGCCACAAAAAAGCACAAAAAGCACAAAATGAATTTTCATTTGTACTTCTTGTGCCCTCTTGTGTCTTCTATTTGAGCCTTTTGTGGCTTAATGGCCTATCGCGTCGCCGACGTCTTCGATTGCTTCACCGACTTTCCTGCGTGCTTTGCCGAAGCCTTCTTCTACCTTGCCGCCCGCGTGGTCGGCTCGGCCCTCAGCCTCGAGTTCGTCGTCGTCGATTGCCCGACCGATCGTTTCTTTAGTTTTGCCTTTTGCCTGATCCAGTTTTCCCTCTAGTTCGTCTCTATTCGGTAAACCCATGTCTTAACCCTCCCTTAGTTTAGTAAATCGTTACTCCGTCCGAACGTGCTCGCCTCCGAGCTCATTCAACAAGTCTTCAAGCCGGTCGACTTCCTCATCGCTGCGTGCTTCCACGCCGATCAAAATTCCACCACCCTTGATTCCAGCTTCGTAAACCTTCGCGCGATACTCAGGAATTCCCGCACCGACCAACGCGCCAATCACTCCGCCTGCTGCTCCACCAGCGCCCGCGCCCGCGAGTGCCGCTGCGATCGGACCGGCAATGACGAGATTGATTCCCGGCAGAAATAGCGTCGTTCCCACTGCCGCAATCGCGGCAAGCACGGCACCGACAGCTCCGCCCGCAGCAGCGCCAATGCCCAAGCCGTCAGCCGCGTGCGTGCGCGTCTGAATGGCAAATTCCTTCGATCGAGTAGCGTCAGACATGAGCACACTGATATCGTCGCGTGAAAAACCTCGCTTTAAAAGCGCATCAACCGCTGACTCAGCAGCTACTTTGCTTGTAAAAAGTGCTGTTACTAATCGTGCCTTGGCCATACAATCCTCCCAACAAACAGTGTCTTTCACTTAGCATGGGCAACCGTTGTGCCGACTGGCGAGGCTCGGGAAAATGTTGAATTTACTTGGTAATTCCGTTCGATAGACTACACACCCGGGCAGCGCGCTGTTTGACTTTCGTACGGACGTTTACGATTGAACATTCTCCAGATCAGTTCGGCATCATCATTCGGCGGCGGCGAACGTTATGTTGCGGATCTCACCAACTCACTGATTGCTCGCGGACACAATCTCTACGCAGCACTGCGCCCCGGCTCGCCGTTGATTCGTCACCTGCAACTACCGAAAGAAAGAATTCTGACTCTGCCGTTGCGCAACGCGCTCGACGTGCCGAGCGCACACGAGTTGGAACGATTTGTGCGGCGACAAGCGATTGACGTCGTGCACGCTCACATGGCGCGGGATTACTCGCTCGCGTCGTACGCCGCGCGCCGAAAAACGAAATTCGTGGCTACGCGTCACGTGCTGTTTCAACTGAATCGACTTCATCGTCACACGCTTGCGCGAGCGACGCGCGTGATTGCGGTTTCGTCTGCTGTGGCGAAGGAGCTTCAGCGGGTGGTTTCTGAAAAACAGATCGCGCTCGTTCCGAATGGTATTAACGTCGAACGCTTTGAACGCGCGCGCGCCGGGTTTGATCGCGGACAGTTTTTGCGAGGCATGGGGTTGCCGGAAGAGTGTTTGTTGGTTGGGAGCGTCGGTGAGTTAAGGACGCTGAAACGACACGACGACTTTATCCGCGCGGCGGCGCAGATTGTTTCGCGGTTTCCTGAGACGCACTTTGTGCTCGCCGGCATTGATACGATTGGCGATGTTCGGAAGCAGCTCGAGAAGCTTGTCACGGACTTGCGATTGAATGACTGTTTTCACTTTTTAGGGTGGGTTGACGGGGCTGAAGAGTTGTTGTGCGCGATGGATGTGTTTGTCTCGGCTTCCGAAACCGAATCGTTCGGGTTGGCGATGGCAGAAGCGATGGCTGCAGGGACGCCGGTTGTAGCAACGCGAACCGAGGGCGCGCAGGAAGTCGTTGAAGATCAGGAGACCGGTTTGATAGTGCCGATTGGCGACGTCGAGGAGATTGCCGAAGCCGTGATCACGCTGCTGGGTGATTCAGACCGGCGCCGCACCATGGGCGCCCACGCACACGAAGCCGCAAAAACCAAATTCAGCTTAAATCGAATGGTAGATGCAATCGAGAAAATCTATACCACGGATTAAAACTGATAAATACGGATCGATCCGCATTCATCCGTGAAATCCGTGGCTAAAGCTGATCGATCTTTGCCGCCAGGATGAAATCGCTCTCCGTCAATCCATCGATCTTGTGGGTCCAGATCGAAATCTCCGCCGATCCCCAACCGAAGCAGATATCCGGATGATGCCCCTGCTCCTCCGCAAGCTCACCTACGCGATTTACAAACGCGAGCGATTCGCGAAAGTCTGAAAACCGGTACTTCTTCTTCAGGTGATGCTCATTAACTACTTCCCACCCGTTCAGTTCCGGCAGGAGCTTCGCGATCTCCTCTCCCTGGAGCGGCGGCACACCACCGCGACACGGAACACATTCTTTAGCTGATAGTCCGCTCATAAGTTTTCCAACGCCTTCTTCAACATTGCTATCTGTCCCGCGTGATAGAGATCGTGTTGCACACCACCATGAAGCGTCACGTACACGCTCGAGAACGGGATGTTTGGATCCTTCATTATCGGCTCATTCAAACGCGCGTCATCAACCTTCGCGATCGCGTTCAGCAGTTCGCGATGATTGTCGATCAAGTGCTGCTTCGTGCTTTCCCACGCCGCTTCGCTCGTGTCGTTGATGGGTCGCCAGTCTTCCTGATCTGACAGTTGCGCCGGATCACCTTCGAGCCGTCGCTTGCACGCGCGTTCCCACGCGGCAATGTGTAGCGTCAACTCCCAGATCGAATGCGCGCCGGCAATCGGATGCGCGCCAGCTTGTTGTGCGGTGATGCCTTCGAGCAGCTTGAGCACGGATGGTCCATGCCACGCTTCGCCTTCAAACGCGCGGTGAAACTGATCTCGAATCCGTTCGACTTCACCAGCCGAACGTTTTTCTAGAGGCGTCATTGTTAGATTTCCTCCGGTGCTCCAGATTCTACATTTTCCTTCGATTGCGTGATAGGCTACGACGCACCGATGAAGCAGGTTGCGATTTTCTGTGATGGTTCGAGCCTCGGGAATGGACAGGTTGCGTCTCGCGCCGCCGCAGTTGCGCTGCTCGGTTACAAGGGTATTTGGCGCGCCGTCGGAGAGTATCTTGGTGTTGCGACAAACCAGCAGGCTGAGATCGCGGCTGCGGCGGTCGGGTTGGAAGCGTTGCGCCAGCCGTGCCAGGTGAGCGTTTTTACTGACTCGCGGTATGTTGTGGAAACGATGAACGGGCGCTTTCGCCGCAAGGCGAATCTTCCGTGGTGGGAACGGCTCGATAAGGCCGCCGCGTCGCACAAAATCCACTGGGAATGGACGCGCGGACACGCAGGGCATCTTCTTCAGGAAGCCGCAGATAGCGCCGCACGGCGTATCGCTGCCGCGGGCCACGCAGAGGAATCAATCCTGCGTGATGCGGTAGATAAAATCGGCACAGTTGAGCCTGGAGAACTGGATTGAGGATTTCCCTCCCAAAGGCGCAAAGGCGCAAAGTAAACCCTGCTCTTTCTTTGCGCCTTTGCGCCTTTGCGAGGGATGTCCCTATAATTTTGTCTCCCCTTATCAAAGACTTCGTTTGGACTAGGAAATAGTGCCTCTCACGCTCAGAATCAAAGTTCTCTGTCTGCTGCTCGCTGTGCCCTTTTTCACCAAGGCACAGGACCCATTTCGCGGCTGGCAGTGGCAAAACCCGCTGCCACAGGGAAACTCGATCCACTCCATCAGATTTGCTCCGGACGGAAAACGCGGCTGGGCCGTTGGCGCGAGCGGGGTTGTGCTCACGACGAATAACGGCGGATTCGAGTGGGAAGAGCAGAGAAACCCTTCGAACATGACGCTTTACTCGCTCTACGTCAAGGACCGTTCTCGAGTCGTAGCCTCAGGCGCGCGCGGCGTGGTTCTCACGACCTCGAACGGCGGCAACAGATGGGTGCTGCGACAAACCGGCGTTCGCGATCATCTCTTCGCCGTAACTTTCGCGCCGAAGAATCCGTCGCTCGGTTGGGCTGTTGGCTCGTTTGGTTCGATCATCGCGACGACTGACGGCGGCAAGACGTGGAAACCTCAGAACAGTCAAACAACGTCTCACCTGTTTTCAATCGCCTTCGCAGATGCGAAGAACGGAATCGCCGTTGGCGCGCACGGAACGCTAATCGTCACATCAAACGGCGGCGCAGATTGGAAGAAGGCGAAGAAGCTGACTGACTTCGCTCTGACAGGCGTCGTGTTTACGACAGAAAAGAAGGCGACAGCCGTGGGTTATCGCGGCGCCATTCTCCAGACCGAGAACGCCGGCGAAACATGGACCACCAAAGACGCGCTCGTCACTACGGATCTGAACAGCGTCTTCTTTTATGACGAGCTGCACGGTTGGGCCGCGGGTGATGGTGGCGTGGTGTTAACTACCGGCGACGGCGGCAACATCTGGCTGCCGGTCAACGTGCGCACTGGTCCGAAGCTCACAACGCTCTTCTTCTCAGACGAATCTCTCGGGTGGGCCGCGGGCGCTGACGGTCTCGTCGTGCGCACTGACGACGGAGGATTGTCGTGGCACAGGCTCACCGACGGTGGGCGCGACGACATCGCAAACATCTTCTTCATCGACAACTCTCGCGGTTGGGCCGTCGGCGAGCGTGGCAAGATTCTCTACACCAACTCCGGTGGTAAGACCTGGACCGTCCGGCCTTCAGGTTCGACTGCGGGTCTGAACGCGATCACGTTCACGACTGAGAAATCCGGTTGGGTCGTCGGCGACAAGGGCACGATTCTTCGTTCGGTGAATGGGGGTGTTACGTGGTCGACAGTCCAGAATCCCGCGAAAGAAGATCTGTTTGGAGTGTCTTTCGCTTCGGAGAGTGAAGGATGGGCGGTCGGAGCTCGCGGCGCCATCTGGCATACGAAGGACGAAGGCGTCAGTTGGGAATTCCAACAGTCGAATTCGCTCAGTTGGCTCGAGGACGTGAAGTTTGTCGACGCGCAGAATGGCGTCGCGGTTGGGTCAGGCGGAACGATCCTGCGCACTAACGACGGCGGTGCGAAGTGGAAGCGTGTGGATCGCAATCTGAAAGAATGGTTGTACGCGCTCGCGTTTGCCGACACGCAACGGGGTTACATTGTCGGCGCAGGCGGGATTGTTTTGCGAACTGACGACGGCGGCGAAACGTGGAAAGATCTCGAAACGAACGTCAACGGCAACTTGTTTGGGGTCGCGTTGGCAAATCGAAATGATGTGCTCGTGGTCGGCGAACAAGGGAACATCATTCACAGCAGAGATGCGGGGCAGACGTGGGAACTGCAGCCGTCAATCACGAGCGCGTCGTTGTTCTCGATTGCTTATCGCGGCGGTACGAACGTTTGGGTGGCTGGACGTGGTGGCGCGATTCTGAGGCGTGTCGATCCGATTGCGACTGTGAGTCTGCCGGTGACGAAGTTGCCGCCGATGTTGCGCGGGGGAACGGTGAAGCTGGAGGAGCCTGTTGATACTGACGATATTCCGAAAGCAACGCCGCCGAAGAAACCAGTAAGACCTTAGACAGGATTTTCAAATCCTGTCTAAACTCTGACGGGATGTTCTTTCGCGTAGGAGTATGCCGTGTAAGCCGCGATGAGGTGGCAAATCCATCCGAGCGTGCCGCCCGTGCCAATCCAGAATCCTGGCGTAAAGATTAGCCAAAGAATTCCAGCCAGAATGCGGCCGTTGTAAAGCTGCCCCACTCCCGGAATGATTAAACTCAAAATCCCTGCTAAAACCGGATCGCGCATCGTGTCAACCTACCTCCACAATGGAACCTCATACGAGGATGCGCCGGGTTTTGTTCGTTCAGGAACGCTCACTGTAAACGTCGATGATCTCGCCGCGAAACGTCTTCAACATCTGCTGCGAGATCGGACTGTTTTCAGCCCTCTCGCGTAGCTTCTGTTTGTCGAGTCGCTCCTGCTCTTCGCGGCTCAGCGGCTCGCCCTCAGCCCTGGGATCCTTCACCATGATTCGTATGCCGATCTCGTTCCCGGTGACCTCGCGACACGCTTCACGCAGCAACTTGATGTTTTCCGGCCTTGAAAGCGAATCGCGATGATGACGCACCTCAGGCGCGAACTCGACGCGTAGCTCACCTTCTTCAATGACTGTCGCTTGCGCCGCATCCAGCGCGGCGACGAGCAACATCTTTCGCTGACGTTCCAAAACAGCTTTAACGCGATCGATTTCTGAAGCTGCGACCGGAGGAGACTCGAGCTTTTCATCGAGATTTGTTTCGAGTGCCGGCGCGACGGCAGTTGCCGCAAACGACGATACGGCCGTTCGCGACGTCGTTGGCGCTCGCTCCGGCTCGCTCCGACCGGAAGTCGTCGAACTGCCTCCCGATCCCGGCGAGGCTTTGACCGGCGATGGTTCCTGATTGTTTTCGAGCGCAGAGAGTCGTTGAATGATCTCACCGATCGTCTCGACGCCACGCAGCTCCATCAGTTTTACGATCCCGATCTCCAACTGGTAACGAGGCTGTGTTGCGGCACGAAGCTTTGTTTCCGTTTCAGCCAGCGAATGGAAGAACCGAACCAGGTCAGACTCTGAAAACAACTCAGCTTGTCGTTTGAGCTCCTGCGGTTCACAAACAGCGGATTCCAGCAACTCTTCATTGCCGGAAACCTTCGTCACGAGCAGATCGCGAAAGTGAGCGAGCAGATCCCGGCAGAAGTTTCGCAGGTCGTGACCGCGCATGACGATGTCGTCAACCGCGGCGAGGGCTTCGGCAGGCTTGTTTTCCGCGATGCTGTCGATGATGCGTTTGAGAATGTCGGCGCCGGCGACACCCAGCGCCATCTC
>DATNCH010000241.1:0-17522 GCA_035571655.1 Pyrinomonadaceae bacterium
TGGAGAGGCGATGATGCGCATTGAGAAGGCGGCCGTGTTGGGTGCTGGGACTATGGGGGCGCAGATTGCCGCTCACCTCGCCAATGCCGGTGTGCCGACGCTGCTCCTCGATATACCGCCGCGTGAACTGACCGAAGAAGAGAAAAAGAAGGGGCTCACGCTCGAGTCGCCGCAGGTGCGCGGGCGCATCGCGCGCGCCGGCTTGGACGCAGCGGTGAAAGCAAAGCCCGCTGCGTTCTTTGTGCCGGAGCTTGCGTCACTGGTCACGCCTGGAAACTTCGACGACGACCTCGCAAAGATCAAAGACTGCGATCTGATCGTTGAAGCGGTTGTTGAGAATCTGAATATCAAACGCTCTCTCTTCGAGCGCGTCGAGCAACATCGCCGCCCGGGTTCGATCGTCGCTTCAAACACGAGCGGCATCCCGATTCACCTGCTCGCCGAGGGACGCTCCGACGATTTCAAACAACACTTCGTCGGCGTTCACTTTTTCAATCCACCTCGTTACCTGCACCTCGTCGAGATCATTCGCACGGAATGGACCAAACCGGAAGTCTCCTGCTTCCTATACGGATTTCTCGATCAGCGACTCGGCAAGGGCGTCGTCCCCGCGAAGGATCGTCCAAACTTCATCGCCAACCGTATCGGTACGTTCGGTGCGCTCTACACGATCAAGACGATGCTCGACGACGGGTATTCGATTGAAGAAGTCGACAAGATGACCGGTCCCGCGGTCGGTCGCCCGAAGTCGGCGACGTTCCGCACCTTCGACATTGTCGGCCTGGACGTCTTCACGCACGTCATCAAGAATCTCTTCGAAGCACTTCCCGAAGACGAAGAGCGCGAGATGTTTGTCGTGCCTGAAGTGCTCGCGACGATGGTCCAACGTGGCTTGCTCGGAAACAAGACCAAGGGCGGCTTCTACAAAAAGCAAAAAGGCGAGGGTGACAAACGCGAGATCTGGGCACTCGACACCGCAACGCTCGATTATCGTCCTTTAGAGAAGGTCAAACTCCCTTCGCTCGACGTGGCGAAGAACATCGAGGATCTGCCGGAGCGCGTGAAGGCGCTCACGTGGGGTAAGGACCGCGTGGGCGCGTTTTTGTGGAAGACGATTTCGCGCGTGCTGGCCTATTCGGCCAAGCGAATACCCGAAATCGCGGACAACGTAGTCGAAGTCGATCGAGCGATGCGCTGGGGCTTCGGTTGGGAGTTGGGACCGTTTGAAGTTTGGGACGCGATCGGCGTCGACAAGTCTGTGGCGCGGATGAAAGAAGAAGGGATGCCCGTGCCGAGCAACGTCGAACAGATGCTCGCCTCCGGCGCCACGTCGTTCTATAAAAAGGACAATGGACAACAGTCGTATTTCGATTTTGCCGGCGGGAAGTATGTTCCACTCGCGGATCCGCCAGGCGTTCTGATCCTCAAGTCAATTAAAGATCGCGCGGGCGTCATCAAGAAGAACGCGGGCGCTTCGCTGATCGACATCGGCGACGGCGTCGCGTGTCTCGAGTTTCACTCGAAGATGAACGCGATCGGCGGCGACACGCTACAGATGTTGAAGTTCGCGCTCGGCGAAGTCGAGAAAAACTTTGTCGGGCTGGTAGTCGGTAATCAAGGCGCGAACTTCTGCGTCGGCGCAAACATCATGCTGATGTTGATGGAAGCGCAGGAGGAAAACTGGGACGAACTCGACATGATGGCGCGAGTCTTCCAAAACTCGACGATGAGTTTGCGTTACTCGCCGAAGCCTGTCGTGGTCGCGCCGTTTCAGATGGTGTTTGGCGGTGGTTGTGAAATGGTGTTGCACGGCGATCGCGTCAGGGCAGCAGCCGAGACTTACATCGGGCTCGTGGAAGTCGGCGTCGGAATTATTCCGGCAGGCGGCGGCACGAAGGAGATGTTATTGCGCGTGATGGATTCGATTCCGAAAGGCGTCGACGACGCGGACCCGTTTCCGTTTGTGAAGCGCGCGTTCGAGACTATAGCGCTGGCGAAGGTTGCGACTTCGGCGGAAGAGGCGCGGTCGCTGGGTTTCCTGTCTAAGGACGACACGATCTCGATGAATGCCGATCGCCTGATCGCCGACGCAAAGAAAGAAGTGTTAGCGTTGGCGGCAAGCGGATACATTGAGCCGCAGCAGCGGAAAGACATTCTCGCGCTGGGAAATTCAGCGCTCTCCACGTTGAAACTCGGCATTCACCAGATGAAGCGGGCGGGCTACATTTCAGATCACGACGCGGAGATCGGCACACAGTTGGCGAAGATTCTGACCGGCGGCGATCTGAATCATCCGACACGCGTTTCGGAGCAGTATCTTTTAGATTTGGAGCGCGAGGCATTCCTTTCGCTCGTCGGCATGCGCAAGACGCAGGAGCGAATCGGGCACATGTTGAAGACCGGAAAGCCGTTGAGGAACTAGCGACGGATGACACGGAAAAAGGCGGATTAGTTATGAGAGATGCAGTGATAGTTTCAGCCGTGAGGACGGCGGTGGGCAAAGCGCCGAAGGGCACGTTGCGCACCACGCGCCCGGATGAAATGGGTGCGGTGGTGATCAAAGAAGCAGTTGCGCGCGTGGCGGGTTTGGAGACTTCGGAAATCGAAGACGTGATCATGGGATGCGCGATGCCGGAAGCAGAACAAGGGATGAACGTCGCGCGCGCGGCGGCGATTCGCGCGGGCTTACCTGTTGAGACCAGCGCGATGACGATCAATCGCTTCTGTTCGTCGGGCTTGCAGTCGATCGCGATGGCGGCCGATCGGATCAAGAGCGGTGGCTCGGAAGTGATCGTCGCGGGTGGTTTGGAAACCATGTCGATGATCCCGATGGGTGGCCACATCATCAGACCGAATCCATACCTGGTGGACCACTATCCGGACTTTTATTTGAGCATGGGGCTGGCGACGGAGAACGTTGCGCGCAAGTTCGAAGTTTCGCGCGAGGAGCAGGACGAGTTTGCGCTTCGGTCGCACACACGCGCTGCGGCAGCGTTGGATGCGGGCAAGTTCACCGAAGAAACAGTACCGCTGCACGTCGTGCTCGAAGAGTTGGATGAAAAAGGTAAGAAGCAGCGGCGTGAAGTCGTGTTTGATAAAGACGAGGGTGTCAGGCGCGACACGTCAGCCGAAGGTCTCGCAAAACTCAAACCCGCTTTTCATGTGAAGGGCACGATCACCGCCGGCAACGCCTCGCAGATGTCTGACGGCGCCGCGGCCGCGATCGTGATGTCTGACGCGCGCGCGCGTGAGTTGGGCGCGAAGCCAATGGCGCGCTTTGTTGCGTATGCAACCGCCGGTTGTCCACCTGAAGAGATGGGCATTGGACCAGTGTTCGCGATTCCGAAAGCTCTGAAACTCGCGGGCCTCACTTTGAACGACATCGACGTGATCGAGTTGAACGAAGCATTTGCCGCACAGTCGCTGGCGGTGATCAAAACGCTCGGACTGGATCCAGATAAAGTCAACGTCAACGGAGGCGCGATCGCGCTGGGCCATCCACTGGGTTGCACGGGCGCAAAGCTCACTGCCAGCATTTTGCGCGAACTCGAGCGACGCAACGGACGATACGGAATGGTAACGATGTGTGTTGGCGGCGGCATGGGCGCCGCAGGTATTTTGGAACGATTAAACTAGTACACAAAAAGCACATAAGACACAAAAGAAGAGGGCAAAACTATGTCAGCCGTAGCCGGACAACGACAGATTATCAAAGGTGGATCGTTCCTGATCGAGGAGCGGTCGCCCGAGGAGATCTTTACGCCGGAAGACTTCACTGAAGAGCATCGCATGATTGCCGACACGACGCGGCAGTTTATCGATAAGGAAGTCGTGCCGCGCATCGACGAACTCGAAAAGCACGATTGGAAACTCGCGCGTGAACTCGTCAACAAGGCGGCGGATCTCGGGTTGATCGGCGCGAACATACCCGAAGAGTACGGCGGCCTCGGACTCGATCAGACGAGCGGCGCCCTCATCGGCGAGAACATCGGTCGCTCCGCCTCATTCGCGACGACGTTGGGCGCGGAAAGTGGCATCGGTCTGTTGCCGATTGTTTATTTCGCGACTGACGCAGCGAAGCAGAAGTACCTGCCGAAGATCGCGAGCGGCGAGTTGATCACGGCGTACGCGTTGACGGAAGCGGGCTCTGGCTCTGATGCGATGGCGGCAAAAGCCACCGCGCGTTTGAGTGACGACGGCAAGGAATACATTCTCAACGGCGAGAAGATGTGGATTACGAACGGCGGCTTCGCCGACATCTTCATCGTGTTTGCGAAAGTCGACGGCGACAAGTTCACCGCGTTTATCGTCGAGCGTCAGCCGGGCCTGACTTCGGGCGCTGAAGAACACAAGATGGGTATCAAGGGTTCGAGCACGACGGCGCTCGTGCTTTCGGACGTCCGCACGCCGGTCGAAAACCTGCTCGGCGAAGTCGGCAAGGGTCACAAGATCGCTTTCAACGTGCTGAACATCGGTCGCTTCAAACTCGGCGCGATGTGCGTCGGCGGTATGAAGTTGATGGTCCATGAGTCTGTGCGTTACGCAAACGAGCGGCACCAGTTCGGTAAATCGATTTCGTCGTTTGGCGCGATCAAAGCCAAACTCGCGGAGCAGGCGATTCGCACGTGGGTAGGCGAGTCGATGATCTATCGCACGCTCGGCATGATCGAAGCCGGAATCGGAGCGGTTGACTCGAAAGACGTGGATGCGCGGTTACGCGCGATTGAAGAGTATGCCGCGGAGTGTTCGATCATTAAGGTCGCGCTTTCTGAGTACTGCGATTACGTCGTCGACGAGATGGTCCAGATTTATGGTGGATACGGCTATTCTGCTGACTATCCAGCAGAGCGTGCGTATCGCGACTCGCGCATCAATCGCATCTTCGAAGGCACGAACGAGATCAACCGCATGTTAATTCCGGGTCGCTTGATGAAGAGCGCTCTGAGCGGCAACCTCGCGCTGCTGCCCGCAGCACAGGCGTTGATGGACGAAGTGTTGTCGCCGCAGATGGGTGGTTTCGACGATGACGACAGCCTGCTCGCGGCAGAACAAAAACTCACGACGAACGCGAAGAAAGTCGCGTTGATGACGCTCGGCACCGCCGCGCAAAAGTACATGATGAAGCTCGCGGACCAACAGGAGATTCTGATGGGCGTTGCGGACATCATCATGGACACTTACGCGATGGAAACCGCGATTCTGCGTGCGCGAAAATTGGTCGCAGCGCAGGGCGAGAGTGCGGCTGAGCGCTATCTCGACATGACTCGCGTCTTCTGCAACGACGCCGTCGAACGGATTGAAGCGAAAGCGAAGAACACGCTCGCCGGGATGTCCGAAGGAGATGAGCTGAGGACGCTGCTGGCAGCGCTACGGCGTTTCACGAAGTTGCAACCGATGAACACGATCGCCGCAAGGCAGCGCATCGCGGACGATTTGATCGCCGCGAACAAGTGGATCTATTAGAAGCCACAATAAGGCACAAAAGGCACAAAAGAATTACTGCTGTATTTTGTGCTTTTTGTGCCTCTTTGTGGCTATTCCTTTTTGTGGCTTATGCGCGTTGTTCCAATTTCAGTTCCTACGCCTTTTT
The DNA here is from genome assembly GCA_035571655.1 of Pyrinomonadaceae bacterium. GTDB lineage: Bacteria > Acidobacteriota > Blastocatellia > Pyrinomonadales > Pyrinomonadaceae > PSRF01. The sequence continues at coordinate 5,591 of DATNCH010000241.1, forward strand.
ACATCGGGCCGGTTAACGTCTACCTGATCGCCGAAGATCCGCTGACGATCATCGACACGGGACCAAAGACGAAGGAGGCGATCGAAGCACTCCGCACCGGCCTCCGCAACGCCGGTTTTCGCGTTTCCGACCTCCGCCGCATCGTACTCACTCACGCACACGAAGATCATTGTGGACTCGCACGATCGCTGCGCGACGAAGCAAAGAACGCGGAGGTCTTCGTTCACAACTGGGAGACTGGCCATCGCCACAGTCGCCTGGAGTATGAAGAGCATCGCGTGTTGCTCGAGCGCGCGGGAGTTCCTGATGAAGAGATCCAGCGAATGCGCGGTATGTACGACCGCATGCGAAAGTACGCGGATTCGTTCGGCGACGACGAATACACGTCGCTCTGGGACGAAGCCGAACTGGAATTCGAGTCTGGGAGCCTGCGGATTCTACACACGCCCGGCCACACGCCCGGGTCATGCTCGTTTCTGCGCGAGGCTGATCGCACGATCATCGCCGGCGATTGCGTGTTGAAACGAATCACGCCCAATCCGGTGCTGTCGCCGGATCCCGTAGATCCCTCGCGGCGTTTTCCGTCGCTTGCCGAATACCTCGTCAGTCTTGCTCGTTTGCGATCGTTTTCGCCGACGCTCGTTTATGGCGGTCACGGCGAGCCGATCCATGATTACGAGGAGCTTTTTCACAGGTACTTCCGCGCTTTCCAGGATCGGCAGTCGCACGTGATCGGCTTAATCGCGAAAACCGGTGTGACTGCGTGGGACGTGGCCCTCGAGATGTTTCCCAATGCCGACGACGTCCACCGCTTTTTATCTGTGTCAGAAGCCGTCGCCCACCTCGATTTAGCCCACACCGAAGGCAAGATCGCCTACGAATTAGCCGGCCGGAGAGACATGTACCGGCCCCTCTAATTTTTTTGGAACCTCATCCGGCGAGTTCGCGTGTAAGCCGTAAACTCTTCCGGAGGAAACTCTTCATGAAAGCAAAATATCTGGTCGGTCTCGTGGCCGTTATTATTCTGGCTGCGGGGGTGGCGATTGCCCAGAAATCTGCGCCCGCGCCGGCGCCTCCTCCGCCACCAGACGACGTCGAACCTTTCGAGCAAAACTTTTCATTCTTTACCGATGGCGGTTTTCTGGGTGTTTATGCGGAGAACATCAACCGCGAAAACATGGGCCGCTACAACCTGAACACGGTGCGCGGCGTCGGCGTGACGCAGGTGGTCAAGGACAGCCCGGCCGAGAAAGCCGGCTTGCGCAAAGACGACGTCATCCTGCGCATCGATGGTGAAGCCGTAAACAGCGTTCGCAAACTCAATCGTCTGGTGTCGGAAATGGCTCCGGATCATTCCGTGAAAATCGCTGTCAGTCGCGGAGGCTCCGAGCAGGAAGTGACCGCGACGATCGCGAAACGCAACAACTCGAGCTTCGCCGGCGATCTCTTTAAGGGCCACCCGAAGGTATGGAAATGGGAGGGTGATCCGAAAATGTGGAAGTTCGAGAGTCCACTCATGGGCCGAGGCCAGTTCGGGGATAACGGTGGTGACTTTTCGTTCTTCCTGGCAAATGGCCGCCGCATCGGTGTGAGCACAATGGGACTCAACAAGCAGCTCGCCGATTATTTCGGTGTCGCGGATGGCGTGTTGGTGACTTCGGTTATTGAAGGTGGCCCAGCGGAGAAAGCGGGTATCAAAGCCGGCGACGTGATCACTGCGATCGACGGTGAAAAGGTCGATTCACCGGGCGACCTCTCGCGCGTGATCAATCGGAAGAAAGACGGCGATATTACGTTGACCGTCATTCGCAACAAGTCGCAACAGACTTTTCACGTGACGCCGAAGGAAGGCGGCGGGTTTTCAGGCACGCCGGACGAGCCGCAGGTTGGACGTCGTATCGTTATCCCGCGGATCGACTTTCCGAGCATCGATATCGCGATGCCGCAGATCGCGGTTCCCGCAATCAATATCGCGATGCCGCAGATCGCGGTTCCCGCAATCAATATCAACCTCCCGCGCGTGCGCGTAACGCCGCGAGTGAGAGTAAGGACAGTACAAGGCCCTATTTAAAGGATCTCTTTAAGACAGGGAGACGGGGAGACACGGTGACGCGGAGACTGTTCCCCGCGTCACCGTGTCTCCCCGTCTCCGTGTCTTGCTGGTACGCTTGCGCGGGACGCGTTGGATATGTGATGATCGCTGCGATGGTAACCGTCACATATAACAACAGCCCTGATCTTTTGAGGAGTGCATAAGTGAAAGCGGAATTGCAGCAGTTAATCGCTTTGCAGAATCTTGATACGACCATACGAAAACTAGAAAAAGACCAAGAAGCGATACCCCAAAGGCGCGCCGAGATCGAAAAAGAGTTCGATCAGCGCGCCTTTGAAATTAGAGCACTCGAAAGCCGTCGCGACGAAGCAAGACACTCGCGCACGCGTCTTGAGAACGAAGCGGTCGAACAGAAAAACCGGGCCGAGCGAGCGGAACGAAATCTGATGTCGTCGAAGAAGCAGGACGAGTACACAGCCGCCATCCGCGAAGCCGATGCAGCACGAAAACAAATTTCAACCCTTGAGACGCAGATTCTCGAACAACTTGAAATTCTCGAACAGTCGGAAGCCGCTCTGAACGAACGGGCCACAGAGATTGCCAGTCTGAATTCCGATCGTGAAGCTCGGTTGAAGGCCTTCGACGACGAGACAGGAACGATCGACGAACGACTGGCGACGGCGCGCAAAGAGAGAGAGGAAGTGTTTGCCAACCTGCCCAAACCGATGAGCAATCTTTACTCTCGGATCAAAGCTCGCATTCGCGACGGCGTGGCAGTGGCAGAAGCGCGCAATCGATCGTGCTCGGCGTGTTTTATGTCGCTTCGGCCGCAGGTGATGTCAGAGATTCGTCGCGGTGAAGACGTCATCACGTGCGACAACTGCGGACGCATTCTCTTCTATGTGACGGATTCAGTGAAGGCGGATGCAGCAGCGCCTCAACCCAACGTTGCCATCCATTAGCCTTTACATTTTGCAAACACGATCAACTTTCAAGGGGGTAATTGCATGCGCGTGCTTGTAACTGGGGGTGCGGGCTACATCGGTAGTGTCGTCACCGAGCAGTTGGTAAGCGACGGCCACCAGGTGGTGGTCTACGACAATCTTTCAAAAGGTCATCCTGAAGCCGTTGTCGACGGCGCCGAGCTCGTCGATGGTGATTTGCTCGCGGGCGACAAACTCAACGAAACGCTCTACGACAATAAAATCGAAGCGGTGATTCACATGGCCGCGTCTTCGCTCGTAGGGGAGTCGGTTGATGAGCCCGCGAAGTACTACAACAACAACCTGGTTGCCGGGCTGGTCTTACTCGACGCGATGCGCGCGTGCGCAGTGAAGAAGATCGTTTTCTCCTCGACGGCGGCGGTGTATGGCGAACCTGAGAAGCAACCGATCGTTGAAAGTGATCCGACGAATCCGACGAACCCCTACGGCGAAACGAAACTCGCATTCGAGCGCGCGATGCACTGGCACGAGGCGGCGTACGGGGTGAGATATGCGTCGTTAAGGTATTTCAATGCTGCCGGCGCGACCGCGCTCTGCGGCGAGGACCACGATCCGGAGACGCACCTGATTCCGATCACATTGCAGGCGGCGGCTGGAAAACGCACGCACGTCGAGGTCTATGGTGAGGATTATGCGACGCCGGATGGCACGTGTATTCGCGACTACATTCACGTCGTCGACCTGGCACGAGCCCACATACTCGCGCTTAATCTCCTGGAAGAGCGGAGCGCGATTTACAACCTCGGTTGTGGCGGTGATGGTTACAGTGTGAAAGATGTCATCGAGACTGCGCGTCGTGTTACAGGCAAGGAGATCCCGGTTCGCGTTGGACCACGCCGGCCTGGCGATCCGGCGGTCCTGATCGCGAGCTCGGATCGGATCAAAGACGAACTCGGGTGGCAGCCACAATTTCAGGATCTCGGATTGATCATCGAATCCGCGTGGAAATGGATGCTCGCCCACGCTGACGGATATGGTTAGACAGGATTTACAGGATTTTTTCAGGATTAGCATGTAAATCCTGAAAAAAATCGTATAAATCCTGTCCAGGTAAACGTTGTCACCTACGACCTACAATATCAAACTCAAACTTCACATCATCATCCACTCGCACCATTCCGTGGAACGCTGACGTCGCCTTCACCTTGAAATCGTCGCGGTCGATGCTGAACTTACCCACTGCACGCAGGTTATCTCCGTTGACGGTAACGTCTGCCGGAATCGTAATTCGCTTAGTGATGCCAAGGAGAGTGAAGTTGCCATCGATCTTCACTTCATAACGACCGGGAGCGATATTCTTTGCCGTAACGTTCGTGCTCTGAAAAGTAATGTCCGGATACTGGTCCGGATGCAGCACGATCTCGCGCAGCTCCTTGTTGATGATCTGTTTCTGCGGTTCAGTGAAGTCCGCGCCTGTTTCATGTAACGAAGCTGCCTTTACGACGAGCCGCAGCGATGCCGGTGTAATCGTGTCGGGAGTGAGCTCGACCTGTCCCGAGAACTCGCTTGCGGCGAGATGATGACTGTGCCCTTTGAACCAGAGAAGACCGCTGCGGTTCGCGTGGGCCATGAATTTGCTCTGGCTGGGATCGAGAATATAAGTTACCGTTGCAGGAGCCCCCAGCAACGATCCGGAACCGATGATTGTCCCTAATATTAGACCAGCAATGATTTTCCGCATCGTGTAACCTCCGAAGAAATCTTACGAAATGGCTGTCAAACGAACGCGTCAAAAAGGTGGAACAGTTGTCACGGTTGAGGAATTTCTCAGCCTGGATCGGCCCAAGGGCGATCTTGTCCTGAAAATCGGGCGCGAGCAGGTGTCCGTCACGAGTTTGGACCGCATTTACTGGCCCGATGAAAAGCTCACGAAGTTTGACCTGCTCAGCTACTATTTCAAGGTCGCGGATTACATCATGCCGTTTCTTCAGGATCGGCCCGCGATCCTGCAACGGTATCCACGCGGTATCAAAGCGCCGATGTTTTTCCAGCAGGACCTCGATAGCGCTCCTGAATTCATCAAAACCGCAAGGCTCACAAACCAGGAAGGGCGCGAACTTGATTACGGCGTTTATTCGACCGTCGGTTCGCTGGTCCACTTCGTCACGTTGGGAACGATCGAGCAGCATCCGTGGCACTCCACGACCAAGCATCTCGACAAGCCCGACTGGATCGCAATCGATCTCGATCCGAAGCGTGCGCCGTGGGAGAACGTTCTGCAGGTCGCGCTGGTGGTGAAGGAGGTTGCGGATGAGATTGGGCTGGAAGTGTTTCCGAAGACGTCGGGATCGTCGGGGATTCATCTGTATGTGCCGCTGAAGCCGAAGAACGAGTACGAGCGAGTGGCGGAGTTTGCGCGACTGTTTGCGAGCGAGGTTGCACGGCGCGCACCGAAGATTGCGACGGTCGAGCGAATGATCGCGAAGCGCAAGAGCACGCAGGTATACGTTGATTGGATGCAGAACGCGAGAGGGAAGAGTCTCGCGGCGGTGTTTACGGCGCGCGCGAAGCCCAAGGCGACTGTTTCCATGCCGCTGACGTGGAACCAGATCTCGAAGGGCGTGAAGATCGAGGATTTCACGATCACGAATGTCCCCCAGCTCTTGAAGAAAGGCGACCCCTGGAAAGACTTCTTCGCGTCGCGCCAATCGCTGAAGTTTTGACGCGGAGACGGGGAGACACGGCGACGCGGAGATCTCCGTGTCTCCGCGTCTCCGAGTCTCTCCTTCTCCCCGTCTCCCCCTCTCCTTGACGATTCAGGAATCAAGGCTTATTCTCAAGGTCGCATGAGCCGAAACAGCTATCGCCATTATTACTATTACGGCCCGCTCTCCGCTGGGAGGGACGGTCAGGCGATGGGCTGTCGGCGTGCGTTGACGATGTAGCACCTTAGACAAGTTTCCAAGAACCGGCCATCAATCCCAAGCGGATTGGTGGCCGTTTTTTTCTGCAATGAGGTAACGGCGATGATACCAACTGAAACCCAAACCGTCTTACTCGACCATGTCGACATGAAGCTCGCTCCCGACCACCCCGGATTTCGTGACCCCGAGTATCGCGCGCGCCGCAACGCGATCGCGCAGATAGCCATGACGTACAAGCCCGGTTCATCCATCCCGACCGCTCCTTATACGGAGCTCGAACACGGCGTCTGGCAAAAGATCTGGAAAGCGCTCGACCTCGCGCACCGGGAACACGCGTGTGCTGAGTACCTCGAGTGCCTCGAACGGCTGGATTTCGAGAGCGATCGAATTCCGCAACTCGACGAAGTCAGTCGGAAGGTGAAAGCGCTGAGTGGTTTCAGACTGGAGCCGGTGGCGGGACTCGTCGAGCCTCGGGTGTTTCTCGAGTCGCTGGCGCGCGGCGTCTTCCTTTCAACCCAGTACATTCGTCATCACTCGACGCCCTTGTACACACCGGAGCCGGACGTGGCCCACGAGATCATCGGTCACGCCGTAACGCTCGCCAGCAAACGCTTCGCGGAACTCAATCGACTCTTCGGTGAGGCGGTCACCCGCACGAAAGATCCGGACGATCTCGATCGCCTGTCGCGTGTCTACTGGTTCACCATCGAATTCGGCGTTTTGCGTGAGAACGGGCGGATCAAGGCGTACGGAACCGGGCTGTTGTCATCAGCCGGAGAGCTGGCGGAAATGCACAAAGCCAAACTCCTGCCATTGGACGTCGAAGTGGCCGCGAATCAGGTGTATGACCCAACTCATTTTCAGGCGATTCTGTTTTGCGCGGATTCGTTCGACGAGATGTACGAGACGCTTCGGGAATTCTTACTTCGATGGTAAATCCGTGTAATCCGTGGCTGGATTTTCGGATGGCCCTTGTTGTTTTTGGATCGTCGAGCTTGATCGAAACGAGTTTTCCTCAGGAAATCTCGCACTTGTGGATCAAGGTGCGCGGCATTCTCATTGCTTAAAGGCTTTTCTCCTCCCCTACAGTTGAAAATCTGCCCAGCCATAGCAGGAGGTTTTATGCTCAGCAAAAGGATCGCGTTTTCGTTTTCATTCTTAATGCTAGTAGCCGCTCTCCTTGCGACTTCCACAGCATTGGCCCAATCAACCGCCACCCTTCAAGGCACCGTTACCGATTCCAAGGGAGCCGTCGTGCCTAACGCCACCGTGCTGGTCCGAAACAGAAACACCTCTTCCGAACGCACGACGCAGACGGACAACGACGGGAACTACCAGTTTGCGGCCTTACCCGTCGGCGTTTACACCATCGAGGTGAGACTCCAGGGATTCAAGACCCAGGTCGCGGACCAGGTGACCGTCGAGGTCGCCAAAACCGTCGTCCAGAACTTCCAAATGGACGTGGGCGCCATCACCGAACAGGTCCTGGTCTCCTCGGACGTTCCGATTATCGAAACCGCGACGACGTCGGTTGGTACGGTCATCAACCAGCGAACCGTCCAGGAAATCCCTCTGAACGGTCGTCACTTTGTCGATCTCGGTCTACTCATTCCTGGTTCGGTGACGCCACCGCAGAACGGATTTCTGACCGCGCCACTCCGCGGCCAGGGTTCATTTGCCTTCAACACCGCGGGCAATCGTGAAGACACGGTTAACTTCATGATCAACGGCGTCAACCTCAACGACATGGTCCAGAACCAGATCACGTTTCAACCTTCAATCAACACCGTGCAGGAATTCAAAGCCGACAATTCTACGTTCAGCGCCGAGTACGGCCGAAACTCGGGTGCTATCGTGAATATCGCGACGCGTTCCGGAGTAAACGACTATCACGGAGAGTTTTTCGAGTTTCTGCGTAACGAAGCTCTCGATGCTCGAAACTTCTTCGACGCGCGCAAGCCGCCGTTCAAGCGTAATCAGTTCGGCTTCAACCTTGGCGGCCCTGTGAGTTTTCCACATTTTGGCGAAGGTGGTCCCGGACTCGCTTACAACGGTAAGAACCGCACGTTTTTCTTCTTCAGTTATGAAGGACTGCGACAGCGGCAGGGATTAACACTTACCAGTAATGTTCTGACGGATGCGCAGCGCGCGTCTGTATCAAACGCAACGATCCTTCAGTTGTTGCCGTTGATTCCTCGTGCGACGAGTGTTGATGTTGTCAATAATGTGGCGATCGGGAGGTTTGCCGGATCCGGAACGGCGCCGGTCGATATCGATCAGGGTACTATCGACCTAAGCCACGAGTTCAGCTCCAACGATCGTGTCCACGGCTACTACGCGTTACAACGAGACCGGCGCGGCGAACCGAATCTTCAGGGCAACACGCTTCCGGGTTTCGGCGACACGCGCGAGTCGCGCAGACAAATCCTGACCCTGAACGAAACGCACATCTTTGGTCCAAACCTGACCAACGAAGCGCGACTCGGTTTGAATCGAATCAACATTAGTTTCACGCCCAATGCTCAATTGAATCCGAATGATTTCGGCATCAAGAACGGTATAAATGCCGACATTGGTCTGCCGCAGATGAGCATCACCGGCTTTAACTTCAACATCGGTGGACCCGCGGGCTTTCCGCAAGGCCGCGCCGATACAACCGTTGTTTTATCAGACACGCTCACCTATCTGAGAGGGAGCCACTCATTCAAGTTTGGTGGTGAGGCAAGGCGTTTCTACAACAACAACTTCACCCTCGATACGGGAAACTTCACCTTCGCCAGTGTCACGAGTTTCATTAACGCAACTGCCAACTCGTTCAACATCACATTGGGCGATCGTTCGAGCGCCATCATTCAGAATGCACTCGGGTTTTATGTGCAGGACAACTACAAGGTGCGCTCGAATATGACACTTGAACTCGGTCTTCGTTATGACTGGAATATGACTCCGACCGAGCGCTACGACCGCTTCGTCGTTTTCGATCCGGCAACGGGAACGCTGCAGCGAGTTGGTTCCGGAATTGATAAAGTCTATGAGGAAAACAACAACAACTTCCAACCACGACTCGGCATCGCGTGGGATCCATTCAACGACGGTAAGACCTCGGTGCGCGCTGCGTATGCGATCCTGGCTGATCAGCCCGTAACAAACGCAGTGACGCCGCTCGCCGCAAATCCTCCGTTGGCCGATCCACGCACCTTTACCGGCGCGATCTCCTTGACCAACGCAATCAACATTGCCGCTGCTGCGGGTCTCGCTCCAAACAACATCGCTCACGATTTCAAGAACGCTTACATTCAGTCGTGGAACCTCAATATTCAACGCGAAGTGGCACAGAATCTGGGTGTGACTATCGGCTACTTTGGGAGTAAAGGAACCCACCTTCGGATTGCGCGAAACATCAATCAACCGATCAATGGTGGTGCTCGACCGTTTGTCCGGGTCGTTCCTTCCGACACTTTCCCAGTCTCGCCGATTCTCAACAACATCGTGCAACCCGAGAGCACGTCAAACTCGAGCTACAACGCGATGTGGTTAACCGCCACCAAGCGTCTGTCGCGCGGGTTGCAATTCAACGCGTCTTACACGTTCTCGAAGTCCATCGATTACAACTCGCTGAATAGCCAGGGTGTAATCGTGCAGGACAGCTACAACCTGCGCGACAGTCGTGGACTTTCGGATTACGACGCACGACATCGTTTCGTGTTCAGTGGAATTTACGAGTTGCCGTTTCGCGGAAATCAATTCGTCGAGGGTTGGCAACTGGGGACGATCGTTCAGTCGCAGACCGGCAATCCCGTTAACATCGTGATCAACAACACGACGTTCACGGGCACCAACAACACTGTGCGACCCGATGTGACTGGTCCAATCGAGATTCTCGGCACTCCGAACCGCTGGTTCGATATTTCGCCGTTTATCGTGCCGGTGGGACGCTTCGGAAGTCTCGGGCGGAACGTAGTGATTGGTCCAGGATTCAACAACACGGACTTTTCGGTGATTAAACGGACGTATTTGACTGAAAAGCAGTTGATTGAGTTTCGGTGGGAAGTCTTTGACGTATTCAACCATGCGAACTTTGGTCAGCCGGGGCGTGTGGTAGGAACTACAAACTTCGGCCAGATCACGAGCACGCGTTTCGGAACGGGCGACTCGGGATCGTCGAGGCAGATGCAGTTTGCGCTTAAGTATAAGTTCTGAGGTCAGGAGCAGGAGCAGGTGCGGGAGCAGGCAGGCAGAGGCGAATCTGCGTGCTCCTCAAACTGCTCCTGCTGCTGTTTTAGCCGCAGATTTTCGCAGATGAACGCAGATTAGATCTGCGTTCATCCGCGTTTATCTGCGGCGTTCTTGATGCGCGCAATCACGGAATCGAGGTCGACCTCGCCCGTCACTTCGACGTGAATTTTTGCGAGCTGGTAGATGGGCTTTCTCTGGTCGTAACGGGTTTTGGCTTCGTCACGCGTTCTCCCGAGTGGGCGGTCGTCGCCGGAGGTTTCGATTCTCGCCCAGCACACTTCAAACGGAACGTCCAGCCAGATACTTAAACAACCATACTCCTCAATGAGTTGACGATTAGCGTCTACGATCCAGGCCCCGCCGCCGAGTGCGATCACATCTGTGCCATCTGTGTCCAACAACTCACGCAGAACGTCCGATTCGATCGAGCGAAATGCGTCCTCACCTTCGTCGACGATCAGTTGTGCCGGAGATCTTCCTTCGCGTCTGGTAACTCGGTCGTCCAGATCCACCATTTCGAGATTGAGGCGCCGCGCGAGCTCACGCGCGAGTCTCGTCTTTCCCGAACCCATGAAACCTGTGATTACGATTTTCATGTCGAAGAAACTGAGTGAAGCAGGTCAAAGAACTCAGGAAAAGAGATCGCAACGCATTCCGACCCGTCAATCTGCGTTTCACCCTCAGCAATCAGCGCTGCGACTGAGAAGGCCATCGCGATCCGATGATCGCCATGCGAATCGATCAGCGCACCGCGCAGTTTTGTCGGTCCAAAAACCTGTAGACCGTCTTCAAACTCTTCCACTTCGGCGCCCATCGCACGTAGATTGAGCGCGGTAACAGCAAGTCTATCGCTTTCTTTGTGACGTAACTCGCTCGCATCCTGTATTCGGATGCCGCCGGAGATCTGTGAACCCACGACAGCCAGCAGCGGCAGTTCGTCGATCAAAGACGGAATGAGTGATTGATTCAACGTTCGCTCAGCTTCGTTGGGTACGCGCGCGATTCCACCACGCACGTCGATCGTTCCGTATGGCTCGTTGCGATCTGTTTTAACGTCGGTCGTTGAGATATCGGCGCCCCAGGAGCTGAGCACTGAAAGAAAAGCCGCGCGCGTTGGATTTAAACCTACGCCTTCAATCGAAAGTTCGGAACCGGGTAAGAGCATGGCTGCAGCGACGAAATACGCCGCTGAAGAGACGTCGCCGGGAATCGTGATCGCGCCACCTGTAAACCGTGCGGGACCGTCAATTGTCACTGCGAGATCGGACGTAGTCGTCACGGGCACGCCGAAACCGTTGAAGAGGCGCTCGGTGTGATCGCGCGACTGTGTGGTTTCGATTACGGTCGTTCGACCTTCGGCCTTGAGTGCGGCGAAAAGGATTGCGGATTTCACTTGCGCGCTCGCGACGGGAAGTTTGTATGTGATCGGACTCAATTTATCCGAGCCACGAACTTTAAGCGGCGCCTTCCCATCAGTGGCTTCAATCTGCGCACCCATCAATTCCAGCGGCTCGATAATTCGTTTCATCGGGCGCGAGCTCAGTGACTCGTCTCCGACAAGCACGGCGCTGAAGTCATGTCCCGCCAGGACGCACGTGAGGATTCGGAGAGTTGAACCGCTGTTTCCGCAGTCCAGCGGTTCGCCGGGTGTAACCAGTTCCTGATTCCCGGGCACGATCAGTTTACCCTCGGTATGTTGAATCGAGACACCGAGTTGCCGCAGACACGCGAGAGTCGAGGCACAATCGCGAGCTGTGGAAAAGTTTGAGATCTCC
>DATNCH010000242.1:0-11820 GCA_035571655.1 Pyrinomonadaceae bacterium
CGTGCGCTCGGCGACTTTGGAGTGACGATCATGATCGCCGGAAACATTCCCGGAAAAACGCAGACCGCCTCGGTTGCGATCTACGATGCAGTGCAGGCGGGACGTGATAATGAGGCGTTCACGCTGGCGGTGACTGTGTCCGTGATCGCGGGACTCATGCTGTACCTGATCAATCGCTTTGGCAGCCTACGCTGGTAGGGCCACAAAAAGGCACAAAAATCACACAAGGAAGTTTTTGAACTTCGACTGGTCCAACGAGTAGCCCGGGAATAGGGAGTTAGAATTTTTCGTTCCGAGGTGACGCGTGGCGATCTCGCCGAACACGTCACGGAAGTCAGTCGTCAAAGCGAGATCGCGTTCTTCGTAAAGCTGATCGTTCTTTAGTCCGGGCCAGCGCCCGTAGACTTTTCCACCGCGCACACTGTTACCCATCACGAACATCGCGTTCGCGTGACCGTGGTCCGTCCCGCGATTTCCATTCTCGCGAACCGTGCGACCAAATTCTGACATCGTCAGGATCACGACGTCGTCCATTCGTTGGCCCAGGTCCTGGTATAGCGCGCCGATTCCGGAGCTGAACTGTTGCAAGTTATTCGCAAGCTGACCGCGCGAGTTGCCCTGGTTAGCGTGCGTGTCCCAACCTTGCAGATCTGTAAAAGCAACCTCCAGGCCCACACTCGCTTTGATGAGCTGCGCGATCTGTAACAACGAATTTCCAAACGGACTGCGGGGATACTGCGCGCCATTTTCCGGTTGGTACTGCGCGGGATTCGCTTTCTTCAAATAGTTGACCGCTTCGAAGGTCTCTCGACCCATTCCGGCCAGCACATCATCGCTCTTCTGCGCGTAGAGCGCTTCGAAACCGCCTTGCACATTTGCCGACGACTTGCCCGCGCGAATCGCGAAGTCTGACAGTCTAGCCATCGCCACGACCGGCGCAGGTCCTTGCAGCACACGAGGCATGTTAGTCGTCATCGACACTGCGCGAAATGACGAGGCATCAGGATCGTTTTTACTCTGCAGGTAACGATTCAACCAGCCGTCTTTCGTCGACTTCACTCCGGGGGTGGCCGACTCCATGTAGTCCTGTGCGTCGAAGTGTGAACGACTATTGTCGGGTGATCCCGACGCGTGAATTACGCCCATGCGCTTCGAATCCCAGAGCGATTTGAATGCGCTCATCGATGGGTGCAATCCGAAGAAACCGTCGAGATCGATCGCCGCTTCAGCATTGCCCGGCGATGGTTTCGAAATCGATATCGACGGGCGCAAATCGTAATAGCTCGATTCGCCAAACGGCACGACCATGTTGAGCCCGTCGACTGCGCCGCGCTGAAAGATCGCGATCAACGTCTTTCGTTTGCCGCTCGAAGGCGTGCTACCGAACACAACGCGCTCGAGAAACGAGGGCGCTGAAAGCGACATACCAACGCTCGCCAAAGCGATGCCACTTGATTTAAGAAAGTATCTGCGATTCATAACTACTGCCTCTGAAACTCCGGCGTTCCGAGAATTAATCCGACCACCTTGGTGACCGGATCCGACTGGTCCAACTGCTTCAGCAACGTCTCTCTCGTCGCCGCGGACATTTCACCTGCAAGGATCGTCTTCAAGGATTGGTCCAACACCTTCGCCTGACTCGTCTCGTTCGCGGTCAACTTCGAGAGGTCGACTTGCGTCCCCTGAACGCGATTGCCGGCGAGGGCCAATCCGAAGTTCATGCGCTCGAGCAAGCCACCAGTGTTGACCCAACTCTCGGCGGTGTCGGAGTAGCCGTTTGGTGTTTGAAATCCATAGAGCGGCTCGCCCATGCGCGCGAGCCACTGGTGAGTTCCCGGGCCGCCGTTTGTGTCGGCGCCGAGCGTTCTGATCGCGCTGACAACCAATTCAAACGGCCGCTTGATCTTCGCGCGGTAAGCGGTGGAAGAGTTGAACTCGTCGGAGAAGAAGATGGCCTCGAGCGTTTCGCGGATATCGCCGTCCGTCTTTGTGAACGTCTTTGCTACGCGATCGACCAGGGCGGGCGGAGGATTATCGGAGACGAAATGGCGCACCAGTTTTGTTGCGATGAACTTCGCCGTCGACGGGTGACGCGCCAGGATATCGAGCACCGTAAGGCCGTCCTTGAATCCGCCACCGGCGGGAATCTTTTGACCCAACACAGTTTTCTCGCCGTCGTCGTGTGTGCGGGCGTTGAAGAAGAACGTCCCGGCATTTCGCCGTCCGGCTTCACCCATCATCGCGTTTACGGCCGCGACGCCGCCGCGCGGTTGAAAGATGGTCCAACCTGTAAAGCAACGAGCTACTTCCTGCACGTCTTTCTGCGTGTAACCGCCGTCGACGCCGAGCGTATGCAACTCCATCAATTCGCGCGCGTAGTTTTCGTTGATGCCGCGACGCTGCTGCTGCGGTCCGCGTGCTCTTTGCATCGCGTTCGGACTCACGCTTTGAAAGTTGTCGAGATAAAAGAGCATCGCAGGACTCTGCGCGGTCGCCTGCAACAACGCCGAGAATTTCCCCATCGCATGCGGACGAATGGTGTCGCGATCGTAAGCCGGGAGCAGCCAGCGATCGGCGCCTTTGCCCGCGAAGACGTTGAAGTGATTGGTCCAAAAGTCGACCATCACTTCCTGCAACTGCCGCTCGCTGTAGACCGCGCGCAGAATTCTCGAAGCCTGCAACTCCGCGATGATCTGTTGCGGACGCTGCAATCCGTTCTCGCGATAATATTTCTGAATCACCTCGCGGTATTTTTCGTTGTCGAGTGGATTGCCGGCGGGCGGAGTCTGATTGTTCTCGGGCGCGGGGGCGCCTTCGGGCAACATGCCACGCGCTCGGAGTTGCCGCAGAAGCTGTCCTGGCTGTGGGTACTTTGCGTACAGCTCCGCGGCCGGCATATTCAGGACCGTCAGGTCTTTGATCTTATTCTCGGCGACGGTGTCGGGGATCTTCTCGGGATTGAGTTGCTGCTTGATGTAGTTCTCCAGACCCATGGCCTTCACGCGTTCGACGTCGCCCGGACGCGCTCCGAAGCCAAGCCGGTTCAGGACGTGGACAATGCGCTGTTCCTGGCTGAGTGCATGCGGTTTTGCGGACTTTTGGGCGGCGACCGGGGGCGCGACGATTGATAACGATAAGGCGATTACCAGAACTATTTTCATGTCGATTAGACGCGGCACCCGGCCGCTTGGCTGAACAGAATCATGTAAATCCTGTCCAATTATTGCGAGCTCGAGCTGGGCGTGGCTGACTGCGGTCTTGTCTGCGGCTTCGGGTAAACCACGGGGCTGCGGTTCCCATCACGGTCGATCGCCCTCACGCCGAAGAAATAATTATCCTTCGACATCCCTTTCATCACGAACGAAGTCACGTTTCCAACCGCTTTCGAATTTGTCCACACGGGCGCGGTCGTGTCGCGCCAAACTATCTCGTATCCCGCGAGATCGGGCTCCTTGTTCGCTTCCCATTTCAACTCGGTGTCCGTCGATAAACGCACCGAGAGAAGCGTCACGCCTTTCGGTCTCGACGGCGCCAATGCAAGCATCGCCAGCGAAGCCGCATTCACACGCGCGACGTTCGCCACGTACGCGAAGTCGACAAACTGCGGCAGGTCTCCAAACTGAACCCCATTCTCAACACGCACGTTCTGATGCTGGTGCCGAAACTCTTCGTTTACTTCCGTGAATCGCACCGCCGGATAACCACGTTCCAAAAACGGAATGTGATCGCCACCACGCCCGTACCGATCGCGCCGATACACAAGCATCACTTTAAGCTGCGGCACAAACGCGTCGCTCGTCTCTTTGATGAAGCGCGCTAACTGTCTCGAAGGCGAGTCGTTCTCACCACCAACACTACGCCGCGTGTTTGCTTCTGCCGGCGTTTCGTCCGACGGCACGCCTTCGGAGAACACTCGCACCCTGCCTCGATCTCTCACGCCGTTCCCGCCGAGCGTGTTGCCGATGATGTCGTTCGTGAACATCGCGTCTACGTTCCAGTTCTTCTGTTTTGCCTGTTCAGCAAAATGCGTAGAACCGAGCAGGCTCTGCTCTTCACCGGCGACGGCCGTGAAAACGATCGTCGCGTCAAACTCATACCTGGCCATGACGCGCGCCATCTCGAGCACCGCCGCAGTTCCCGAAGCGTCGTCGTTCGCTCCGGGCGCGTCGCACCTCGCGTCTATCGGAGTGTTGCACATCGAATCGTAGTGACCACTCACGACATAGATCCGATCCGCTGATTCAGGTTGCGAACCCTTGAGCGTGGCGACAACGTTCGCAACGATCGTCGGCTGCGGTACGCGTTGCGCTTTCTGTTGCTCGTAGGCTTGTTTCTCGACGGTCATACGACCGTTCGAGGCTTCAGCCGCTTTCAGGAATTCAGCGTACAGCCAGTCGCGTGCGGCGCCGATGCCGCGTTTCGGATCGTTCTGTTCTGACAGCGTGTTGCGTGTGCCAAACGAAACGAGCTTGCGGATGGTCGCCTCTACATTCCGCGCATCGATTTCACGCACGATGTTTGCGATTGTGCGATTGCGAGCGGCTGGAGATCTTCTCGGAGTTTGAGCGGCGACAACGTTCAGGCTTGCAGCAAGCAGAAGCAGCGTTAGACTTTTGTGCATGGTCTAACTTTAACTCATTTTGTCCTTTTTGCGCCTCTTTGTGGCCTTACTTGATGCGATATGCGCGGCCTTTCCAAACAACGACGATTTGGCCGTCGAGTTGGTCGGCGATCTTTTTGATTTCGGGCTCGTCCGCGACCAGGGCACGGTACTGCTCGGAGCCGCGCGCGAGGTCAGTGGTTGCACCACCAGCATAAGCAGTATCGATCCAGATACCGCGCTCCTTCCGAAAACGACGACCGGCAGCGGTGCGAGTTTCCGCGTCGTCGCTATCTTTGTCCCTGAGTAGAGGCATAGGCTCGGCAGCGCGGTTTTGCGCCGCGTCCTGTCGCTTCGCAGGACGACGAGTTGAGGCTACGCCTGCCGGAGCTATAGCCCCCGCTTGAAAGTCTGTTTCTCTGTCGGCTTGTGGTGTCGCTGCGGCCTTGTCCTGCGCTAGTTTTTTCTGTTCTCCGGGCTCTTGTTTTCGAACTTCGTCAGATGTCTCTGCCGGCTTTGGAGCGGCGGGCGCGGGAGCCGCGCTCGCTACCGCTGTCGACTCCGTCTTCGCAGCCGGCGCTTCCTTATTTGCGTCTACAGGTGTGCTCGCCACCGCCGCCGTTGGCGCAGGCGCTTCCGCTTCATTTCGCTCCCGGCGCGGAGGCTCCGGTGTAGGCGACACGGATCTGGATTTCTCCTGGCTATCAAACTTATTGATGAAGCCTGCCGGCGGCTTTGTCTCTTGTGCAACTTCCTGTGTGTTAACCCCTCCCGATGTCACGGACCTGGCGGTTGGTTGCTGGCGCCGGAAAACCGTAAACCCGATCAAGGCGACTACGATCAGTCCCATTGCCGGAACCGCATAACGCAAAACCATCGGCGAGAACAGACTCGCCAAAAACTTACTCAGCCCCGATCGCGCTAAAGCCCGCGAAGGCTCCTCAGCGACAACGACGCCAGCCGCTGAACTCAGTTGTACGACGAGTTCTCGACACCTCGAACACTCGGCCAGGTGTTCGGTGTAACGCGCCCGCGCCGCTCGGGGCAATGCGTTCTCCGCATACGAGTTGAGCTCATCTGCATCGAGATGCTGCTCGTGCAAATCGCCGTCGGGCGCAGTGGCGCCGTGCCTGCGGCTCAACCGTCGCAGCAGCAGATCAATCTCGTTGTTTGTTTCCTGTCTCATTTCAAATCAAAACTCTGCCTAATTAAGAACGTATCCCGCCCCATACCTTGCAGGCAACCGCTCACGAAACTCCTTCTTTACTCAAAAGCGCCTCCAAATCAGTGTCCAAATGTTGCGCCACCTCCGCAAATGACCGTTCCGTTTCAGCCTGTGTCCAGCCACGTTCATCGATCAGGATCTTTGTGACGCGTTTGCGCAAGTCGGTTTGAATCCGCGTGAGACGGCGGCTCGCGGTCGCTTCGTGAACACCCAGGACAGCACCGGCTTCACGCAGGCGCAGGTTGTCGAAGTAGTAGAGTTTCACCAGCAAACGATCTTCGGCGGCGAGCTCCTGCACAGATTTATTCAAGGCTTGCTGCATGTCGGCTTGCGCGAGCCGGTTAGACATCGACTGCTCCGGGTTTGGTATTCCCACAAGCACCGCCTGGCCTTCAACGACCTGCGCGTCGCGCGCAAGCCTGTCGAGGTCGGCGTCTTCTTCTGTTTGGACCAACCTGGATTGCTTGCGGAAGACATCGACGGCGAGTTGGGCCACCACTGCGCGAAGCCAGCCGGCCAGTGAGCCGCGACCGGAGTAATAAGCGAGCTTACTGGCGGGCGTTCCATCTTCGCGCGTGCGAAGGCCGTAGAGTTCCGCCCAGATCGACTGCGAAAGATCTTTGGCTGCGTCTTCGTTTGCACTTGCAGATCTGGCGGCGGAACGGATTGTCGGTGTGAACCGGTCGACGAGATCTGTCCAGGCACTTTCGTCGCCACGTTCGCAGGCGATGATCAAACACAGATCGTCGGCCTGCATCTCGTCGATGAACTTGGCGATGTCGTCGTGGGGTGTGTTTGGATCGTTGCGGAGGAGATACTTTTCGACAGCGGTGGAGATTCGCGGCACCACAGACTCGCGGCTGAGCGAACGGCTATCACTCGCGCGGGCAAGCAGCCGCGCGGCGCCGTCGTTCAGTAACGTTTTGAGCTCAGATTCCACGGAAAGTCTCGACAATTGCGCCTAATCCTACCACGCCCTTTACTTGGATGCGGTCAGTACCGTAACGCGGTAGCGTCGGGTCTGCGTCGCTCACACGACCGTTAGATGCGTAGCAGACCCGACGCTACCGCGTTACGGTACTGACCTCTTCCAACAAGATCGCCGGGTGACGAGTGAGACTCTTCCAACAAGATCGCCGGGGGACGAGTGAGACTCTTCCAACAAGATCGCCGGGTGATGAGGACCGCATCCAACCATGGTAAGCTACGTTGAAACCACATGCTGCGCGTCACGGAAATCTTTCGTTCGATCCAGGGGGAGTCGACCCATGCGGGACGGCCGTGCACGTTCGTGCGCTTGACGGGCTGCCCGATGCGCTGCGTCTGGTGCGACAGCGAGTACACCTTCACAGGCGGTGAACACTACTCAATCGACAGCATCATGGCCCAGGTCAACGCGTTCGGTTGCAGGCTGGTCGAAGTCACCGGCGGCGAACCGCTCGCGCAAAAAGAGGCTTTCACGCTAATCAAACGTCTGTGCGACGACGGTTTCGAAGTGCTCGTCGAAACCGGAAATTATGTCTCCACAGCGAGTCTCGATCCGCGCGCGAAAGTCATCCTCGACGTCAAGTGTCCAGCCTCTGCCGAAGAACCACGGAATGACTGGTCAAATCTCGAACGTTTGCGAGCAGACAAAGACGAGGTCAAATTCGTGATCGCAGATGAAGCTGATTGGGAGTATGCGAAGAAAGTAATAAAGGAGCACGATCTGGAAACTCGAACAAACGCGATCCTGATCTCTCCCGTGTGGGGACAAGTAAATCTCGAACAGGTGGCGAACTGGATCGCCGGCAGTGGCTTGAACGTACGGATGCAGTTGCAACTGCACAAATACATCTGGGGCCCGGAAGTGCGAGGCGTGTAATGGGCGGCTCTGAAGAGATCGCAACTCAGGTTCTTGAAGCTGAAGAGACCGATGGACCACAGCTCGCGATCTGTCTCGTCTCGGGCGGCATGGACTCCTGCGTCACCGCCGCGATCGCGCAACAGGAAAACGACGAGCTTGCGTTTCTTCACGTCTCGTATGGCCAACGCACTGAACAACGCGAACGAGAGTCTTTCGAAGCCCTCGCAGATCACTTTCACGTCGATCTGCGCCTGGCAATCTCGCTGGAACAGCTCGCTCGAATCGGCGGTTCATCACTGACAGACGAAGCCATTCCGGTTACCAATGCAAATCTCGCTTCGTCTGTAATTCCGACCAGTTACGTCCCGTTCCGCAACAGTCATCTGCTCGCCGCTGCCGTGAGTTGGGGCGAAGTGATCGGCGCATCCGCGATCTATATAGGAGCAGTCGCCGAAGATTCGTCGGGGTATCCCGACTGCCGTCCTGAGTTTTACGACGCGTTTCAAAACGTCATTGATCTCGGTACAAAACCCGAGACACGCATCACCATCAGAACTCCGGTCATCTATCTGAAAAAATCGGAGATCGTGCAAAAAGGCTTGGATTTGGGCGCTCCGCTGCACCTGACCTGGTCGTGCTATCAGGAATCCGAATTGGCTTGTGGCAGGTGCGATTCGTGTGCGCTGCGCCTGCGCGCATTTCGCGAGGCTGGAGTGCCCGATCCCATTCCCTACGGTGCTTGACAGCAGTCGTTTTGCTTATTAAGTTTAGGGCACTCTAAGTTGGCTTATTACAACCAGAAAATCGTGTCGCTGCATCGTACGAGCCTCGACAAGCTACGTCTCGACACACGACGGAGGAATCTTTCAATGATTGGCAAATACTTTTATGGAGCGGTGGCGGTGATGATTCTTGTTGCCGCCGCATCAATGACCACTTTCGCGCAGGTGGGAGAACTTCGTGGTGTGGTGATGATGGAACAGGCAGATGGCCAAAAGGTTCCCCTTGCTGATGCCCAAATCGACGTTTTCAGAACTGACATAGCCAGCAAATACAACACCAAGACAAACAAGAAAGGTGAATTCGTATTTGCGGGACTGCCGTTCGTCGGCACTTACACCGTGGCTGCGAGCCATCCAAGCGCAGCGCCGAGCTGGGTGGGTGGTGTGAAAGCCGGCCGTGACATTCCGGTCCAGCTAACTCTGAAGCCCGGCGCCGGCAAGAGATTTACGCTTGAAGAGATCAAGGCGGGAGGCGGTGGTTCACCCACGGCAGCTCCGAGCGGCGGCGGTGGCGGTGGCGGTTCGTCGAGCGCTCCCAGCGCGGCAGATAAAGCCAAACTTGAAGAGCTGAGGAAAAAGAACGAAGAGATCGAGGCTGCAAACAAAAAGATCACCGCAGCCAACGAGGTCATCCAGCGTACTTTCAAGGCCGGAAACGAAGCGTTGGCCGCAGCCGGTGTCGCCAGCAAGGCCAAGAACTCCGAGGAGGCGATTCAGAAGTACACCGCCGCCGTAGCTGCGTTTGATGAAGGCCTGGCCGCGGATGCGGAACAGCCTGCGATTCTCACTAACAAAGCAGTGGCATTGAAGGCACGCGGGGTCGAGCGCTTTAATTTAGCCATTACGTCGAAGGGTCTTGATGACGCGGCTAAGACCGCAGCGCTTCAAGCTGCGAAGGATGACTTCAAAGCTTCCGCAGAAGCCGCAAGCAAGGCAGTGACGCTGCTCAAGGCCACGCCAGTCCCGACCGATCCCACAGAGCTCCAGCGATACACCGCGAATAAGTACGCGGCGATGGTCACAAATGCGGAAGCAATGCGACTGTTCGTCACCAAGGCCGACCAATCGCAGGCGGAAGCAGGCATGGCAGCGTTCAAGGACTACATCGCGGTAGAGACTGACCCGGCGAAAAAGGCGAAGGCGCAGTTAGATATGGCGCAGATGCTGTTCGACGCGGGTGCGCCCGACAAAGCACTCGAGGAGTTTAAGGCGATCCTGGCGACGCAACCAGACAATCCCGAAGCGAACCTGGGCGCCGGATTGGCGGTTTACGCGAGTGGCGACAAGGCGAAGTTCCAGGAAGCTGCTAATTATCTACAGCGCTTCGTGGACACAGCACCCGATACGAATCCGCTGAAAGCCGATGCGAAGGCAATCCTGACGGAGTTGAAAAGCACCGAGAACGTAACTCCGGAAAAGACCAAACCCGCCCCCAGGCGGCGCCCGTAGGTACAAGGAGACACGGAGAACAGGGAGACACGGAGACGCGGCAATTCATGTCACCGCGTCTCCGTGTCTCTCCCCGGTCTCCGCGTCCTCGATTCTGTTAATTTCCCTACCAATTCCGCTGGAAATCCTCATTGACACTCTTAGTGTTCAAACTGTACTATGAACGCACAACGATGTTAACCACGCGTCGTTGAGTGGACACAAAGCGGTCATGCCTCGCGCCGAATCGGCGCCTCCAATCTTCCAGGTCTCGGGGATCTACCCAACTCCCGATAGTTTCAGGGCACAAATGTCAGCCAAATTAGGCGAAATTCTGGTACGCGAAAATTTAATCAGCCCTCAACACTTGCGAGAGGCACTCGACTACCAACGCGAACACGGTGGTCGACTCGGCTTCAATCTCGTCAAACTCGGGCTCATCAGCGACGACATGATTACGGCCGTCCTGTCCAGGCAGTACGGCATTCCTTCAGTCAACCTGGACCTCTTCAACATCGACCCATCCGTATTAAGCCTCATCCCTCAGGAAGTCGCACAAAAACATTCCGTTTTGCCACTCT
This sequence comes from Pyrinomonadaceae bacterium, assembly GCA_035571655.1. Lineage (GTDB taxonomy): Bacteria > Acidobacteriota > Blastocatellia > Pyrinomonadales > Pyrinomonadaceae > PSRF01. The sequence continues at coordinate 10,463 of DATNCH010000242.1, forward strand.
CTCGCGTTGGCGCAACTCTCACCCTGGCGATGGTTGATCCGACCAACGTCTTCGCCATGGACGACGTCAAGTTCATGACCGGCTTGAACGTCGAACCCGTAGTCGTCGCTGAAGGCAGTGTGCAGCAGGCGATTGCAAAGTATTACGGCACTTCCCGCGAGATCGAACTCGCTTCAGCTACCGTCGAGGAAGTTTCCCACCTCCCGAAGAACTCGAACAACGGCGGGGGAATCACTCACGCCGATCTTGTTTCGCTGGACAGTATCGACTTCGAAACAGGACAGGCTGAGGACGTCGAAGTACTTGAAGACAACGAGGAGATCGATCTCTCAACCCTCTCGCGCATGAGTGAAGACGCACCCGTCGTGCGTCTCGTCAATGTGCTTCTCGTCGACGCTCTGCGTCGCGGCGCTTCCGACATTCACGTCGAACCTTATGAAAAAGAGCTGCGCATCAGGTTTCGCATTGACGGCGTGCTCTACGACGTGATGCACCCGCCTTTAAAAATGCGCGATGCTTTGATCTCTCGCGTCAAGATCATGTCGAAACTCGACATCTCCGAAAAACGTCTGCCTCAGGACGGGCGCATCAAGATCAAAGTCAAAGTCGACTCTCGTTCGCGGGAGCTCGACTTCCGCGTCTCCACTCTTCCCACTCTGTTTGGCGAAAAAGTGGTGCTTCGTTTACTCGACAAACAGAACCTCATGCTCGACATGACCAAACTCGGTTTTGAAGCTGAGTCGCTGACGAAGTTCAAGAGAAACATTTCCAAGCCGTACGGAATGGTGCTCGTCACTGGTCCAACAGGAAGTGGTAAAACAAACACGCTCTACTCTGCACTCCAGTCGTTGAACACGGTCGACACCAACATCATGACCGCCGAAGATCCGGTCGAGTTCAACCTTCCGGGTATCAACCAGGTGCAGATGAAAGAGCAGATCGGTTTGAACTTCGCCGCCGCGCTCAGGTCTTTCCTTCGCCAGGATCCCAACATCGTTCTTGTCGGTGAGGTTCGTGACTTTGAAACGGCTGAAATCGCCATCAAAGCCGCGCTCACCGGTCACCTCGTTCTCTCTACCCTGCACACCAACGATGCTCCCTCAACCATTTCCCGCCTGATGAACATGGGCATCGAACCCTTCCTTGTCGCCACTAGCGTAAACCTCATCCAGGCCCAACGTCTGATTCGTCGTATTTGTAAGGACTGCAAACAGGAACATTCAACGCCCTCCGAAGCACTGATCGAAGTCGGCTTCAAGAATGACTAAGCGAAGTCGCTCAAGACTTACAAGGGCAAGGGATGTTCGACCTGTAACCATACCGGTTACAAAGGCCGAATCGGACTTTACGAAGTGCTG
>DATNCH010000243.1:0-7083 GCA_035571655.1 Pyrinomonadaceae bacterium
TTCCTCCGTCCTTCGTCACGAGTGGTTGATCACCGAGACGAACACGCTGTGGTCTAATGTCGCGAAGACTTGTCAGTGCCATAAATAAAACCGATTTCTCACGCAAAGACGCAAAGGCGCAAAGAAGTCCTTTGGAAACGCGATAGCGCTTTGCGCCTTTGCGTGAGAATTTTTTATACGCTCGCCATATCAGGCAATTGGACGGGTTTGGGTTTGATGGTGAGCAGGCGCTTGCGGCTCGAGGACTCGCGTTCGGTCTCCATCATGATCCGATCCTGTTTTTCTGCGTCCGTGTGAATCGCGAGCGCGCTCAATCGCGCGTCAGGTTGTTGAACGATGCTACGCAGGAGCGCTTCAAAACGACCCAACATCAACGCGATCGTCGAGTCGTCAAACAGGTCGCTGTTATATTCCATCGAGCCCACTATCGCCGCGCCCGCGTCCCAGATGTCGAGCACGAGATCGAGCTTGGCGGTTCCCATTTCCGATCCCATCGAGCTCAGCGAAAGCTCGGGCAATTCCTGCGACTGCTCGCGTGGCGTGCTGCGGAAATCGAAGATGACTTGAAACAGCGGCGAATGACTCAAGCTGCGTTCGGGCTGCACCGCTTCGACGACCTTCGCAAACGGCAACTCCTGGTGAGCGAACGCGCCGAGCGTCGCTTCACGAGTCTTCGCTAAGAGCTCGCGGAACTTCATGTCGCGCGACATCCTCGCACGCAGCACGAGATTATTGATGAAGCAACCAATCAATCCTTCCGTCTCTTTCAGACTGCGGCCGGCAATCGGAACGCCCACACAGAAGTCGTCCTGATGCGAGTAACGGAAGAGCAACGTCTGAAACGCCGACAGCAGCGTCATAAACAGCGTCGCGCCTTCATTCCGGCTCAATATGCGAAGCGACTCAGACAGTTCACGTGGCAAGTTGAAGGATTTGTGCGCACCGCGAAGCGTCTGCACGTCCGGACGCGGACGGTCCGTCGCCATCTTCAGCACGTGCGAGGCTCCACTGAGCTGTTGTTTCCAGTAACCGACCAGCGACTCGAGTTTTTCTCCCTGCAAATAATTTCTCTGCCAGTAGGCGTAATCTGCGTATTGAATCGGCAGCGGAGGCAGCGGAGACTCCTCGCCGCGCCTGAAGATCTCATACAGCGTGGCGATCTCCTGAATGAAGATGCCGGTGGACCATGCGTCGGACGCGATGTGATGCACGTTGAGAAGAATCACGTGATCCTCTTCGCCCAGCCGCAACAGGAACGTGCGCATCGCAAGGCCGTGTGCGAGGTCGAACGGAAGACGCGCATCTTCAGTCACGATTCTGCCGGCCTCTGCTTCGCGCCGTTCCGCGTCCATCTCGCTCAATTCGACCACCGACAACTGGATTGGACCTGGCGGATCGATGATCTGCGTGGCGCGTCCGTCGACTTCGGAAAACCTGGTCCGCAGAATCTCGTGCCGGCGGATCACTTCGCCAATACTCTTCTGCAACGCTTGAACGTCCAACGCACCTTTGAGCCGCACCGCTGAAGGCAGGTTGTAAGCAGCACTCTCCGGATTTACCTGGTGTATCAACCAGAGTTGTTCCTGCGCGAATGAGAGCGGAAGTTCGCCGGTGCGTTCGACGCGCGCGATCGACGTAGGCTCGAACTGCGCTTTCCGCTCGCGAATCTTTTCGTCGAGTGAAGTAAACGACTCGTAATCACCGCCATCAGGCATGAGCTCTTTATAAATCTCGCGTGCGAGCTCGCCGATGGTTTGATTGAACAGAACCTTTTCGAGAGAGATATCGACCGAGAACGCTTGCCTGATGCGAGAAAACATCTGCGTCGCGAGCAGAGAATCGCCGCCGAGCTCGAAGTAGTTGTCGTGGATGCCGATGCCCTGCATACCGAGTATTTCAGCCCAGATCTTCGCGAGTCCCTCTTCGATCGCATTGCGCGGAGCGATGTACGACTGCTCCATTTCATCTCGCTGCACTGCATAATCGCTCACCGGCTGCGCTTGTTCGATCACAGGCGCTTCAGTCTTCGCGACAGCGGCAGCCTCGACACTCATGTCCACCCAGTAACGCTTTCGTTCAAACGGATACGTCGGCGTGGGCACACGGCGGCGGCGCTCGTACGCGTAGAAGTTGTTCCAGTCGGGTTCGAACCCGTTCACCCAGAGATTTCCCAGGCTTGCCAGGAGCGTGGAATGGTCCAACTCGGTCTGCTGACTCGGTAACGAAGCAAAAGCCAACGTGTCGCTCTGCCGGCCGAGATGCTGTCTGGCCATCGTCGTCAGCACCTGGTTCGGTCCGACTTCGAGGAGGAAGCCTGTGCGACCGTTCAGCAACGTGTCTAGACCGCGCGCGAATTGAACCGTCTGGCGCACCTGGTCCATCCAGTAGCTCGCGCTGGTCGCCTGTCCCGGCTCGATCCATGTTCCGGTGAGATTCGACATGAGAGGAATGGACGGATCCTGAATCGCGACGCGTTCGATCATCGCTTCATACTCCGGCAGGATCGAATCGATAACCGATGAATGATATGCAAACGGCACCGGCAGGCGGCGTGAACCAATCTTTCTGTCGGCGAGCACGCGTTCGAGTGCTTCAATCTCTTCGCACGGACCGGAGATCACCGAGCTCACGCTGCTATTGACCGACGCAATCGACAACTCTCCCGCCAACACAGTTCGCGCTTCAGCTTCCGGCAACCGCACGGACAACATCGCGCCACGCGGAAGCTTCTGCATCAACCGTCCACGATCCGCAGCGAGACAGACTGCGTCATGCAACGTGAACATACCTGCGAGCGCTGCCGCTACAAACTCTCCGTAACTATGTCCGATCAATCCCGACGGCCGGACGCCCCAGTGCATCCACAGTCGCGCCAGCGCATATTCGACGGCGAACAACGCGGGCAGTGCGAACTCCAGTTGCGCGATCGTCTCTGAATGCGCATCACCATATATCAACTCAGCGATATTGAGATCGCGCGCTTGCTTCAGTATGTTCGCGCATTCATCGAAATGCTTACGAAACTCCGGCTCGGATTCATACAGCCCTCGCGCCATTCCCGCGTGCTGACTTCCCTGCCCCGGAAACATGAAAAATATCGGTTTGTTTTGCGCGGATCGCGCGTCGCTGCTCACCTTCGCCGCTTTCGCCGAACGCAGCGCCTTGATTAACTCTGGCGCGTCGTGGCCCACCGCAAATCGCCGTTGCAGCATCGCTTGCCTGCCGACGTTTCGCGTAAATGCGAAATCCGCAAGATCGACATCCGCGTTCTTCTCGAGATAATCCGCGATCGCAGAACCATTCGCGTCGAGCGCTCCCGGCGTGCGCGCTGAAAACGTCACTAGCTGAACCGGCCGGCGGCTGTTATCAGACTGCGTCTCAGAAACTTCTTCCAACACGACGTGAGCGTTGGTGCCACCCAAGCCAAACGAACTGACCGCGGCGCGGAAAGGTGTTGGACCCGTCTTCCGCGTGACGAGCGTGTTGTTGACGTAGAACGGAGTGTTGTCGAGATCGAGCGCTGGATTCGGCTTCTCGAAATGCAGCGTCGGAGGTATCTCACGATGCTTGATCGCCAGGCTGGCCTTGATCAAACCTGCGACTCCTGACGCCGTATCGAGGTGACCGATGTTCGTCTTCACCGAACCGAGAGCGCAAAAACCTTTGCGGCTTGTCCGCCTGCGAAACACCCTGCTCAACGCCTCGACTTCGATCGGATCGCCGATCGGCGTGCCCGTACCATGTCCTTCGATGAAGGTCAGACTGTCTGGATCGATCGCCGCCATCGCTAAAGCCTTCGCGATCACGTCGGCCTGACCGTCGATACTCGGCGCCGTGTAACCCATCTTGAGATGACCGTCATTGTTGATGGCGGAGCCTTTGATCGCGGCGTAAATATTGTCACCGTCTGCGAGCGCGTCCGAGAGTCGCTTCAGCACCACGATTCCAACACCGTTGCCGGGCAGCGTGCCTTGAGCCTTGTGATCGAACGCACGGCAGTGACCGTCAGGTGACGAGATCATTCCCGGCGAGTATGTGTAACCCGTCTTCTGCGGCACTCTGATCGAAACACCACCCGCGAGCGCCATGTCGCATTGACCCGTCAGAAGACTCTGGCAAGCAAAGTGGACCGCGACGAGAGACGTCGAGCACGAAGTCTGAATCGTTACGCTCTCGCCACGCAGGTTCAGTTTGTAAGACACGCGTGTCGCCAGGTGATCCTTCTCGTTCGCGAGATGAATCTGAAACGAGTCTGCACCTGGGCCACTAAGCAGTTCGCCGAGCCGCGTCAGGAAATAAGAATTCGTGTTCACTCCGGCGTACACCGCGATCGGTCCCGGATAGGTCGTCACGTTGTAGCCTGCATCCTCGATCGCAGACCATGCACATTCGAGAAACAGCCGCTGCTGCGGGTCCATCCACTGCGCTTCGCGCGGAGTGATGTTGAAAAACGACGCGTCGAAGAGATCGATATCGTCAAGAATCCCTTTGGCTTTGACGAAATTCGGATTGCTCAGAAGCTCCGGCGTAACGGGCTGCTCCAACTCGTCGTCGGCAAAGAAACTTATGCTCTCGACGCCGTGCCGCAGGTTCTGCCAGAACTCGCGCGTGTTTCTGGCGCCCGGAAAGCGGCCGTCCATACCGACGATGGCAATAGCGTAACTGTCCATTTTGGTTTTTCTCTGCGTTCTCTGCGTCCTTTGTGATCTCTGCGTTTGATCCAGCGTTTTAACGCAGATCGCAGAGATACGCAGAGGACCGCAGAGATACGTCTTAATTTCGTGGCTGTCGCTGGCCCATCATCGCTTGTCGCCGTTTTTCAGCCCAGTCCTCGGTTTGGGCCACCGGCACCGTCTTCTCTTCAGTCTGATCAAGAAAACTCGCGAGCGTTTGAAGCGTCGGATATTCAAACAACTTGAGCAGCGGTATCTCTCGCTCGAGTGTCTTTGACAGGCGGCTGTGAGCTTTGATCGCGAGAAAGGAATGGCCACCGAGATCGAAGAAGTTGTCGTGAATGCCGATGCGATCTGTCTTCAACACTTCGGACCAGATCTCGGCTAACAGTTCTTCAGTCGGAGTCGCGGGCGCGACAAAGACGCGTTCCTGGTCTTTCGCGCTATCGATTGACTCGAGCAACGCGCGCCGGTTGAGTTTTCCATTCGGCAGGAGCGGCAACTTCTCGAGCAGGATGAAGTTCGAAGGCACCATGAACTCCGGCAACCGCTCGCGAGCATACGTCACTAAATCTGCTTTCTTCAGCGTCGGGTCGTCTTGTGAAGCCACCGGCCGGCGCACGACGAATGCGAGTAGACGCTCGTCGTTCTCCTCGAGTTTCTCGACGAGGCAGACGGTTTCCTGCACCTGTGGATGTTTCGCCAGCACTGCTTCGATTTCGCCCAACTCGATACGGTAGCCGCGCAGTTTCACCTGCTGATCGAAGCGACCGAGGAAATCGATGTCGCCATTGGGCCGGCAGCGAACTCTGTCGCCGGTGCGATAGAGTCTTGAGCCATCGGCGCCGCTGAACGGATCGGGCAGGAATTTCTCGGCTGTTATCGAGGGACGATTAAGATAGCCGCGCGTGATCCCTCTGCCGCCGATAAATAGCTCCCCGGAGACGCCGAATGGAACGGGTTGCAGTTGGTTGTCAAGGATGTAGATCTGCGTGTTCGCTATCGGGCCGCCGATAGGAATCTGACGGTTTCCGTTTTGTTCTATCTTAAATACGGTAGCCCAAACAGTTCCTTCAGTTGGACCATACTCGTTATAGAGCGAGGCATCGGTTGCGCGCTGATGTTTTGACGGTAGATCAACCGGACAGGCTTCACCGGCGACGATCACGCAACGGAGTGACGCGAGGTTTTCGCGCTCAGCCGCGTCGAGCAACAGTGAATGCAGCGACGGCAAACACAGAAGGTGCGACACGCGGTTTCGCTCGATTAAGTCGACCAATGCCGGCACGTCGCGGCGTGCATCCGCCGGAGGAAGCAATAATGTCGCTCCACTGCAAAGCGTCCAGAACAGACCGGCAACGGAACTGTCAAATGAGAACGAAGAAAGCAGCAGGTATTTGGTTAGCGACTCTTTGTAGTAAACGGTTCGTGCGATTGTCGAATGGACCAGGTTTGCATGCGACACCACGACGCCCTTGGGCTGGCCAGTCGAGCCAGACGTGTAAATCGCGTACGCGAGATTGCCAGGTGTGACAGCGCTGTCGGGTTTTGAAGTGGGCTCTGCGGCGAGAGCATCTCGCTCTTCTTCCATGAAGAGGGCAGTCCCCTGGTCGTCGAAGATCTCGTCCGCAATTGATCTCTCGCTAATAAGAACAGCAGCGCCGGTGTCGTTGAGAATGAACGACAGTCTGTCGTGCGGATAGGCCGGATCAAGCGGCACATAGAAGCCACCGGCTTTAAGCACGCCGAGAATTGCGACGAGTTGGTCGACCGATGGCGCCAGGCAGATGCCCACAGCGATCTCCGGCCCAACGCCCAGCCGGATGAGGCGGTGCGCCAGTTGATTTGCGCGTTGGTCGAGTTCTTTGTAAGTGATCGAATCGTCTTCACAAGTGACGGCGATCGTTTGCGGCCACTCACGCGCCTGCTGTTCGAATAGTTCGTGAATGCACGTGTGTGGGATCGGCTCGACTTGTCCGCTTAACGATTTGAATAGCTCGTTGCGGTGGCTGTCCCTGAGAATTTCGAGACTGGCTATTTTTTGGAACGGGTCGCGAACGATGCTCTCGAGCAGTGTCTCCAGGTGGCCCGCGATGCGTTCGACTGTCTCGCGTCGAATCGATCGCTGGTCGTAGTGCAACTCGAATCGCATTCTTTCGTTTTCGTGAATGCAGACCAGCTTGAGTAGATACGTGTCAGGACAACTGTAGAAACGATAGAGCGAGCTGGCAGTATCAGCAGCGGGCAGTTCGACGTATTCAAATGTCAACTTGATAGAACTTTCGTTCGTTCCGCCGTCCTGCTGCCACACAAAATAGTCCTGCCATTGTTCGGCTTGCAGACCCTGATCGGCTGTGGCCCTGATGACTTCGCTGAATCGTTTGTCGTTGTTCAGCTCGACGTGCAGTGG
>DATNCH010000244.1:0-36049 GCA_035571655.1 Pyrinomonadaceae bacterium
ATCTGATTTGTTTTCTCTGCGGCCTCTGCGTATCTCTGCGGCTCTCTGCGTTGAAAGGCCCATTAACGCAGAGAACGCAGAGATACGCAGAGGGCCGCAGAGGAAAGACTTCCATCTCAACTCGATTTTTTGTGCAAAGCCCTTTCTGCCTTTTTGTCGACGATTCAGCCGCATCTCGTCCCTGATTTCCCTCCATTCCTCCCAATCTAAAGTCGTTTCGCTGCAAACATCCCCACTCCCGAGAACAAGGTAGTTAGACTTCCTCGAAGCTGATTCGAAAGGACTATCCAAATGAACCGACGAGAGTTTGTTGTGGCAGGTTCGTTCACCCTTGCAACGCTGGCCCTGACCACGGCCGCGCAGGAAAAGAAACAGTACGTCTGTCCTCCCTGCGGATGCAGCAATGACGGCACCGCCCATGACGCGCCGGGCAATTGTCCTGCTTGCAACATGGTGATGATCGAGAAGACTCCCGCCATGAGCGAGCTGACGGGCATTCCCCGCTTTCTGAAGCTAACCGATCAGGTGTGGACAGGCGGCCAGCCGTGGCCCGAGCATTTCGCCAAGCTCAAGGACGCAGGCGTCAAGGTCATCATCAACTTGCGCCCTCACGCCGAATATGAAGGGCAGCGCGAGGAGGCAAAAGTGAAGGAGCTGGGAATGAGCTATTTCAACATTCCCGTCGACTTCCGCGCACCCGACGAGTTGGATGCTGACGATTTTCTCAAGCTCACCGACGAGCAACTCAAGAATGGACCAGTATTTATCCACTGCGCGGTCGCCACTCGCGTCGGTGCTTTCTGGATGATTCGCCGGGTCGTGCGTGATGGCTGGGACTACGACAAGGCATTAGAAGAAGCCAACCGAATCGGTTTGAACAACAACGCCGGCATGACGCAGTTCGCGAAGGAATACATCGAAAAGAAGAAAAAGAAGTAAGCGTATGAAGTTATTGGTTGCACTTGTCTTCTGTATCGCGTTCTCGTCAGCGGCACACTCGCAGAACTGGCCATCCTTCCGCGGACAAAATGGCGCCGGCGTCGGCGACGGCAACGGTCTACCGACGACGTGGGATGTCGAAAAATCAATCAACGTTTCGTGGAAGACTCCGATTCCAGGTCTCGGTCATTCGAGTCCAGTTGTGTGGGGCGATCGCGTGTTTGTTACGACTGCGGTGAGCAGCGCCGCGAATTCTCAGTTCGTGCATGGCCTGACTGAAACAGCAGCATCCGCTGACGACAACTCAAAGCACAGTTTTCGAGTTTACTGTCTCGACAAAAACACTGGACGCATCATCTGGGAAAAAGCGATTTACGAAGGTGTGCCCAAGGTCAAACGTCACGTAAAAGCCAGCTACGCGAATCCGACGCCGGTTACGGATGGCAAGAAGCTGGTCGTTTCATTTGGTTCGGAAGGTCTTTACTGCTTCGATTTCGATGGAAAACTTTTGTGGAAGCAGGATCTCGGCATCCTCGACGGCGGCTGGAGCTCTGGTCCTGACTTTCACTGGGGCTTTGGTAGTTCGCCCGTCATCTACAAACACCTGGTAATCGTGCAGTGCGATACGCAGAAACCGTCGTTCATAGCGGCTTTCAATCTTGCGGACGGCAAACGCGTCTGGCAAACGCCACGCGACGAGGATAGTTCGTGGAGTACGCCTACGATTTACGAAGGGAAGGATGGGGCTGAGTTAATTACCAGCGGCACCAGGTTCTATCGTGGTTACGATCCGCTGACCGGCAAAGAATTGTGGCGACTGGCTGACGGCGTGGACGTGAAAATTCCGACGCCGATCGTCTCAAATGATTTGTACTTCCTCGGTGGTGGTTCGTCACATGAGCGACACCCGTTTTATGCGGTGCGAGCGGGAATCAAAGGCGAGATTAAGCCTGCGGAAGCTGACGCGAAGAGCATCGCGTGGCAAAGCTTACAGATCCGACCACACCTCGTGACGCCGATCGTTTACGGTGATTACTTGTACGCCTGCACTGACAACGGGATCCTGAGTCAGTATCACGTGAAAACCGGTGAGCCTACGTTTCGTGCGCGTCTGGGAAGCGGCGGCTCGTTTGCGGCGTCACCTGTCGCCTCAGATGGGAAAGTGTATTTCGTGAGTGAGGATGGCGACGTATATGTCATCAAGGCGGGACCGACGTATGAATTGCTTGCGAAAAACGCGATGGGAGAAGTCGTGATGGCCAGCCCCGCGATCGCAGGCAAAATGCTCATCATACGCGGACAAAATCACGTGTTCGGCATATCCAATTAGCCGCAGATGAACGCGGATGACGCAGATCAGATCTGCGTCATCCGCGTTCATCTGCGGCTAATTGTTTCAAAACGTGTTAGCTTTCATACATGAACTTAACCCAGGATCTGCAATTCGCCCTGCGAATGTTACTGAAGAAACCGCTGTTCACCTTGATCGCTATCCTGACGCTGGCGTTGGGAATCGGCGCCAACACCGCAATCTTCAGCGTCGTAAATGCCGTGTTGTTGCGCGGACTGCCCTACAACAAAGCGGATCGGTTGATACTCGTTTACGGACTCACACCGAGCGGCGATAACGACGCCATGTCGATCCAGGAGCTCGAGGAGTATCGAGCGGGAATGCAGTCAGTCGAGGATTTCATCGGGCTGCAATCGCAAAGTGTCAACGTCACCGGCACCGATCGACCCGATCGCGTCCGTGGTGCTTTTGTTTCGGCTAACTACTTCCAGTTTTTCAACCTCAAGCCGGTACTGGGTCGCACGTTTGTTCCCGGTGAAGACCAGCCGGGCGCTCCAAGGCAGGTCGTCGTCAATGAAAAGACGTGGCGTGAACGTCTGAATAGCGATCCGAATCTGGAAGGTAAGAAGCTGATACTGAATGGCGAGCCTTACAGCGTGATCGGCGTTGTCAGTGGCGACTTCAAACAACCATTCGACGCTGATGTCGAAGCGTGGATGCCGATGGTCTATTTCCCCGGCAACACGGGCCAGCGTGATGCGCGTTTTGTGTTTGCAATGGGCCATCTCAAGCCCGGCAGCACCCTGCAACAAGCTAATGCTGAAGCGACGAACATCGCCAACCGGTTGGCCCAGGCGTATCCGAATGAAAATGTAGGCCGCGGAGCGAAGGTTGAATTCTTTCGTGAGTTACTGGTCAGGGACGTTCGCCCGATGCTTTGGCTGCTGTTCGCGGCAGTGGCCGTCATCCTTCTGATCGCCTGCGCAAACCTTGCCAATCTTTTGCTCGCTCGCAGTCTCGCACGACAGAAAGAGATTGCCGTGCGGGCAGCGATGGGCGCAACTCAATGGCGACTCATACGGCAGCTCATAACTGAAACCACGCTGCTGAGCGTGCTCGGCGGCATTGCAGGCGTGTTGCTCGCTTACTGGGGACTTCGCGCGCTAGTCAAACTGCCGCAGAGTTTTATCAGCGCTCAGGATGCGACGCTCGACCTGCGTGTGTTGCTGTTTGCGTTTGCGGTTTCAGTCGTTACTGGTTGGTTGTTTGGTCTCCTCCCCGCGATCCAACTTGCGCGTCCTCAACTTCAGTCATTCCTGAAGGAAGGCGCGAGGGGTGGTGGCGAAGGCGCGCGTTGGAATCGTGTGCGCAGTGGGTTCGTGGTCTTCCAGGTCGCGCTGTCGCTGCTGTTGCTGGTCAGCGCCGGACTGCTGATTCGCAGTTTCGACAAACTGCTGCATGTCCATGTCGGATTCAATCCGCAACAGTTACTCAGTCTTGAATATCGGCTACCGCGAAACAAGTACGGCAAACCCGAGAGTCAGTGGAACTTTCACCGCCAGGTGATCGAGTCGGTCAAGCAGGTTCCGGGAGTTGAATCCGTTTCACTCATTCGCGGTCTGCCGTTTAGCGGCAATGGTGGTACGGCAGCAATCATCCTGCTGGATCGCGAGCTGCCGGCAAAAGGCACTGAGCCGGAAGTGATGTTCAATACCGCAATGCCGAACTACTTCGAAACGATGGGCATCCCGCTTCTTCGCGGCCGCACGTTTGGAAATGGAGATCAGTTGAATAGTCCGGCGGCTTTGATTGTTAACCAAACGATGGCGAATCGATTCTGGCCGAATCAGGATCCACTCGGTAAACAGATAAAGTTCGTCGAAGACAACAGTGTCGGAACGATCGTCGGGATCGTCGGAGACGCGAAGCATTTTTTGCTTGAAGAAGAACAGCGCCCGCAACTATACGTCGCGTTCAGCCAGAGTCCGGGGATCTTCGCGACGCTCGTGATGAGAACGAGTGTCGAACCGTTGAGTCTTTCCGAACAAGTGCGACAGGCTGTGTGGAAGGTCGATCCGGACCAGCCGATGTGGAAGATCCGCACGGTTGAGTTTCTCGTGGATCGCAGTGTTGCAGATCGAAAGTTCTTGATGGCGTTGATGGGTATATTTGCAGGACTTGCGTTAGTGCTGACGATAGTCGGATTGTATGGCGTTATCACCTACCTCGTTAACCAGCGAACACAAGAGATCGGGATACGAATGGCGTTGGGAGCGCAGGTGCGCCAGATTTTGACGATGGTGTTGAAGCAGGGAATGCTGTTGGTGCTGAGTGGGGTGGCGTTGGGGCTCATTGCTTCGTGGCTATTGACGCGGTTGATCGCACGTCTGCTGTTTCAGGTCAGTGCGACGGATCCGATTGCGTTTATCGGAATCTCGATGCTTCTCGTCGTCGTCGCTTTATTAGCGTGTTACCTCCCAGCCCGACGAGCAACGAGAGTCGATCCCCTGCAAGCGCTGCGTCACGAATAACCCACGGCGCCTGCTGCTCTCATTCTCCCCAAGCTTCAGCTTGGGTCCGCTGGAGCCTGTTCCCCAAGCTGAAGCTTGGGGAGAATGAGAAGGAAGGCCAGGCGCGAGCGTTCGCCTCAATTCGATGGGGTGGATAACTTCTTCAACATCTCCACGGCGTTCGTGTTCTTCGGGTCCAGCTCCAGCGCCTTCTTGTAGTTCGCGATCGCGAGCTCCTTCTCACCCTGCGCCATGTAAGCTTCGCCGAGACTGTCATACACATTCGACGACTTCGGATAAAACTCGACGTTCAACTTGAAATACGCGATCGCTTCCGGCAGCTTCTTCGCGCGCAGGAAACCGTAACCCAACCCATTTATCCGCCCCTCGCTCACCGCCGCAATATCCGGTTTCTCTTTCTTGATCTGCCGGTACATTTCCAACGCCTTTTCAATACTCCCCGCAGTCAGGTGCTCGAACGGGATCACCGGCGCCGCAGCTACTTTCGGCGCCGTAACACCTTCACCACCTTCCAACGCAAGTCGCAGCGCACTAACTCCACCATCGCCCTTCACAAACGTGTAGCGAATGTTCTGTTCCCGCCGAACAAACGTGTTCTCAGCCACCGGCAACAACTCAAATTTATTGTCCGCTGTCGGCCTGGCAATCAACTTCCCCTCTTCTCTCGCAATCGTGAGGATGCGATCCGGATTAACTTGAAAACGGCCGGCGTACTCATCGAGCTTGCTTGCGTCGAGCGAAATGATCTCGTTGACCGGCGGAAGAAACTCGTCCCAGTTATATGCCCTGGCAATGCTGCGCAGCACCTCTTCCATGATCTGCCCATTGTCAGAGTTGACCATCACCACCGCGCCATACCCCTTCTCGCGATGCATGAGCAGTTGTGCGCGGAAACCCTCGTCCGCGCCACCATGTCCGAAGTAAACGGAGTTGCCGTGCTTGTCGATAAAGAAACCGAGACCAACCTCTTCCATGAACGGCGTGACCATCTTTTCAATCATCTGTTGCGACAGAATCTTGTTTGACCGTCCGGCGTAAGACAGTTGCACCTCGATGCCAAACCTGGCGAGGTCTGCCGGCGTGGTCCATAAACCCGCCGCGGCCATCTCAGGATAGACGTGAATCTTGCCTGCGACCGTCGAGCCGTTTCCACGGTGTCCCGACGCTGCTTTCTTGCGCCAGTCATCAGGCAGCGGCTGGCTATACGTGCTGTTTGTCATGTTCAGTGGACCAAGCACAGTTTCTTTCGCGATCTGCGGATAGGGTTTCTTCTCGATATCCATGATCGCAAGTTGTGCAATGGTGGTGCCGCCACCCGAATAGCGAAACTTCGTTCCCGGCTCCATGTCGACGCGAACCGCGGCCGTGTTCGCAGGTTCAGTGCCGTCCAGCACCTGTGGCAACGTCGGAATTTTTTCGTCGACGGCATAACCGGGAAAGCCGTGTACGGTCAGACCACCTGTGTGGCTCAACAGGTTTGCGAGCGTCACTTTTTTCTTTGCCGTGAATTCGTTATCAGGCAGTTTCCAGGTCTGGAGCTTGTTATTGATGTTTTCATCGAGTGCGATTTTTCCGTCCTGCACTCGTTTTAGCGCCACCATCGCCGCGACCGGTTTGCTGATCGACCCAGCCTGAAAAAGAGTATCAGTAGTGACAGGCTCCTTCGTCTCGATGTCTTTGACACCGTACGCGCGTGCCCATTCGACTTTGAAATCTTTGACGACGGCGATGCTCAGTCCCGGGACTTTCCAATGCTTCATCCGCTCTTCTATGGACCACGCGGGATCGCCTTTGATCAGTACGGGCGGCAGCAGCCCCTGCTCGACGCGTTTGATCTGCGTATCAACGCTCGTTTGTGCGAGAGCGGCGAAGGGAAAGAGGTTGACGACCAGCAGCAGTTTACACAGCGCAGCTTTCATAGGTCCTCCGTTCTGATAAAAACTACGATTCGCGGCGCCAACGGCGCGAATACGAAAGCCAGGGGCGTCGCCCCTGGTAAAGACTATTTACCTTTTTCACTCGCCGCCGGTCGCACTCCACTCGCTTCATAAAACGCACGAGCGTCCTGTATGTTCAGAATGTCGTGGATCGCCTGTCGCTTGTCCTTGGCTTTTCGGTAGTAAGCCCGCGTGATCAGATAGCCCACATAATATCCGAGATCGGCGGGACGGTCTTTGGCGGTTACCGCGTTGTAAACCCACTTTGAAAAATCGGGCTTGTACATGTCAACTTCAAAGTCGCGCCAGATCTCGGCAACGTGCGTCTTGCCGTAAACCTTCAAATGCTCGTTGATGTTGCGTCCCGAGATCAGCTCGCCGATCGTATCGCAGGAGCCCTCTTGCAACGACTTGCCGAGCAGATGCCGCTGGTCCGGAGCGCTGTTGTAGTGCTGGTTGTAATGACAGGATTCGTGCGCGACGATGGCCGGCACGTTGTCCACGGTCGACAGCACCATGCGCAGCCAGTCACTGAGTTCGTCCATCGGCGTCTTCGGTGTTTTGCCGTACATCTCGGTGCCGATCAAAAGACCACTCGGTCCTGTTGTCCCACCCGAGCTCGTGACGCCGATCAAAAAGTAAACGTCGGGAAAGACGGCGTCGGGGTAGATCAATTTGAATTTTTCAAACGCCGACCGCATGCGCTTCTCCATGCGTTGTACCTGCAAAGTCTGCGGGCGGATGGACGCGTAATATTTCGGCATGCGGTCGATCGCGCTCACCAGGTTTGCGGCTGACTTGATCCGTAAGCGGACAAAGTCTTTCAAGCCAGGGCTGCCCTTGTCGAGATACTCGGCTTGAAAGATCGCGATGCGTTTGGATTTGTCGGTTTCGTTTGCTGCAAGGTCGTACGCGCGCCAGAAATTTCCGATGTCAGAAGTGACAAACTTGACGTGCGCCGGATCATGGTTGAGTTGCGAACCAGATTGACCGAACGAAATTGTTGAAATGAAGAGGATTGAGATCGTATGAGCGATAGTTCGTTTCATTTGTTTCCGATTTTCGAAAGGAGTCGCCGAACGGCATGGCCTTTCCACATCCACAATCCCGTAAGACCGATTATGGGAACGGCGGCAAACCGCACCACAGGGGCGTAATTTGGGAGTTCTTTGAAGGGACTGTAGACATAACCGATGATTGGAATGGCAAAGATGATGTGAATCCAGCGCAGAATCGACCGCTTCGTGGCTTCTTTCATTGAGTCAACTCCCCCATCGAGTCATTGTTGGATACAGTCTTCACTCGTGGCGCATAACCACAATCGCCGTAAAGCCCGGCCGCTTGAGCACTCCTCTGAGTGCATAGCGAATGTCTTTGGTCAACGCTTCCATACCGATCGGGGCAACGCCTGGTCCTGTCGGTGATGTATTATTGCCTGCGACGGAGTTGATCCTACACTATTGCGGTAGGGATATGTGTCCCAAAGCGAACGGACCAAGTACTGGATCAGTTTGAGTTTGGTGCGATTGCCTCAAAAGTCCGCAACATAGTTGGACACGGTCAGTACAGGGAGCGGTAGCGACCTGGTCAGTGATCAGCATGCGATATCTCCTAACATTCGTGATCTCCCATCGTTGACCAGGTCGCTACCGCTTCCTGTACTGACTGTATCCAAGTGAGATGTCAGCGGACGCTAAGGCGTTAGTCGGTCCCATTAATAGTTATGAAAAGTGAAAGCCTCTATCAGTTTGGATCCTTTTGTCTCGACACTGCCGAGCGGGTGTTACTGCGAGACGGGCGCCTCGTGCCTTTACCCGCAAAGGCCATCAGCACACTGCTGGTCCTGGTTCGGAATAGCAAGCACGTCGTCGAGAAGGACGTGCTGATGAATGAAGTCTGGCCCGATGAAGTTGTCGAGGAAAGTAATCTGGCCCAACACATTTTCATGCTGCGCAAAGCACTCGGCGAGACGGAAAGCTGCAAGTACATCGAGACCATCCCGCGGCGCGGCTATCGTTTTCTGGAGACTGTCACCGAACCAAACGCGTTGCGAATAAGGTCCAGTCCGGAGTTAGACCAGATCATCGGCAAACGGCACACGGAGAATTCCGAAGCTTATGAATCATATCTAAGAGGCCGCTTCTATTGGAGCAAGTACACGACGGCCGGATTGGAAGAGGCAATAACGTGGTTTCGAAAAACCATCGACTTGGATCCTGGTTTCGCACTGGCCTATGCGGCAATAATCGATTGCTACTTACGATTGGCGACGAGTTACTTGCCACCTGCCGATGACCCACCGAAGACAACGGCGGAGTTGGCGACGCTGGAATTCGATGATGGGCTTCCTCGAGCGAGAGCAACGCTTGCGCTGCGACGGGAGTGGGACTGGAAGGCTGCCGAGCGCGAGTGCATGCGAGCCATCGAGCTCAAAACTAACTATCCGGCAGCGCATCAATGGTATGCAGCGTACATGTTTGCCCGGCGGCTCTACGAGGAGCGTGCCGAGACAAACCGATCGACATCCGATGCGCTCAGGAACGAACCAACGCCCTCGTTTGATGCAAAACTGCTGGACAATATTCAGTCGTCACGTCCGACCCCGGCGGAAGAAGTGCAGGTGTTTTGTATCGTCGCCCGCGAACAGATCGAGGCGGGGAACTATGAGGCTGCTTGTGCGGTCCTGCAACGCTGGTGGACGCTCGGGGAATGGCCGCAGCTCGATCACTTGAGCCCGCACTCATCGGCAGACCTGCTGTTCACAGTCGGCTGTCTTGCCGGCAATGTAGTCAGCACCAGACAAGTGCCCAGAGGGCAGAAGCACGCGGAGGCTTTACTCAACGGATCGATTGCTCTCTTCGAACAGGTCATGGCAAAGAAACGAGCTGCCGAGGGCCGAATCGAGCTCGGGCTCTGTTACGACCGAGAAGGTTTGTTTGATCTCGCACGCACCGCACTACTGGCTGCGTTCGGCGAATTATCGGAGAAGGACCAGGACCTCAAGGGTCTTGGCGTGATCAGATGGGCAAGCCTGGAGCGCAAATCCGGCTGTCTTCAGGACGGACACAGGCGGCTCAATGAAGCCGCTGATATTGTGGAATTGGGCGGGCCATGGGTCACTGGACGATACCATCTCGAGTTAGCTTCGATCCTCAAGGATCGGGCTTCGCTTGAAAACCGCACGGAGTATTTTGACGGAGCTCTCGAGCATTACACGAAAGCCCTTTATGAGTTCGAGTCCGTTGGTCACCATCGCCTTGCCGCGATCGCGGAAAATAATTACGGTTATCTTCTCTTGACTCAAGGCCAGCTCGATGCAGCACGACCTCATCTGTTACGTGCGCGCAGACTCTTTGACGGCTTTGGCGACAAGGTCCGGTGCGCCCAGGTGGACGAGACGATGGCTCAGCTTCACCTTGCGGCCGGGGAGATTGAACTTGCCGAGCAGGTCATCGTCCGGTCCGTTGAGACCCTGGATCTGGGCGGCGAGGATGCAGTTCTCGCCGAATCACTGAGGACGCAGGGCGTCGTGCTCTGTAAACTTGGCCGTTACCGCGAAGCCCAACGTGTTCTGGAACGCGCGCAGCAAGTGTCCGAGCACTGCGACGACACGGACGGGGCCGAACGCGCACGCGTCATCAAGTTGGAGGTCATAGATCAACTCAGCCTCGAATTGAAGCATTCAGAACAGCGGCTGCTCGCATTGGAAATGGACGCGACCGAGCGCAGAGTCGTGAAGGATCTGGCGCTCGAAATGCGCGAGACCCTGGCCGACTCGAAATCAATGCTGGACCAGGCGCTGGGACTCAACGGATCTTCGCGGACTTCAGCCAACGAAGAAAAACTAATTGCTATTCTGGAAAGCCTCAAAGAAGCAACAGCTCGCGGGCTCGAGATCACCGAGCAGCTTATGGAGCACTCAAAACGGCGCTGATTTGTGTACTACTACTTCCTAGTTCTTGCCAAATTGGAAGTTATCAAAAATTACCTTGCCTGCCGCATTGTTCTCAGGCTGAGAGGTTCCTCCCTTCATCTCAAACATGATTCCTGTCAGAGAAACTGACGGGTCCCACGTCTCGCTGTAGCGCTGTACCCATAGTCCGGGAACCCCCGAAGTTCCAGTCGCTGTTTCCAGCACAGCTTTCCCCGTGGCCCCGTCATGCCGTATCCGCAGGAATCGGTGGTTGACCGAATCGTATGGAAGACTAAACAGCGCGGTCTTTGTGGCGCCAATCTTACGTTGCCCGTAGAGGGTGGTACCGCTAACGTACAGCCGGTAGTACGCGTCCACGCTATTACCAACGGTGAACATCGCATCCGCACCGGTATTGGACGCAGCAGGCTGAACCAGCTCCACGTGAGCATAACTATCTGTGAAGGCGTAAGTATTGACAGTTCGAATTCCGCGATAATGAGAGGAGGGTGTGTTTAGCAGTAATGGACCAACCTCGAATCTCTGACCAGTCTCTGCGATTGGTAGAGTCGTGTCGGTGAAACCGCTAAACAGATTGTTTGGATCCCAATTGGCGGTATTCAGAGAGTTGTCGTTGAAGTCGTCAATCAGGATCGGCACATTTACGGGCGTGCCTACCACCTGGAAGTCATCATAGATTGCTGCGCCCGGTGTACTGTTCCCAGTTCCATAGGATCCGGCCATCATTACAAGCTTCACCGCTCCCAGAGAGAATCCGGCCGTCACAGTCTTGCGCGTGATCCATGTCACTCCGTCGGGACTGGTATCAAACGCAAGCGAATTAGTCGACACCGTGTGACGAATCCGCCAGTACCGATGGGCAACTCCGTCGAACGGAATGACTAGCTGATCGTTGACTCCATTCACCATTGAACGGAACAGAGTACTGCCGGCGCCAACGTTGATTAGCAGGTAGTTTTGAGGATCCAACGAAACCTGCAGAGAGTTCTCGCACCAGCCAGCCTGACTCACCGGCTGCACCAGTTGTACCTGTACCGTCCCGCCCCGAATGTCGTAATACGACTTCGTCGTAACGCCGTTGTAAGCGGCGGTGTTTGCCGGAAGCGTAATCCGCAACTGCTGGCTCTGTTCACTCACTACTACAGGCGACAGACCACTAACGAGGCCCCACTTCGTCGAATCCAGTGAATTGTCGTTGAAGTCGTCGATGAATCCCGTCACGTTAAAGTTAATTGACGAAGAGTAAGTGGTGGCGCCGCGATTGTCCGTGGCTCTCGCGAATATGCTGTAAGAACCGGCCGGGACAGCGTTCCACGTCACCGAGAAAGGCGCGGTTGTATCGGCACCAAGGAAAATCACACCTTGATAAAACTCAACCTGCGTCACCGTACCATCCGCATCAGACGCATTAGCGTTGATCGTAATGTTTGCCGGTGCGTTTAGAGTGGCGCCGTTGGTTGGACTCGTAATGGAGACCGATGGTGCCGCATTGGAAATTACACTGATCGCTGCCGAAGTCGTTACGGCACCGGCGTTGTCAGTGGCCTTCGCGGTGAGGCTATATGTCCCGGCGGCTACGTTGTTCCAACTGAACGAGTATGGAGATGTCGTATCAGTTCCGAGTAGCGTGGCGCCCTGATAGAAATCGACCTTGCTGATCGTTCCATCGGAATCGCTCGCGCTTGCATTGATCGTGATATTCGCCGGAGCATTAAACGTGGCGTTGTTTGCCGGAAGCGTAATACTCACCGCCGGCGGATTATTAGGTGCGGTAACCGTGACGTTGATTGCAGACGACTGCGTCACAGCTCCACTGTTGTCAGTCGCTTTTGCTGTCAAGGCATAGGTCCCTATGCCAACACTATTCCAACTGAACGAATAGGGAGACGTGGTATCGGTTCCGAGCAACGTCGTGCCTTGATAGAAATCAACCTTGGTAACCGTTCCATCCGAATCACTGGCATTCGCGTTGATCGTGATGTTTGCGGGCGCCGTGAATGTCGCGTTATTGGCTGGACTCGTGACGCTGACGGTTGGTGGTACGTTCGCAGCGGGCGCGCCCTGCACTTGAAAGTCGTCATAAATCGCAGCACCAGGTGCACCATTGCCGGTTCCCCATGCTCCCGCGATCATTTGGAACTTAACGGCTGCCAGAGAGAATCCGGCCGTCGCAGTCTTGCGCGTGGTCCATGTCAGTCCATCCGGACTGGTTTCAAACGAGACAACATTAGTTGATTGAGTGTGACGAATCCTCCAGTACCGATGCGCAACCCAATCATACGGAATGAAGACCTGATCGTTGACTCCATTCACCATCGAGCGGAACAAAATGCTGCCGGCGCCAACGTTGATTAGGAGATAGTTCGCGCCATCCAAACTTGCCATGAACTGGTTCTCACACCAACCAGCCTGACTGATCGGCTGCACGACCTGTACTTGCAGCGATCCATTCCGAATGTCGTAACTCGATTTCGAGATAACGCCGTTGTAAGAGGCGGTGTTTGCGGGAACAGTGATACGCAACTGCTGTCCCTGCTCGCTTACTACAACAGGCGCCCCTGGAGTTATGACCAGCCACTTGTTCGCATCCAATGAATTGTCGTTGAAGTCGTCGAAGAAAGCTGCCGCACTCACGACGACTGGAGCCGACGTGGTAACCGCTCCCTTATCGTCCGTCGCTTTTGCAGTCAGCAGGTAGGTGCCGCCCTGTACGTTGTTCCACGTGATGGAGAAAGGCGACGTAAGATCGGTGCCAAGCAAGTTGGCGCCTTCATAGAAGTCCACTCTGGTGACTGTGCCGTCCGCGTCGGCGGCAGTCGCGTTGATCGCGACGTTCGATGAACTGGTAACCATCGACTGATTGAGTGGACTCGAAATACTCACGCTGGGAGGAGCATTCACCACCAAACTGACTGCCGCTGACGTAGTTACCGCACCTTTATCGTCCGTAGCCTTTGCGGTGATGCTGTGATTACCTGAAGGAACATTCGTCCAGGTGTAGGTAAATGGGAAACTGGTGGAGGTACCTATGAGAGTTGTTCCTCCTCGATAGAAGTCCACCTTACTTACTGCGCCATCATTGTCCGTGACCGTAGTCAGTAGTAAGACCTCGCCTCCTGGTTGAACTGGAGTCGATTCTGAATAGACAGACACATCTACTGACGGCGGAGTGTTTATCGTGACTCGCACCGGTACCGAGTCGACTTTCATACCGACATTGTCGGTGGCTCGAGCACTTACTAAATAGGTGCCAGACTGAGTACCACTCCAATTTATTGAGTAGGGAGCCGTGCTGTCCTCTCCGATCTTCACATCTCCCTGGAAGAACTCCACATTACTGATGCTGCCGTCGGCGTCAGACGCATTTGCCTGAAGGGTAATACTTGCTGGCGTGGTAACTACCGTTCCATCTGCCGGACTGGTGATTGCCACAGTGGGCAAAGCGGTTACGTTTATGTGAACCGCAGGAGAAGTAACTGTTCGACCCATGCCGTCGGTCGCCTTGACAGTTATCGTATGTGGTCCAGGAGAAGCGTTTTTCCAGACGAAATTGTACGGCGGTTGACCGGTGAGCTCGCCGATTTTCAACCCGTCAAAGAATTCGACTTTTCCTAAACTGCCATTCCCTTCTACGTCAAAGCCGTCGGCCTTGATGATGAGATCCCTGGGCACGATTTGGCCTTCCGTTGGGCTGACTATGGTTATGGCGGGGTCGGTATTGGTGACCGCAGTTTCATATTCAACAAAGCCGGCGAAGTCCTGGTCACCGGGTATTGAGTCACCCACGGAATTCACTGCGAAGACTCTGAAGATCTCCGAAGGAAACATCTGGCTCATTTCGGGGGGATCGTCTATAGACTTCGCCTTCGGCTGATCGGGTTGGCTGGAAGCTCCTTGCCACAGTGACGATGAGACAAGGTTGCAGTCCTTAAAAGAAGTAGTGTTAGCCGGCAGATTGACAAGCGTAGTCCAAGTATTGATAGCGGTTCGTTTTTCGATCCGATAACCTGTTTCGGTGGAGGCGTTGTCTCGCCAGTACAAGCTACAGAAGTTTACGTACCAGCTTAAGGGCCCGGGTTGTGCCGGTACCAGTGGATTATCAGCGTAAACATAACCAGAGATCGGTGGTGTTTCCGCTATCAGGCCGGCGCCGTCACTCTGATTGATCGTAAGGAAGTAATGTGGAATGCTGTCTCTAAAGAGATATAGAGGCACGGTTCCCGGCGGAGGCGGTGTTCCCGGCGGAGGAACCGGGAAAACGTAAAACGCTATTCCATTTTGCGTCCAGTTATTTATATCTACGCAATTTGGGCAGGTGGAGTAGACGAACTCGCGCTTCGCCGGATTCTTATTGATGAAACGGTAGAACGGAACCGTTCCGGCAGCTTGGTTCGGGGGCGCATACCATTTCACACCATCCTGCCGATCCTGCGTGCTGTGAAGCGGCACGTCTTTGGTTGAATAGTAATAACCAAAATCCGCATGCTTGAACTGGTAGACCGCCGTGTTCGCAGAAAGCGTCAAGGGCACGGGACCCTTGAACGTAGTTCTTCCGGCGTGGCCCCAGAGCACCTGCGCGTTGTTTGTCTCCTTGTAATATCCAAAGCCCATGCCACTGACAAATTTCCCTTCGAGGCCAATGTAGGTTGCCGGGACCTCCAGCGCGGCCCATTGTCCAGGCGTAGGCAGTCCACCCATGTATCGCCAGTTTTCAGTGCCTGTTGTACCTACCTCGTAAGCGTTTTTGCCCCAGAAGGCCCGATGCCATTTCGCTCCGTCGTACCATTCCATAAATAGCTCATCAGGCATTTGGTTAGGATCGAGAAACACGTAGGCAAACAGGTGATCCCCTGGGAAAACCGCCAGCGGAGAGGCGCCCGTGAAATAGTGTCTTTTGAATCCCTGGCCGGACACAGACTGGTGACACTTCCATGGCGAGAACGTGCAGGGAATCCAACTCCATTGGTCACCATTTTCCACACCAGTCACTGCTCCAGCAGGCAACGCCCCCATCATCCAATGCTTTATCACGTAAACATTCGGGAAGTCTGTTGGCGCCAACTCGGGTGCAGGCGGGGTTGGCGGGACATAAGCTTGCGTTACTTTTCCTGAGACGTCCCACGTTGCGCGTCCTCCGTCCAGGACAAACGACATTCCGTCCAAGTCGGTATTCACAAGTCCGACGTTGCTGCCTGGTACTTCGAGGCGCATCCACCCACCCGCATTGGGCAACGAACCCATGTAGTAACGACTGGCAGTATTGTTGACTCCGGCGTCGATATTATTTGCGCCCCAATAAGCACGGTGCTCCCAACCCGTGGCGTCTTTGAATTCCAACATTATTTCGCGCGGCAGGTTGTTTGGATCCAGAAAGACATAAGTGAAGAGCCTGTCGTATTGATCCACTCTCAGCTTTGAAGTGGTCGAGTCAAACGAATGCGAGTGAATCGTTCGCGCCGGTGCTGATACTGCTTTAAAGTTTCGCGATTGGTGTGCTTTCGTTCCGGAGAAGGCTCCCGGATTCGCGTCAACCCAGTACCAATCAACATCGCCATCGTTACGCTTGATGGCGCCAGGCGGAAGATCGTCGTCAAACCAGATAACTTCACCCGGCCGCGATGGTTGTTTGTTAACTCCGATGTTTACGGGCGCTGAAGTGGTTTGAACACCAATGTTATCGGTAACTACGGCCGTTAACGAGTAGGCGCCGTCCGCGGGTTGTGCCCAGTCAAAGCTGAAGCGATTTTGTCCGAGTGCAGTGCCTTTTCCGAGTAAGGTACCGCTGGCGTAGAAATCGACTTGATTAATGGTGCCGTCAGCGTCCTCCGCACCTGCGATTATTCTAATCTGCGGCTTACTCGCGAAGATCGTGCCTTCAATCGGAGAGGAGATACCCACAGTAGGTGGTCTGGTAACAAAAACATCCACAGGAGCAGACCTGGTGATCACCCCGGAGGAGTCCTTGAGAAAAGCAGTAACGAGGTATTGTCCCGTTCGAACATCGTTCCACGTAACGCTGTACTGGCCCGACTGACTAGGCGTCGTTGATACGCCCAGCGCTATCGAATTAGCGAAGAACTCCACCGATTGGATCGTGCCTGATGAAACACTTGCCGCTGCCGTAACCAATAGGCTTGATGCCGGCTGGATCACACTGCCCTGAGATGGACTCGTGATATTTACGGTGGCGTTTCCATTTACAAACAAATGAAAAGAAGACTCGCCGGTTCGCCCACCATTATCTGTTGCTACTGCCGTCAAAGAATGAGTACCCGGAGTTGCATTCCAGGAAATGCTGTATTGATTAGCGACTCCGGTTGGACTCGCGAGCCCGATAGATTGAGTGCCTTCAAACAACTCGACCTTGCTGACCGTTCCGTCGGTATCAGTGGCGGTCATAACAACGGCAATCATGACAGGTCCAACCACATTCTGATCTGCGGCAGGAGATGTAATTGTTACCGAAGGTCTCTTGTTGGGATTTGGGATCAGGACAGTGCTCAGTTGAGCAACATTGTTATCGAGATTGGCATCATCGTTGCCCGCTGCGACTACAACCGAGCTATTAAGTGTCGTCGCTTGTGACGCACTCTGGGGCTCACGCGCGGTAGCAACGATGGTTACATCCACGGTCGCAGCGTTAGCCACAGTTCCAAACTTGCAGTAGACGTTCCCGTCTCGGAATTTGCATGTGCCTTTTGTTGACGTCGCGGAAACAAAGGTCATGTCTGGTGGCAATGCATGGATAATGCCTGCTTCAGGCGCAGTCTGTGGTCCATCATTCGTCACGTGTATCGAATAAGTGACGTTGGCGTCCGCATTGACGGGATCCGGCGAATCGTTAAGGGTGACCCTGAGATCAGAGCTCCCTGGATTCGGTTGAGTTTGAACAAACCTGCCAACGATGAAGGTTCCGACGTTATTCACGCGACCGCTTATCACTTTGTTAGCGAAATCGAATGCGGGCGTATCTGGAGCGACTATGGAAACGTCAACCCAAACCATGTTGTCCGGATCAAATTGGTCAGGTTCCAAATGGAAAATCGACAGGTTGTTGAAAGTAGTCTCGTCAGTAATTGTTGGCACGTCATACGAGACCACATTTGGGCCGGACACAACGGCCGTAGTCGTGACATTGACTGCTGTGTTTGCCAGGGGAACGTAACCCGGTGGCATAGCGGGCAATGTGTTTGGGTCAACCGGCGAGAAAACCGTCGGCCCGTCCTTATAAACGAAACCGTACGTCATCGCTTTGATTCCGTCCTGCGTCGCACTGGAAAGTTCAAAAATGCTGGATTTCGGGTTTTCTCCCGACGCTGCGTGAATAACGTTGGGAACAAATTGCGGGTTGTAAAAAGCGCCGTGCATGAAGAATAAATCCCACACAGGCTCGTGGCTTGTTGGTGAATACCAGTAGACAACATCGGCTGGTTTGTTTACCAAGGTCCTTCGCAAATTAGTGAAAAAAGGCGGTCGTGTCGGTACAGGGGACATGGTCGTGTATTCAACCCACGTCCGCAAACCTTCATTCTCGATGAAAGTACTGTAAGGAAAGTCAGAACCGTCTTCGGTGTCCTTATAGCGAAGAATGCCCAAGTCGAGATCCTGGTTGCTCGGCGGAACCAGGACCCGGGTAAAATCTCCCGCGTGGGTTTGCTCGCGCCGCACCAGAGTCCTTCCTATCAGCGGATAGCCGTAACCGTGAATGTCGCGCGTAGACAGCCAGGCGCCCCAACGCCAATGCATGTGGACGCACTCAGGGCAACCCGTGTCAAGCGGATGAGTAACGTGCTCCTGATTTGTTTGGTGAATATTGTCCCACGCACCTATGTCTCTGCCGCCCGCAATCACACGAGCATCTCCTTCGTTTGGGAGCGGGTTCACGCTCCTCCGAATTACGCACGGCGGAACGTCGCAGTCGCGGAACAAGCCGATGGTTCCATGCGGCTGTCCGTCAACGCGATAATGGAGTCTTACTGGAATGTTGATGTCTTGAAGTACTTCTCCCTCCTTGGACACAAAATCGTAGTAAACCTTTGGATAGAAGCGCGAACAAGCAAATGTCGCCCCGGGATTGCAGCGGTCGCCCGGAACCATCTCCATAAAGTTGTAGTCCTGCGTGATGATGAGGCAGCTCTTTGATGTCGGACTGAAACGATCTACCGCGTATACAGCTTTGCCACCGGCCAGACGCTGTTCGAGCCCATACACCGGTTCATCAGAGTAGATAAGCCGAGTGCGCAATGTCGTCTGATTGCCATTCGGCGTCAGTTGTCCTCTCTGCTTTGACGACATTTTGCTGGTCTTAATGGTGAAGTATGGGACGCTCATCTTTTTGGCCATGTACCGGCCGTTGAGTGATACATCGGTGAACACTAATCCCTCGTGATCACTAATTGTGCCGCGCATTGTCCAGCCGTGACCGACGCCGTTAATGTTTTGCCATAGCCCTTTGTCTCGCGGCTCCAAGTCAGAGCCGCAAGGCGGGATGAGCTCGATAGTTACTGGATTCGACGCGATACTCTCACCGATTCCGCTGGCGCAATTGACGATGTTCGGCGAGCAATTCGAGGTAAAGGAGGTGACCACGTAGGTATATGAAGTGTAAGGATTGGCGGTCGGGTCGCGGTACTGGAGAGTTGCGGTCGCTCCGGAAGCGGTTCCGATTGTCGTAAATGACGTCTCGGAGCTCGTCTTTCGTTTCACGTTATAAAGGCTAATATTGGGAACAGCCGCCCAGGTTAGTGTAACCGCCTCTGAGTCTGACGAGGCT
Source organism: Pyrinomonadaceae bacterium (assembly GCA_035571655.1). Taxonomy (GTDB): domain Bacteria; phylum Acidobacteriota; class Blastocatellia; order Pyrinomonadales; family Pyrinomonadaceae; genus PSRF01. The sequence continues at coordinate 19,406 of DATNCH010000244.1, forward strand.
GTGACGCCTCTAGGCGGCATTGGAGTTGGCGTAGGCGTCGGAGTTGGTGTTGGTGTTGGTGTCGGCGTCGGCGAGGGAGCAGGGACGGTAAACAAAAAATTATCGTACCCGAGGCCTGCGGCATCATTTATCGAATGGATTTTCACACGAGTGATGCCAGTCATTTGGAAAGAGAGCTCTTTGTAGCTCCCGTTGGCTTGAATGGGTTGAAATGACTGCACCTGCACGTTGTTTCGCCAAAGGTCATAACGCGCAAACGTAACGCCAGGAAAACTATTTACTCCGGTAATGATAAAACTAAGGTTGTCCACCGGCTTGGGGAAATCAACCTGGAAATCTAACCAACCATTCATTTGACTCGCTGAAGGCCCGGGCACGAGGTAATGGGGATAACTATAGCTGTTCGGCTGAACTCCATCAGCAACCCACACTGGTCCATTGGGAAACCCTGCTGTAAAAGGTGGGTTAGTAAAATGGACTTCTTGATAATAGTTGCCCATCTCCGTGCCCCACGGAACGTTTTCAAAAAGAAGGATTATTGTCCTGGGCGTTGCTTGGGGCTCGGGCGCGGGAGCGTCTGGTAAGGCAAGACCAAAAATTGCATCCTCGATTACGGGATTAAGTCTCGGTCGTTTTGTTAATTCTCTCTCAATGCGGCGCGCTGCGACATCGGTATCAGCCCTACTCGCGGTGGGAGCCGCGTGGGCCAGGACTGGTCCCTTTTCCTCGCCATGTCTGGAAGAATCCGCTGAGGCGGACCACTGAGCTGTCAACAGGAAAGTCAGGAATGCGAGAACCAGGAACGCTGTTGTTAACTGCAACCAACTCAGTTTGAATGGACGACGGGGAGAAAACGCGGGTTTTGAGTTTTCATGATCCATGACTGGGCCCTCATCACGTTGGAAGGTGAAACGCTGGAGCGGATAGCCGCAAACGAACCGATGCTTTGGGCCGAATCTAATCGGTAACGGCGAGAGAAGTCTTTAGGACGTTCTCAATGACTTCTTAATTAGTTGTGAATTGAAGGAAGGCATTGGTCAAGAGTCACGATTCAGACCTGGAGGGCTCGTACTTATCCTGGATGAGGTCAGCTGATCCTGGATGAGGTCAGCTTATCCTGGATGAGGTCAGCTTATCCTGGATGAGGTCAGCTTATCCTGGATGAGGTCAGCTTATCCTGGATGAGGTCAGCTTTTCCTGGATGAGGTCAGCTTTTCCTGGATGAGGTCAGCTTTTCCTGGATGAGGTCAGCTTATCCTGGATGAGGTCAGCTTATCCTGGATGAGGTCAGCTTATCTTGGATGAGGTCAGTACCGTAACGCGGTAGCGTCGGGTCCGCGGACAACAAGTTACATCGAGGCATTTGACGCGGAACGACCCGACGCTACCGCGTTACGGTACTGACCGTATCCAACAAGAAGAAGCCGACTGGTTTGAGAAATCAATTGACGGCTCGTCAAGCTCTGCAATAAATTACGCGAAAAAGTCAGGAGACTACGATGAAGCAAACGTTAATCGCTCTGATATGCATCATGTTTTTGGGAGTCGTCTCAAACGCCAATGCACAGTCCGCGAGTGATGCTGCGGCTATCAAACAGACCGCCCTGGATTACATCGAAGGCTGGTACGAGGGAAACGCGGAGCGAATGGAGCGCGCGCTCCATCCGGAATTAGCCAAACGAATCGTGCGATCGAATCAACAAGGTAATAGTCGACTGGACCAGATGAGCGCCATGTCGCTCGTGCAGGGGACAAAACGTGGCGGCGGTAAGAGCACACCGGCAGAAAAACAGCAGAAGGACGTGACGATTCTTGATGTCTTCGAAAATGCGGCCAGCGTAAAGGTCGTTGCTTCTGACTGGGTCGACTACCTGCACATGGCAAAGTTCAACGGCAAGTGGGTCATCGTAAATGTGCTCTGGGAGCTCAAGCCGCAGAAGCCATAGTCACAGGCAGTCGGGATGACCGCAACTACAGTTCTTCTCAGCCCCGCCTGCTGCGTTTCGACAGTGTAGGCTGCAATATTCATCATCCGGGCCTGACGGACATTTGCACGGTTTATGACCGCATTTTTCGGTAGACTGTGCGTTATTCATTTCTGTTCTCCTTGTGGCGGCCGCGTTATATCACTCTACAAAACACGAATCAAACAAAGATGGTCCGTTTATCGTCGATAGTATTCGCGTTGCTGATTTTTACTCTGTGGACCAGCGTTGACGCGCAACCTCGAACGATCGAGAGTGGCAGGTTTCGTTTCTACGAGACGAAACAACCTCGCGGAGAAGAGACTTACGAGATTCGAGCAGACGCAAATGGCGAGTTAACCATTCAGGCCAGGACTGAGTTGCCGTTCGCCGAGCAAGAGAAAAAGCCGCTGGTGAACGCGACGTTGCGCACGAACTCGAATCTGGTGCCGCTGGCGTTTGAAGTCAAAGGTCCAACGTTGCTCGACCTTGAAGAGAACACGTCCGTCACAGTGCAAGGCAACACCGCGAAGGTCCAGGACCGTGGGACTGTTAACACTCTCGACCTCTCGCGCGACTATTTCATTATGAGCGGCTACGTCCCTTTAACGATCGAGATGATGCTCGTTCGTTATTGGCTCGCGCATGGACGGCCGGCATCGATTTCGCTGTTGCCAAAAGGCGAGGCGTTCGTGGAGTTCCGCGGAAAAGATACGCTGACACTTTCCGGAAAGTCGATCGCGCTCAGCCGCTATCACCTCAGCGGAAACAATTGGCGCGGCGGCTGGGGCCGGCAAACGATCTGGCTCGATTCGAAGGACCGTTTGGTCGCCGCGGTAAATTTAGGCAGCGACATTGAAACAAACCTCTACGCCTTCGGTGAGGGTTATGAATCGTCGATCTCGTTCTTTCTGAAGAGAGCCGCCGAAGATGCGATCGACCGGCTGTCGCAGGTTGCAGATCAATTGAGTCCAAAGAGAACCACTCCGCTGGCTTTGGTCGGTGGCACGTTAATCGACGTCACAGGAAAACCGGCGATTCAGAACGCCGCGGTGGTGATCGAGCGTGATCGAATCACGACTGCTGGTCCACAATCGACGATCAAGATTCCAAACGGCGCGCAGGTGATCGACGTCACCGGCAAATACTTGCTTCCTGGTCTGTGGGACATGCATTCGCATTTTTACCAGGCTGAGTTTGGGCCGGCTTACCTGGCGGCGGGAATCACGACAGTTCGTGATGTGGGCAATGACACCGAGTTCGGCACCGCGTTACGTGACGCCTTCACACAAAAGCGTGGACTTGGACCACAGATGCTGCTGGCTGGTTATATCGACGGCAAGAGTGACGCACATGGCTTCGACGTCGAAGTAGAAACTGAGCAAGAGGCACGCGACGCGGTCAAGCGTTACAAGAATGCCGGATACCTCCAGATCAAGATCAGAGATCACGTAAAGCTGGAAACACTCAAAGAGATCTGCGACGAAGCACATCTACTCGGTATGAGAGTGACCGGTCATGTTCCCGAGAGTATGAACGCGCTTCAGGCGGTCGAAGCGGGTATGGACCAGATCAACCATATGAACTATGTGATGACTGGATTTTTTCCTAAGCGCGATCGCAACAGCCCGCCGCTTACAGTCAACTTGGGGGCGCCAAATATTAAGAATGCGCTGGAGGTATTCAAGGAGCACGGCACGGTTATCGACCCAACGCTGGCCGTACTTGAATTAATGCTTCGACCGATGAACACGCCGATCGAGAGCTTCGAGCCGGGGCTGACAAAGGTGCCGCAAGAGTTGACGGTGCAAATAAATAAAAAGGGCGAGGCGGAGGCGCCGCCGGAAGCTTTGCGAATGGTGATGGATGTTATGCTGAAACTGGTTGGAGCGTTGCATCAGGCCGGCGTGCCGATCGTTGCGGGCAGCGACGTCGGCGTGCCGGGGCACACTCTGCATCGAGAATTGGAGTTGTATGTGAAAGCCGGTCTCACTCCACTCGAAGCAATTCAGACAGCGACAACAACTCCCGCGCATTCGTTCAAGCTCGATTTTGAATTCGGCGCAATCGAACGCGGCGCGCGCGCCGATCTGATCGTGCTCGACGCAAACCCTGTCGAGAACATCAGCAACATCCGCAAGGTGCGGTATGTGGTTACGCAGGGTCGATTATTCGAGTCGGCAAAACTCTGGCAGAGCGTAGGCTTCAAGCCGTAACCGTGGGGGCGGCTCTCCTACGTGGCCGCCCGCCGTGTATGAACGCCTTGCCGCAAAAGTCGAGAATTATAGTTGGATACAGTCAGTACCGTAACGCGGTAGCGTCGGGTCGTACGTGAGCTTGCTAAGAGATTCGTATGTTTGAGGCCGACCCGACGCTACCGCGTTGCGGTACTGACCTCCTCCAAGTGTGAATCCTGACTTTTGAGGCAAAGCCTTTGTGAACGCACTTATCAAAGAACGGGCGGCCACGGAGGGCCGCCCCTACAGTTATTTCCACGAGCGTACAAACAGTTATGGTGTCTCCTTCTAAAATGTCCTTCTTCTTGCGGTGCGTGCTATGCATATTCCTGCTGTCGTGTGCTGTTGATCGCGGCCACGCGCAAGCTCCGCTCATCCTCGACAACCCAACGTTAAGCAAAACACAGATTTCTTTTTCCCACGCGGGCGACATTTGGACCGTCGACCGCAGCGGCGGTGCCGCACGACGCTTGACCACGGATCCGGCGCGCGACGTCTATCCCGTCTTCTCCCCCGACGGTTCCAAAGTCGCCTTCGCACGTTTGAATCCGGCTGCTGGTCCATTGGCTTGGGATGTTTATGTCGCTTCCGCAGACGGCGGCGACGAACGTCGTATCACTTATCATCCGGATCTTGATCTCCCCATCAACTGGACGCCCGATGGTAAGAATATTCTGATTCTGTCGTTCCGCTATCGAACGTCACCGCTGGTGGGCCAACTCTTCCTGGTTCCCGCGCAAGGCGGTTTTGCCACCGAAGTGCCCGTGCCGCGTGGTTGGCAAGGCTCGTTTTCTCCTGCCGGAGATCGCATCGCGTACACACCCCTAATCGTCAGACGAGAAATCTTCGCCTGGCGAAACTATCGCGGCGGCGCCACCTGTCGTATCTGGCTGGTGAAGTTGAGCGACGCCACCACAGAGACGATACCTCACGGTAACTTCAACGACACCGATCCGATGTGGGTCCGAGACAAGGTCTACTTCGTTTCAGATCGCGACGGCACTGAAAACCTCTTTTCATACGACACGGTCAGGAAGACGGTGACGCAGCTTACTCGTTTTGTGAGGTACGGTATCAAGTCAGCTTCGACCGACGGCGAGTCAATCGTCTTTAACCAGAACGGGCAACTTCATCTTTTCAATCTTCAGACCAGTCAAGTCACACCGGTCGACGTTCGCATCACTGGAGACTTCCCCGAAGTTAGACCACGAAAGATTGACGCGGCCCAATGGACCAACTCGATCACGCTGTCACCCGAAGCTGGTCATTTACTGATGGGAATCAGGGGTGAGATCTTCACCGCGAACACCGCGACAGGCGCAGTTACGAACATCACCAACACTGGCGCCGCCGCGGAGCGGTTGCCCGTTCAGTCGCCCGACGGAAAGTGGATTGCATACTTCTCGGACGAATCCGGAGAAACGGAACTACACCTGCGCTCGGCATCTGGTGGTCCAACACGGCGTCTTCCGATCGAAAAGAAACCTTCTCTCTACAACGAACTGACGTGGTCGCCTGACTCGAAGAAGCTCGCGTTCTCGGATGCTCACTTCGCCCTGTGGTGCTTCGACCTGGACCAGAATGCATTTCGTCGAATCGACAAGATGCAGCACACGGACGGCGACTTATTGTTTCAACCGGCCTGGTCGCCGGACAGCCGCTGGCTTGCTTATTCGAAATTCATTTTTCAACGATCGCGTTCGATCACGCTCTACTCGTTTGAAACAGGCAAGATTCTGCCCGTCACCAGTCCCCACATCGACGCGCAGGCGCCGCTCTTCGACAACAACGGAAAGTACCTGTACTTCATCGGCAGCAATCGAACTGGTCTAGTCGAATCGCAAAGCATGGCGGGTTTTCCATTTCGGACGCAGGTTGTGCGAAGTCTCTACGCCGTAGTGCTCAACCCGGATGATCCATCGCCCCTGCTCGCCACCGAGGCAAGCGCTGCGGTGAAGACGAATCGCGTTGTTATCGATCCCAACAACATTGGCGATCGCGTTCTGCTCATGCCGTTTTGGCCTGCGCAGGCCGGACGAATCATGGCAGGACCACCAGGCACGCTCTTCATCGTCGAGGGACCAACGCTGCACAAGTTCGTGGCGGGGAAAAAGGGTGTGGAAAAGTTCGTCGAAGGCGCTGGGAACTATCGCGTCACGTACGACGGCAGCCGTCTCGCGTTTCGTCGCCAGGGTGTTTGGTCAATCGTGTCAACTGACGCGGCCCCTAAAGCCGGCGAAGGTCGCGTTCAACTGAAACCGATTGAACTCACGATTAACCCGCGCGAAGAATGGAAACAGATGTTCGGCGAGGCGTGGCGGCGTATGCGCGAAGCCTTTTACGATCCGAATCTGCACGGACAAAATCTGCCGGAACTCCAGGCACACTACGCTGCTTACCTACCGAATATCGCCACGCGTGAGGACTTGAACACTTTGTTTAAGGAGATGTTCGCGCACTTGTCGACCAGCCACATGGCCGTTTTGGGAGGCGACGTGGAGGCTTCGCAGGCTGGAACCGAGGAAACCGTGGGACTTCTCGGCGCCGACTTCGAAATCGACGGCAACCGTTATCGCATCAAGCGAATTCTGCGCGGCGACAACACGCAGCGGATATCGAGTCCTCTTTCGCAACCCGGCGTCAACGTGAAGGCCGGCGAATACCTGCTGTCAGTTGATGGCGCCGAGATCAATGCTGGCGAGAGTCTCTATCGTTACTTTATCAACAAAGCAAACAAGACGGTGGCACTCAAAGTTGGACCACGAGCTGACGGTCAGAATGCACGGACAGTGACTGTCGTTCCAATCGCCAATGAAGTACAACTGCGAATCTACGATTGGAGTGAAGGCAATCGTCTCAAGGTCGCGGACATGTCTGGTGGAAAACTCGGATATGTTTACATGCCCGACACCAGTGATGCCGGTTACAACGCTTTCAATCGTGACTTTTATGCACAGTTGGATAAGCACGGAATAATCATCGACGGCAGGTTCAACGAAGGCGGGCGCGCGGCTGACTACGTCATCGATAGTTTGCGGAGAGTTCCGTTACAGCACGCTCAGTTACGCGACACTGAGGACGTGCGCATTCCCACCGGTATTATCGACGGTCCAAAAGTTCTGCTGACAAATGAGATGGCGGGTTCGGGCGGTGACACTTTGCCGTGGATGTGGCAAAGAGCGAAAGTTGGACCAGTAGTCGGCACGCGCACGAGTGGTGCGGGAATCGGCGCGACGAGATACCAGTTGATTGACGGAGGGGCGTTCCAGGTGCCCGACTGGGGTTGGTACGATCCTGAGAATGGAACGTGGTTACTGGAAAATCGCGGGGTTACGCCTGACTACGAAATCGAGATCATGCCCCCTGATTGGCGCGCCGGGCGCGATCCGCAATTGGAGAAAGCCGTGCAACTGGCGATGGATGCACTAAAGAAGACCCGACCAAAAACTCCCAAACGCCCCACCTACCCCACTTACAAATAACTTTTGCGATGTCCGAGGCAACTGCAGGGCGGCAGATAATTAGCCATCTCGCTAATTGTCGCTTGTGAATTATTAGCAGATGTGCTAAGTATTCTGCCATTCAATTTAGAAGGAGTTGGTTATGGATCGATCAAATCCAATCAGGATGCTGTGCACCTACCGTGTCAAAGATGGAAAAGAAGCGGAGTTTCTTTCCCTGCTCGAAAAGCATTGGCCGACGCTTCGCAGTGCCGGCTTGGCGACAGATGAGGCCGCTCGAGTGCTCCGCGCGAGAGATAAAGCGGGCAGGACGGTCTTCATCGAGATGTTCTCGTGGAAAAATGCGGATTCGCCCGGCGTCGCGCATCAGACTCCGGAAATCATGTCCGTTTGGGAGCCGATGGGAGCGCTGGCCGACGAAATGAATTTCTGGCCGGTAGAACCCGTTACAGTAAATTTTGCGGAAATCTGATCCTAAGAAGCGGCTTGAAGAACTCGATGCTGTCTTGTCGGCGCTCTCGCACCCTTCGAGGCGGCATGTGTTGCTCGTCGTGCAGTTTCGTGGTGGAACGATGACTGCGGGAGAGATCGACGAGCGGTTTCAGCATACCTGGCCCACAACAAGCCGGCATCTCCGGGTTCTCGAACGCGCGGGATTACTCGTACACGAAAAGCGTGGACGCACCAGGATCTACCGAGTGAATTCGCAGAAGCTCCAGGTGATTCGAGAATGGTTGGATTGGTTTTCGTCGTCTGAATCCGATGCGGGCTCGTCTACTCCGGTAAAAAAATCAAAGAAAAAATCTCGCCCTGCGAAATGATGCTGAGCCATCGAAACGATGGCACAATTTTATTGACACGGGAAATGCCCTTGCTTGCGATCATGGTTGGATGAGGTCAGTACCGTAACGCGGTAGCGTCGGGTCGACGTACAGCAACGACATTCTATGAATATCTTGACGCTACACGTCGACCCGACGCTACCGCGTTACGGTACTGACCTCATCCAAGCTCATCGCAAGATCCAAACTGCATCACCACAACGCCCTCAGCACAATTTCATTGACAAACGCGAAAGGCCCTTGCTATACCAGCACAAACGTTTAACCGTAAATAAATCCCCCTGCCGGACTGCGTTTTAGACCACTTCCCCCAAAGTCGAACCACTGACGGTTTGCCCAGAAACGTCCGTGTTTCGGTCCAACTAAATTATCTTCGAAGCAAAGATCAGGGGGGAGTTATGCCAACTCGACTATCCATTCTCGCAGCGTTCACGTTCTTTCTACTTTGTGTCACTTCAGCAGTGGGCCAAACCGATCGCGGGTCTCTAACCGGCCGCGTCACAGACCCGAACGGCGCCGGCGTAGCCAACGCCAAAGTTACCGCCACCAACGTCAACACCGCCGAAACTCGCGAGGTCACAACTTCCGACGCCGGGAACTTCACGATACCCGAACTCAAGGCGGATCCTTATAAAGTGACGGTGGAAGCGCAGGGCTTCAAAACCGCCTCTGCGGAAAACATCGTCGTTGCGGTCCAGACCAATCGCACCTTGGATTTCAAACTGGAGATCGGCGAGATCAGTAGTGTCGTCACAATCTCCAACGACGAAGCTCCAGTGCTGCAAACTGAAACACCTGTGCGGCAGACGAATATGTCAGAACGCCAGGTGAAGGAGTTGCCACTGCTGGTCAGCTCTGAATTCGCCGGGCGCACACCGCTGTCGTTCATTTATCTCGACAGTAACGTGACGCAGGGGGCTGAGGTACAGAGCAGCGGCGCACAAGGTACGAACACCACGCGTTTTCGAGTGAGCGGCGGACAGGCACTCGGCACAGAGATTTTGATCGACGGCGCGAGTACGCGGCGCACGCAGAACGGCACGTTCTTCTCAGAAGTAGCGCCGGGACCGAATGCGTTCCAGGAGTTTACGCTTTCCACGAGCACTTATTCAGCCGAATTCGGCAACTCATCCGGCGGCGTCATTAACTTCACGCAAAAGAGCGGTGGCAATGAATATCACGGCGAGGTCTACGACCTGATCCGCAACGAGAAACTGAACGCAAACACGTTTCGCAGTAACGCGCAAAACATCCCACGCGCGCGCGACAATCAGAACGACTTCGGTTTCAACATCGGTGGTCCAATCACACTGCCACACTTCGGCGAAGGTGGACCATACATACATCGTTTCCGCAATCGCGCGTTTTTCTTCTTCAACTACGAGGGCTACCGGTTTACTGAAGGCTCAAACAACATCGTCACTGTTCCCACGCTGAGGATGCGACAGGGCGATTTTTCCGAACTGCTGACCGATCCGTACATCGTGAATTTCTTCGGACACGGAATACAGATCTACGATCCGCGCCAGCCGGCTGGAACTCGTACTGCGATTCCCGGTAACCGCCTCGATCTGTATCTTGGCGGCGCCCGCATCGATCCCGTTGGCGCAGCATCACTTCAGTTTTTCCCGGCGCCGAATATCACAGGACCGAATGGCTCGAGTGTTTTTCGGAATTACCTGTCGATCGGGCTCCGGCCCACGGACATGAACCAGTACACGACGAAACTCGATTTCGTCACGTCCGACAAAAACCGCATCTCCGGCAGCTTCTCGCATCGCAACAACGATCGCATCGCAGGCGATCCGGTTCCCCGCTTCCCTCTGCCGTTCACGTCGCAGGGAGCTTTCAATCAACTCTTCAAATCCGTTCTTGTTCGCGTCCAGGACGACTACACATTTGGCCCAACGCTTTTGAATCACTTCAACGTCGGGTTTACGCGATACGACGTCGCGAACCGAAATACTACTGACCCGTTCAATACGGCATCTCTCGGTTTTCCTGTTAATGCCACGCAGAACAGCGCATTTCCACGACTCGGTTTTCCTGGTTACGGCTTACCCGAGACCTCAGTCGACCCGCGAGCTTACCAGGACATAGGATCGAGTTTCTTTACCGACCACATCTTCGACACGTCCTGGCACATCTCCGACTCCGTCACGTACGTCACCGGCAAACATTCATTCAAGTTCGGCGGAGAATTTCGCACCTCGCAGTTCAACTTCCGCCAGCGCATCGACCCAGGTGGATCGTTCAATTTCCGTCACGACCAAACGGCTGCTGATTTCGATCCCGATGGCGGCTGGCCCATCGCGAGTCTCATAACCGGCGCAACCGAATTTTCCTTCAATTCAAACAACTCGATCGATCCGCAGTTCAGACAAATCACGCACGGGTATTTCGCACAAGACGACGTGAAGCTTACGCCACATCTGACCGTGAACCTCGGGGTTCGTTACGACGTGCCGGGCCAACGTTATGAAGCCCGCAACTTCTATCGCGGCTTCGACCCAACGGCTCTCAATCCGGAGGTAGGACGGCTCGGTGCGATTGCCGGAGCTGCGGGACAAGGTGGGGTGCAGGCTGCGGAGCGTTCGCTGGTGAAGACCGATCATTCAAACATTGGTCCAAGGTTCGGCGCCGCTTATGCGTGGAACGATCGAACAGTGATTCGCGGCGGTATTGGTCTCTACTATTCGCCGATCATTTACGGATTCGAAGGTCAGAACGAACTGAATACAGGACTGATTGGTTACAACACGGGTTCAGGACCACGAACACCCGATGGTCGCAACGCGCGGTTTTTCTTGTCGACGTATCCGTCGATTCCGCCAATCGCCCCAGACAGTCAGTTTATCGGCTCCGACATACAGTTCTTCGATCCGGATTTCAAGACCGGACGCACGCTGCAATACAGCCTCGACATACAGCGGGAATTACCCTGGAACTTTGTCGCCTCCATTGGGTACATCGGACACCACGCCACACGCCTGCGATCGAATTTTCAGCGACTGAATGCACTGCCGCTCAACGCGCTGAAGCTGGGTTTTCCGGTGCTGAATATGTCTCTTGCAGATGCGCTGGCGGCTCCGACAATCGTGTCGTTCGCGCAGAATGTCGGAGTGCCGTTGCCTTCGTCAACGAATGCGGTGTTTCCTGGATTCAACGGCAACGTCGCTCAATCGCTGAAACCGTTCCCACAATACAACCGCATCAACAACATTCTCGAGAGCAAGGGTACAAGCGACTACAACGCGCTCCAGGCCAAACTCGAACGACGTTTTTCACGTGGTATTCAAATCGGCGCGTCTTACACTTTCGCTAAACTCATCACCGACGCGTCTGAAGACTTATTCGGAGGGTCACCACTCGGTGGAGTGCTGCAAAATCCATTCGATCGCGAGTCGTTCCGGTCTATCTCGCCAAATAACGCGCCACACGTGTTTGTGATCAACTACCTGATCGAGTTGCCGTTTGGTAAAAACAAGCGTTACCTGAACAGCGGCGGCGTTGTGGATAAATTAGTTGGCGGGTGGCAGGTCAACGGGATACATCGATATCAGTCTGGCGTACCGCTGAGTTTCTTTACGTCCGATCCGGTCTTCACTGACTTCCTGCAATTGACGGGATACCTCGGGAATCTTCGGCCGAACCCGACCGGTCAGCCGTTTGAGGTGGATGGTCCATTCATTGACAATCGCTTCGGCCGGCAAGCGATCAATCTGGCGGCGTTCGCGCCTCCGCCGCTGTTTGGCTCAGGCTTTATCAACAACCCGAGCGGAGCGGCGATCGGCTCTGCGGCTTACGCTGCGTATTACGCGGATCCACTGCGGTTCTTCGGCTCGCTTGCGCCCGCGCTGAGCAATGTGCACTCGCCGGCCTTCTACAGTGAGGACGTGAGCCTGCTAAAGAAAACACACATAACGGAATCGGTGACGTTTGAGATGGGCGCGGAAGCGTTCAATTTATTCAATCGCACGTATTTCTTTTTCCCGACGGCGGACTTGCGTGACCTTAACAACTTTGGTTTCCAGAGTGTCGGAGCAAACAATCCGCGGAGAATACAACTTCGTCTACGACTACTTTTCTGAAAATGACTTATCCACGGATTACACAGATTGTCTTACTGATTGTGCTGACTTGGACCACTGCGGGCGCGGTTGTTCAACAAACAGGCAAACGTGTCGACGAGAACGTAGATGCGCACACGAATCAGGGGATAATCGCTGCCGAGGCGAATGATCTGAAAACAGCGGAGAGGCACTTCGCAGCCGCAGCGTCCCTCGCTCCGTCTGATCCGTCCACTCGAAACAACTATGGCGCGATTCTGATGCGCCTCGGACGAACGGCAGAAGCACGCGTACAATTCGAAGCTTCGCTTAAATTAAACCCCAATCAATCCACCGCACTGACGAACCTGGCACAGATATATTTCGATCGTGGCCAGCTTGAAGATCTCAAGATGGCTCGAAGTCTTCTGGAGCGTGCGTGCAAGAGCACGTCCGACCCCGAGGTTTCTCGCGCGCTGGTTATCACTTATCTGAAACTGGGCCAGGTGTTGAAAGACAAAGGGGATCTCCGCGCTGCCGGAGCGACTCTCGAAAGTGCGGTGGCGAGCGGAATAGACGACGCAAAGATTTACGCAGCTCTAGCGGAGGTCTACGAAGCCGACGGTCACTACGAGAATGCGATTCCCGCGATGCGCCTCGCAGTACAACGCGATCCGCAGAACGAGGTCTATCACTTTCGTTATGGTCTGCTGCTCACAGACTCACACGCGCCCGCGGCAGGCATTCTTCGCTTGCAGGAAGCGCTCAAGCAGTTTCCAAACTCCTCGCGCCTGTGGTTAGCGTTGGGAATTTCTCAGTTCACGTTAGGAAAGAACGCCGAGGCAGAAGTCTCGTTCAAGCGCTCGCTCGAACTCGACGCTAAGCTGGTGCCCGCGCTTGCATATCTCGGCGTGACTTATGGCGAAAGAGGTTCGTACGAAAAGGCTATCAGTTTCTATGAGCAGGCGATCGCTTTGAATCCGCAACTCGCCGCGGTCCATTACCTCATCGCAGACACGATCCTTAAAACCTCGAACGCCGACACGACTCGCGCCGAAAAGTATCTCCGGCGCGCGACGGAGCTCGACCCGCATCTCGCCGCCGCATATCTCGCGTGGGGTCGACTCTACGTTCGCGCAAATCGATACAGCGAAGCCGCGCCGCTGTTGGAACGCGCTGTCTCTTTACAACCGCAGTTAGTTGAAGCTCACTATCAACTCAGCCGCGTGCTCGTGAAGTTGAAGCGAACCGACGAGGCTAACCACGAACTCGAAGTCTTTAAACAATTAACTGAAAAGCAGAAGACACAAAATGAAGCTCGAGAGATCGTCCGCCGTCTCGCCAATGTCAGATTCTGAACCACGGATGACACGGATTAAATCCGGATTTTTATCCGGGTTATCAGTGGTTCTCGTTTGGATTCTGCTCGCGATTACCGCGCTGGCACAGGCTGAGCGGTGGTCGGAGCAGAAGGCCCGCGATTGGTACGCGAGACAACCGTGGCTGGTCGGCAGTAATTACAATCCTGCCAGCGCTATCAACCAACTCGAGATGTGGCAGGCAGATTCGTTCGATCCGAAACGAATCGATCTGGAACTCGGTTGGGCAGAGAGTCTCGGGATGAACACGATGCGCGTTTACCTGCACGACCTGCTCTGGCAGGATCCGGATGGTTTCAAGCGACGCCTGGAACAGTTTCTAACGATCGCCGCAAAGCACAAGATCAGACCAATCTTCGTGCTCTTCGACGCCGTTTGGGATCCGGATCCGAAGCTTGGCAAGCAGCGGGCGCCACGCCCGGGCGTGCATAATTCGGGTTGGGTGCAGAGTCCGAGTCGCACGGCGCTGCAAAACCCTGCGGAGTATCCGCGTTTGGAAGCGTATGTGAAAGGCGTTGTCGGCGCGTTCGGCCGTGATCAGCGTGTGCTCGCGTGGGACATGTGGAACGAGCCCGACAACATGAATCCCGGCAGTTATAACGAACTCGAACCGAAGAACAAGGTCGAACTTGCTTTGCGCCTACTACCTCAGACGTTTGCGTGGGCGCGTGCAGCGAACCCCGAACAACCGCTGACTGCCGGCGTCTGGAAGGGCGACTGGTCCACGCCCGAGAAAATGACGGAGATGGATCGACTACAGATCGAAAACTCAGACGTCATCACGTTTCATAACTACGATTCACCGACAGAGTTGGAGAAGCGGATCAATTGGCTCAAGCGCTACAACCGTCCGATGATCTGCACGGAATACATGGCTCGCGGCAATGGCAGCTTCTTTTTCGGTGGTCTAATGGTGGGCAAGGTTAACAATGTCGGCATGATCAACTGGGGACTGGTCCAGGGTAAGACGCAAACGTACCTGCCGTGGGACTCGTGGCAGCATCCGTATGTCGATCGCGAGCCGTCGATCTGGTTTCACGAAGTGTTTCGCAACGATGGCCGGCCTTACATCCCAGAAGAAGTCGAGTTTATTAAACGGATGACCGGAAAGACTAGGTGAGCCACAAAAAGGCACAAAGAGTGGTCAGTGCCTTTGTGATCCTTTTGTGCCTTTTGGTGGTCCCCCACCTCGGCCAGGCACAAACAAGTCAAAGGGCATCCATAACGATCGATGCTCGCAAGGTTGAAAATCGCATCAGTCCCCTGCTCTACGGACAGTTTCTGGAATTCATGTACGAGGGCGTCAAGGGAGGATTGCACGCCGAGCTGATTCGCAACCGCAGCTTCGAAGAACCACCGAACGCGATCGGTCTCTCACGCAATTGGGAACGCTATCCGGACGACCGAAACGACGATTACGCACTCACCTTTCACTGGGATGATCAATTTCCTTACCCGAAACAGCGGAGTGGAGTAAAGGAACATTCGCTGCGCATCGAGCTCGGTGACGGCGTAATCGAGCGTCACGGAATCTATCAGCCACGCATTCCGATCAGGTATCGACTGGAATATCGAGGTTACTTCTGGCTTAGGACCACTGATTACGAAGGCGACGTCGCGGTGGCGCTGGAATCGGATTCGGACCAGCATCAGGTCTACGCCGGCACTACAGTCAGTCGCATCAACATCACTAAAGATAATTGGCGCCTGTATAAGTTCTCACTGGTACCCGATCGCAGCGACCCACTAGCACGCCTCGCGATTCTTTTTAAAGGACGAGGGACAGTCTGGATCGATCAAGTGTCGTTGATACCAGCCGATGTTGCGGCTGGTGGGGTGCGTCGCGACGTGTTCGACAAGATCGAACTGTTAAAGCCGGCTTTCATTCGCTGGCCGGGTGGTAACGTGGCCCAGGATTATCGCTGGCTCTGGGGAATCGGACCGCGTGACGAGCGTGTCACGTGGACCAATCTCTCGTGGAAGAACGAACCGGAGCCGAGCGACTTTGGCACAGATGAGTTTGTCATGTTCGCCCGCGAGCTTGGAGCTGAGCCTTCGATTACTGTCAACGTCGAGGGACGCGGCGCGACCGCGGATGAAGCCGCAGCGTGGGTTGAATACTGCAATGGACCAGCAACTTCGAAATACGGTGCGATGCGTGCAGCCAATGGTCACCCGGCTCCATTTGGCGTCAAATTCTGGGAAGTTGGAAACGAGATCTGGGGCAACTGGGTACGCGGCCATTCAGATGCGGAAACGTACGCGCGTAACTACAACCGTTATGCGCAAGCAATGCGCGCTGTCGATCCATCGATCAAGCTGATCGCTGTCGGTGACAACGACATGAGCTGGAACCGGACCGTGCTGCGCGAAGCCGGGCGTAACATTGATTACCTCGCGATCCATCACTATTACGGACGGCGCGAGCTGCGCGGCGATCCGTTGAATCTGATGGCGCGCCCGTTGTTCTTCGAGCGTTTCTACGCGCAGGTCCAACAACTGTTGAGCGAGCTCGGGTTGGGCCATGTTAAGTTGGCGATTAATGAATGGGGACTCGATCTTCCGAGTGAGCGGCAGTATTCGATAGAATCGGCTCTGTATGCTGCGCGCCTCATGAATGTGTTCGAGCGATCGGGCGAGATCGTTGAGATGAGCGCAGTGTCTGATCTCGTTAACGGTTGGCCGGGCGGTATTATCCAGGCTGGCCGACAT
>DATNCH010000245.1:0-17214 GCA_035571655.1 Pyrinomonadaceae bacterium
CGGGTTCGATCTGTTTCCACAGACTCATCACGTCGAGACAGTTGTGCGGCTGGCGCGTTCGGAATAATATCTCTGCGGCCCTCTGCGTATCTCTGCGATCTCTGCGTTAATCGCGATTTCAACGCAGAGATCGCAGAGATACGCAGAGGGCCGCAGAGAAAGCTCACAACCACAATGCATCCTCACCGAAGCTTGTTCAGTCAGCATCCGCTTGCTCAGCTCGCTGTGGCGTTCGCGGCTGGGATCTGTACCGCACAGTATCTGCCAACACGTTTGGTGTTTTCAGTGGTTCCGGGCGCGCTGTGTTCGGTGCTGGCGTTGATGTTTGTAATTAAGAGGAGGACGTTGGTTGCGGGCGCGTTGTTGTTGACGGCGATGTTCTTTGCCGGTGAGTTGCTTGCAGTGCTTGAAAGACAGGCCGAGCAGACGAGTGAAATCAAGCAGGTTCTGGATGAGCATGAAGGAGAGCCGCTGAAGCTCACGGGTGTGTTGGATGGTCCACCGGAGTTCGCGAGTGACAAGGTTTATTTGTCGCTGCGAGTGGAGCAAGTCGCGGAGACCCAGATTACGGGGCGGGTGTCGTTATTGGCCCCGTCGCGAACCGCGGATCAGTTCGATAAGCTTCGACTTCGTTACGGTGCTCGAATTCAAGTTACGACTACGCTCGATCGCACAGGCAACTATCGCAATCCCGGCGTTTCGACACTTTCCGAATACCTCGACCGCAGAGACTTCGATGCGACCGGCATCATCCGCGGCCCGGGTTCAATCGTGCGGCTCGACGACACAAGAGTTTTCCCGCCCCTGGCCTGGCTTTACGAATGGAGACAACGGCTGCAACGAGCGATCGATTCACGATTCACTCCGGAAACTGCCGGCGTGCTCGACGCAGCGCTACTCGGTAATCACTACAACCTTTCGCGTGACGCATCCGAGCGTTTTCGCGAAGGCGGAACGTTTCACGTCCTCGTAATCAGCGGTCTGCATATCAGCTTCATCGGTGGTCTCGTGTTTCTCGCCGCGCGACGAGTGACTAGAAACAGGCTGCTTCAGTTCCTGTTGCCCGCGATTGTCGTTTGGGCGTACTCGCTCGCGGTCGGTGCTGAGGCTTCAGTGGTTCGCGCGGCGCTGATGTTTACGTTTGCGGGATTGGCCTCAATTATCTTTCGTCAAGCTTCGTCGCTGAACGCGCTTGGTGGAGCAGCACTCGTGCTTCTCGTCCGGAGCCCGAAAGAGATCTTCGATCCTTCGTTCCAGCTCACGTTTCTGTCGGTTCTGGCGATTGTCGCGCTCGCGTGGCCGTTACTTCTCAGGTTTTCGGCGATTGGCGCCTGGCATCCGACAAACACGACACCTTACCCGCCCGCGTGTTCGCGTGGACTCAAGGCCTTCTGCGAATTGTTGTTCTGGAGCGAGCGGCTGTGGGCACAGGAGCTCGATCGCTCGTCGCATCATTGTCGATTGTTCAAAGTTAGGCTTGCGGGGTGGCTTGAGCGCTATCACATACAGCGCTGTTTGCGATACGTGTTTGGAGCGGTGGTCGTTTCTGCGAGCGTGCAATTGGTGCTGTTGCCGCTAATGATCTTCTACTTTCACCGCGTATCGTTAGCGTCGCTGGTTTTGAATATCGTCGTGAGCGTCTTACTGGCGGTTCTGGTTGCGGTTGCATTGCTGGCGTTAGTCGTTTCGCCGGCGCCGTTATTCAAACTCGCAAATGCGATCGACTGGTTGATGGTCCATAGTGTGGATTCGTTTTCAAATCTCGGCGTCGCTTCCGTGCGCCTGCCCGAGTATTCAGGGACGGCCGCGTTGCTTTACGTGCTTTACTACGTTCCTTTTCTGCTACTCGTTACGACGCTTTCACACTGGCATCCGATCGGGTCGCAAGCCCAAAGGCGATGTAAACTCCACCGCTTCGTCATTCCTGTGGCGATCGTTCAACTGCTCCTGATCGCTGTTTTACTCCTGCATCCGCTGAGTAGCGACTTCCCTGACGGGCAACTTCGCGTCGACTTTCTGGATGTGGGCCAGGGCGATGCCGCGCTCGTGACGATGCCGGACGGAACCATGCTGCTGGTCGACGGCGGTGGTCGACCGTCGTTTGCCACGGCGACTGACACTGCTCGCCGGATTGGAGAGACAGTAGTATCGGAATACCTGTGGTGGCGTGGGCTGAGTGAAATCGATTACGTCCTGGCTACACACGCCGACGCCGATCACATCGATGGACTCAACGACGTTCTGAAGAACTTTACCGTGAGAGCCGCGCTCGTTGGTCGAGCTCCAGCGAACGATCCGGAGTTCGCAAAGTTCGCGCAAACGATCGCTGAAACACGAACCCACCTCGAGATAATTCACGCGGGAGATGTGATCAGGTTTGGCGAGGTTGAGGTCACCGTGCTTTGGCCACCGCCGGATGGGATGGGCTCAGACAACAACGATTCGGTCGTGCTGCGATTGAGATTCGGCGAGCGTTCGATCCTGCTGACCGGCGATATCGAAAAAGCCGCAGAGCAATCGCTGCTAACATCGACGCAACTGAAAACCGACGTCGTTAAGGTTCCACATCACGGCAGCAAAACATCGTCAACTGCGGACTTCGTGCACGCGACAAAGCCCGCCTTCGCGATCATCTCCGTTGGGCGCAATTCGATGTTTGGTCACCCACACAAAGACGTTGTCGATCGCTGGCAAGCAAACGGCGCCACGGTCCTCACTACCGGCAACTCCGGCACGATCACCGTCACAACCAACGGACACGATTTGTGGCTCAAGACTTTTATTCAGCCACAAAAAGGCACAAAAGACACAAAATAGTAAGTCAGACAGGGCGCTCTCCTTAATGAACTGTTTTTGTGCTTTTTGTGCCTTTTTGTGGCAAGGTAAAACCGTATTTTTGCATGATCGCCCGGCCCTGTGGACCAACAAGAAAAGCAGCGAAGGTGCGTGCGGCTTGCTCGTTTTTGGTGGTCTTGATGACCGCTAGCGCCTGGTCGATTGGTTTGTGCAACTCTTCCGGAATCGCGGTCCAGCGACCCTTGCTCTGCATACTCAACGACAGCGCGACAATCGCAACGTCGACGTTTCCCGTTTCCGCATACTGAAGTGTCTGGCGGATGTTGTCGCCGTAGACTAATTTCGGCTTCACGCGGTCCCACACCCCGGCACTCTCGAGCGCCTGCCGTGCTGCAAGTCCGTATGGAGCGTGATCAGGATTGGCGATCGCGATGCGTTTCACTTCCGGCCGCGCGAGGTCGGCAATGTTTTCGAGCCGTATGTTGCTCGTCGCGGGTGTCCAAAACGTGATGCGGCCCCGCGCATAGATTGCCTTAGTACCGGGAAGAATCAGCCCCTTCTGTTCCAACTGCTCGATGTAACTCACGTTCGCTGCCGCAAACAGATCCATCGGCGCGCCATTCTCGATCTGCTTCGTGAGCAGACCCGTCGAGCCAAACACGAATACGACTTTCGTTTTATGCGCGGCTTCAAACTCGCGGCCGAGCTCTTCGAATGCCGGTGTGAGATCGGAAGCGGCGGCAACCGTCAACTCATTCGCGTGATTTGTTGATTGGTCCTTGCACGCGGTGACGCAACAGAGCGTTAAAAACGCCGCCAGCAGCGCCAACCGCGTATCAAGTCGGAAAATCATTAGGCGTGTAAAGGTCTACCTGCGAGCTACCCACCTTGTAAGTTTTTAAGACACCGAGCGGCGGCGCATAGACGTGGACAGTAATGAGATCCTGGCCACTGACGTCGGGATTGCCAAGCTGGTGAATGTCGGGCTCGCCGGCACCCGTGACAGTACCGGCTGGACATTCGCGTCCCGTGTCGTAACACAAACCCCTCTCACCTTCGAATTTAAAGATCGTCTCCCACATGAGCCCACTGTGTACTCTGACAACTCCGTGTGAACCATTGTGGTCGTGAATCGGCGTCCGATGGCCCGGTCGCCAGCAGATCACCAGCATTTCCACCGCTTCGTTACGACAGACGCGGTGGCGCCAGTAATTGCCTTCTTTGAATCCGCGGTAAGGTTCGAGGTCGAGATCGAACATTTCAACGTTTGAAAGCCAGGAAGTTATCTGTTCGAGAGAGGGAGGCGAGATTTGGCTGTTCAGACGTTCGACCAGTTCCGAAAACGTAATCGAGCTGCCATCGAGCGGTTTGGGAGTAATGGGAGTTTGTGTATTCAGCAGTGTCGACAAGAATCCGGCTCCGGTGAACTCTTATAACGTTCAGGAACTTGAGAGTCAAGACGTAAACCACGGATTATGCGCACGCGCGCACAGATTTAAGTACGATTCGCAGATCTCGGACGTTGGTACCCGTGGGGCCGGT
Source organism: Pyrinomonadaceae bacterium (assembly GCA_035571655.1). Lineage (GTDB taxonomy): Bacteria > Acidobacteriota > Blastocatellia > Pyrinomonadales > Pyrinomonadaceae > PSRF01. The sequence goes on from DATNCH010000245.1 coordinate 4,339, forward strand.
GAGGATCAGGGCGTCCAGCTGATCAAAAAACCCGTATGAATCGCTGCGCGCGAGAAAGTCTTCGGGATCGAGACCGTATCGCCGGGCGCGCGCGATCGTCGTCTCGTCGGCAATCGCGCCTGCACACGGACTGTTACCGTCGACACCATCGGTTCCGGCGCTCAGGATGACTGTGTGAGGACGATTACTATCGAGCTTCGTAGCGCAGCGCAATACAGTCTCGAGGTTTCTGCCGCCGCGCCCATCGCCTCTCACCGGACATGAAAACTCGCCACCGGAAATCTCGCAGAGGTTTGATTCGCCTTCGAGAATATCGACTCCGGCGAGTAACAGGTCGCAACCTTCGTCGATCGGCTGTTCGCAAATGTCTTCGCGTGTGACGCAGGTGAAACCGAGCTCTATCGCCCTGTGCGCAGCAGCTTCAACAGCGTCCCAGTTGCCCAGCAATACGTGAGGAGAGCCCGGAGTGTGCGCGACAGCAGCAGAAGCTTGTTGCACCGACTTCACAATCGACGCTGGTAGAACGAGCTCCAGTCCGTATCGTTCGATGACTTCGATAGCGGCCGGCGCATCCATCGGAGGCGACAGCGTGGGACCAGAAGCGACACTCGCTTCGTCGCCGCGGTTCGTGTCCGAAACAATCAACGTGATCATTTGCGCATACGGCGCACGCCGCGCTAACGCTCCGCCTTTCACCGCCGAGAACGCGCGTCGCACAGCGTTAACTTCGCTGATGCGCGCGCCACACGTGATCAATGTCTGATTCGCATCGCGTAGATCTTCCAGCGAAATAGTCTTGCGAGTGATGGGCCACTCGAGCATTGCAGAGCCGCCACCGGAGATTAGAAAAACCACGAGGGCGCGCTGTGCACTTGCCCGATCCAAAAGCGTAAATGCTGCATGAGCGGCTTCGATACTCGCTTGATTCGGCAACGGATGGCCACCCAAAAAACTCGACCAACGTTTCAAATGCAACGGTGGATCCGGAGAACTGATCACGCCCGCGGTGAACCGTTCACCCAACCCCTCCTCCAGCCCGATGGCCATGGAAGTCGCGGCCTTCCCAATCGCAATCGCATATATTGGTGAGGACGTCGAAGTGTTCTTCAGGTATTCGCGGCAGAAATCAACAACAGCCTCGCGAGGATCAACCGCCAACAGCGCAGAGTCAAATATGGCTCGCGCGTCACGATGTAATCGTTCCAACTCAGCCAAAAATATTTTTGTGCTCTTCTTTGTGTCTGTTCGTGGCTAGTCTTCGGAAACAGCCATCGCATCCCAATCCGCGACCATCTCGTACGCGCGACCGAGCACGGGCCGCGGCCGCGAACCATCCGCCTGGCCGATCAACCCTTCGCGCTCCATGATGTCGAGAATCGCCGCCGCACGGCCATAGCCGATTCGCAGACGCCGCTGCAACACCGACGTCGAAGCACGTTTCATCTCCACACAAATGCGAAGAGCTTCTTCGAAGAGCTCGTCGTGCTCGCCTTCAGTCGTTTCCAGCCCGAGCGCTTCTTCGTCAGATTGCGTGATGCTCTCGTCGTACGCAGGCGGACCCTGCGCCTTGATGTGTGCGACGATGCGACTGATTTCTTTCTCCTCGAGGAACGCGCCATGAACGCGAATCAATCGCGACGTGCCCGGCGGGAGAAACAGCATGTCGCCACGGCCGAGTAGTTGCTCGGCGCCGTTTGTATCGATGATGGTTCGTGAGTCGACTTTCGACGACACGCGGAAAGAAATACGGGAAGGGAAGTTTGCTTTGATCAATCCGGTGATCACATCCACCGAAGGTCTTTGCGTTGCGAGCACCAGGTGAATACCGACTGCACGCGCCATCTGCGCCAGCCGCGTGATTGACTCCTCAACCTCACGACCCGAAGTCATCATTAAATCGGCGAGCTCGTCAATGATGATCACGATATAAGGCAGCGGCTTCCACGGTTCGCCTTTATCGTCGTACTCCTTGATGAGGTTGCGGCGCATGATCTCGGTGTTGTAGCCGTCGATGTTGCGCACGCCCCATCCGGCGAGATCTCGATAACGCCGCTCCATCTCGGCGACCGCCCATTTCAGCGAACGCGATGCAAGCTTGGGATCCACGATGATCGGCGCCGCCAGGTGTGGAATGTCTTCGTAAAGCCCGAGTTCGAGTCGCTTCGGATCGATCAGGATGAACTTCACTTCATCCGGGCGCGCGCGATACAAAATGGAAACTATCAGCGCATTTACGCCGACCGACTTGCCCGACCCGGTGGTTCCGGCAATCAGCAGGTGCGGCATCTTCGCAAGGTCCGCAACGTAGTTCAGACCGTCAATCGTCTTTCCCAGCGCGATAGTGAGCTTCGAGCTCGACTCGCGAAACGGACGCGACTCGATCACTTCACGCAGGAAGATCGTTTCGCGACGCGGGTTCGGCACCTCGATGCCGACGTGAGGCTTGCCCGGCATTCGGTCGATACGAACTGATTCGGCTTTGAGCGCCAAACAGAGATCGTCGACCAACGACACGACGCGCGAGTACTTCACACCCGGATCCGGCTTGAACTCGTAAGTCGTGACGACAGGTCCCGGACAGATGTGTTTGATCTGACCGGTGACATTGAATTCTTTGCACTTCTCGGCGAGACGCGTCGCCAGCCCGAGCAGTTCCGTGTCGGCTTGTTCGCTGTGTGGCGGAGCCTCGTTCAGAAAGTCGAGCGGTGGCAAACCGTAGTCGTTGTAATCGACACGACGTGCGGAGTCGAAAGGCAGTTTGGCGGTTGCAGGCGCTTCGGTTTTGACTCTCACCACCGAAGCTCCCTTCACCATGTCTTCGAGATCTTCTTCCTCTGCAGGTGTGGGGATGATCGAACGTCTTCCCGATCTCTCGCTAACAACCGTCGCGGGCGGAATAGCGGTTCCAACACCGGCGCCAGCGGCTGTCGCTGCTGCGACAGTGGCTTGCGGTTCGGGTCGTGTCGCTTCGGTGCGAATCACCGGCTGAGGAGCTGGCGGTTCCTTCATGAACTCCGCGACACGATCCGCGGGAGTCAGATTCAACGTCTGCTTGAGAGTGCTCTTCGCTGCCTCGCGTTCGGCTTTGATCGCGGCTTTGGTTTCCTTTTGCAGCCTGGCTCGTTCGGCGCGCTCATGCCGCCACACTCGGAATCGCTCAGGAAGTTTTCCGACAAAAGCGAAGCGAGTGCCGATCGCTTGTGCGACGACCTCGTACATGCGCACGAACGAGAAGTTCGTCGCCAGCAACAATCCCATCGCGGCAACAGCCACCAGCAAAACGGTCGCGCCTACGTTGTTCAACCCGCTCGCCAGTCCCTGCGCGACGATAGCCCCCAACAGCCCACCGGGTTGTACGCTGCCGTCGAACAGCGGATGTATTTGTGAGATCGACAGCAGCGCGGCAGCGGCGACGACGAGGATCACGAGTCCAACGATTCGCGTCCACGGACTGTGAATCGTCGCGGCGTGTACTTGTCTCCATGCTGCTGCGAATAAAAGCAACGGCAACAGGTACGCGGCGAGGCCGATGAATTGAAAAGCAGTCGCGGCAACGTTGGCGCCGACCGACCCGGCCCAATTCTGCGTCTGGGCCTGTCCGGCCGAGTTCCATGATGGATCGTTCGGATAGAACGCCGCGGAGATGAGGCAGAGGGCGAGCAGCAATCCGAGCGCGAGAAAGAGTATCGCCAGTATTTCGTTACGACGATTGGCGCGCGGAATTATGATGCGCGGCTTCTCTTCAATATGTGTGGTAGTCGCCATGAAAACTCCCAACTGACTGAGACACTACGCGGCCTTGCGTGCGAGCAAGTAGGCTTTGATGAAGTCGTCGATGTCTCCGCTGAGTACTGCGTCGACGTTGCCTCGTTCGAGCTTAGTGCGTGTGTCTTTCACCAACTGATAGGGGGCCAGCACGTAACTTCTGATCTGGGACCCAAATGAGATGTCGGCCTTGTTGGCTTCGAGTTCGGCTGTTTCGGCTTGCCGCCGCTCCAGCTCGAGTTCATAAAGACGTGAGCGCAGCACCTGCATGGCAACTGCTCGATTTTGATGTTGTGAACGCTGATTCTGACAGGATACGACGATGCCTGTGGGTAAGTGTGTGATGCGCACCGCCGAATCGGTCGTGTTGATGTGTTGTCCGCCTGCGCCGGTGGCGCGATAAGTGTCGACGCGCAAGTCTTTGTCGTTGATTTCGACTTCGATGTCTTCGTCTATCTCAGGGTAAACAAATAAAGAGGCGAATGACGTGTGTCGCCTTGCCGCTTGATCAAATGGCGAGATGCGGACCAGCCGATGGACTCCGGCTTCTGCCGTGAGGAGTCCGTAGGCGTATTCGCCTTCGACTCTGAATGTCACACTCTTCAGTCCGGCTTCCTCACCTGGTTGATACTCGAGCACTTCCGCTTTGAACTCGCGCTGTTCGGCCCACTTGAGATACATGCGCAGGAGCATCTCGGCCCAGTCCTGCGATTCGGTGCCGCCCGCGCCGGGGTGAATGGTGCAAATCGCGTTGCGGCGATCGTTGTCGCCGGCGAGCAGCATTTCGGTCTCGGCCTGGCTCAGGTCATGTTCGAGGCGCTCAATCAATGAATGAAGTTCCTTGATTGATGTTTCGTCTTCTTCGGCAAACTCAAAGAGCACTTCAGCGTCTGCGACCTGCGATTGAAAATGTTGCTGTCTTTCAATTTTTTTTTCGAGGCGGCTACGAGTTTGCAATAGCTTTTGCGCGGCTTCCTGATCGTTCCAGAAATCTGGTGCCGAGGCCTGCGCCTCGATGTTCTTCAGCTCCTCGCGGCGTGCAGGGACATCAAAGAAACCTCCCGAGCTGGTCTACCCGCGCACGCAAGTCGTCAAACGAAGCTCTCAATTCCTGAATCGATAAAGTGTCGTTCATCTTAAATTCCTAAAACTCCTTCTCCTGCTGAACACGATCGCGATGAATACCAACAATGTAATCGCCGCACAAAACTGCACAAACAAATCGCCGTGCCGGGTGTAGAAAGTGCGTTTACCCGCCGGCACAAATTCCCAAACTCGAACGTCCGTCTCGAATGCGCCGGTTGGGTTGTGAACCACACCGCGCTCGTCAATCAATGCCGAGATACCGGTGTTCGTTACGCGCACAACCGGTCGACCGTTCTCAACAGCGCGAAAGATCGCGTTGGCCAAATGCTGTCGTATCACGGCTGTCGGTCCGAGATAACCGTCGTTCGAAATATTTATCAGAACGTCAGCGCCTTCTTTCGTCATCCGCCGCGCAATCCACGGATACGCCGACTCGATGCAAATGAAGACGCCCGCTCGATATTCTCCAACGGGCATCAACGTGTAATTGTTCCCGGGAGTGAACTCGCCGACGATTCCAGTTATCAAAGAAGCTCCCGGTAACCATTGAGGGAGCGGCACATATTCGCCAAACGGCATCAGGCGAATCTTATCATACTGCGAAATCAAGCGGCCCGAATCATTTATGAGCAACGCTGAATTGTATGAACCATCCGCGGGCGCGCGTTCGAGAGAGTTGAAGAGCAACGACGTGTGATTCTCTCTCGTGAAGTTGGCAAGCAGTTCCTGCAGTGCGTGGTCGGTACCGTATGTGAAGTTCATCGGCGACTCGGGCCAGACCACCAGCTTCGCGGAAGCGCGACCGGCGTTTGGGAGACTCTGCAAGGCGGTCGTGCTCAGCGTCAGATGTCGTTGCACCAACTCATTTGTTTCTTCGACACTCTTGATCGCCTTCATCGGCACATTTGGTTGCAAGGCTACGATCGTCACGGAAGGCGTGTCTGGCGAATTCCAACGTTCGCCAGGAGGATTTGCCGGCAGCGCAATCGTCAAGAGGACGAACATAACGATTAACGAAGACGCGGCGACGGTCCACCGCGTGCGGCGGATTATCAACAACGCAACGACGACGTTGATTGCGAGGATGATAAAGCTGACGGCGTATACCCCACCCCAATTCGCAGGTGTGATCAACGTCGAGTGGTATGCCTGTGAGTACCCGAGCGCGTTCCAAAGCTGTCCCGTGACGCCGAGGCGAGTCCATTCGAGCGCCGCCCAAAACACTGGCGCCAGCAGCAGTGCCATGTGGCCCCATTGCCGCATCGCGAGCGCGGTTAGTGCAGCGAAGAGTCCGGGGAAGATTCCAACAACCACTGCGCCGGGAAGTAACAGCAGGTACGCCAGCACCGTTGGCAGCCCGCCGTAATGAATCATCGAGTAGGTGAGCCAGTAGCAGGTGGCGTAGAAGAAGACCGTTCCCGTCGCCCAGCCGAGGATCAGCGCACGGCCCGGCGACGGCCGGCGCGCGATTGCCACGAGCAGCGGAACCAGACCGACCCACGCCAGAAACCACGATTCGAAGTTTGGAAACGAGAGTATGAGGAAGCCCGTTGTGAGAGCTGCCAGAGCCCACTCAACCCGACTCGGGAAAACGCCTTGCTCCATCGCGGTTGAGTTTAATCAAAAATATTTTTTTGAGCGAGGAACTGGGTGCGCGCACAGGAGGTCAATTCGCCAGTTTTTGACGCAAAAAGACAGATTCCGTCACTCTCAAAGTGACAAATTTCGGTAGGCCACAAAAAGGCACAAAAGGCGCAAAAAAAGAAGACCGCTGGTTTAAATAATTCTTTGTGTGCCTTATGTGCCTTTTTGCGGCTGATTTAAATGCGGGAGAACCCAGTCATCACTGACTGGGTCCACGTTTCGGGGGGAAGCACTGAAGGATCGCTCGGAAGGTTAGCTGGCGCAGCGGCAGGCGGCGCTCAGGGGATGTAGGCGGCGGGGGCACGGTCAACGATTTTGTTTCGCATTCCGTGTCGTGCCGGTCGTCTACTGAGCACACGCTGTGCCAGAAAACCTCAGTTTCCCATCGTGACTTGTCTTTGGAGAGCGATCGCTTCCTGGTTATTTGGGTCGATCGTGATCGCGCTCAGCGCGTATTTTCGCGCCTCGCCCTTGTCACCACGTTCGAGAAAAATCTTTCCTAAAAGTATATGGGCGTCGATGAGTTTTGGATCCCAGAAGATCGCGGTTTTCAAAGCCGCTATCGCCGCCTCCTGATCACTGCGGCGAAGATTGATGCGACCGCTGAGCAGGTACGCCTCGGCATTCGTGGGTTCGATCATCACCACGCGATGCAGCTCGGGTAATGCTTCGTCGTCGCGCCCCGCTTGATAAAGATCGCGCGCTTTGACGAGCAGATCCTGTGTCGCCGAGCTCGGCGAACCAGCGTCAGCAGTCATCCGTTTTTCGCGGTTGAGACCGAACACCTCCTCGCGGTTCAGAACGTCACGCATCCGCAAGTTAACGCCGCTCGTCGTTTGCGACTTCTGCCATTCAGTCTCCCACTTCGCATACGCCGTTCGCAGGAAGCGGCGCGCCATGTCGTCGGCAGCGTTTGCGGCTTCGGTCTTCCCGAGTTTCAGCAGCGACTTGGCAAACAGGAAATACGCTTGCCCATCCTGCTGATCGGAAGTTATGACCGGCCGAAAATGTTCGGCAGCTTCATCGAATTTTCCGGCCAGGAACAACGCGTAACCATAGTTGAAGTGGACCATCTGATCCGACGGCGCTGACTCTGACGCACGAGCGAGAAACTCTGTGCCCTGCGACAGGAGCCGCTTGCGTTCTGCGTCGTTCTTGTTTTCTCTTGCCGCCTGAACCGCTACCGCGCCGGCGTTGTTGTAGACGCCGATCAGCGGCAAATCACTCGAAAGCGGCACAACCGTCGCTAACGCACGTCCGTAATCGCCGAGTTTGGCGTAACCGAGACTCGCGTAGAACGCGGCTTCCGCGTAATGAGGTTCTTTCTTCTGAATTTTTGAGAAATACTCCGTGGCGTCTTTCCAATTCCCGAGACTCATGTAACCACGGCCGAGCTCGAACGCTGCTTGCGGGTAAACCGCGCCGCCCGCGGCTTCCGCGTAGTAGTGCATCGCATTCTTCAAGTACTTCGAGCGCAGCTCATGGCGCAGGTCCAACTGAACAGCCTTGACGTAAGCCTCGAATGCCTTCTGCGGGATCTTGGTGGCTTCCTGGACGATCTGGTTTTGGGAGTAGGGAAGCGCTTTGTCGCGCTGATAGAGAATCTGGTACGCGAGGCGCCCGTGAATATCCTGGAGCGTGGTCAGAAGAGCGCCGTAATCAAACTGTCGCGTGGCCCAGCCGCCGTCCATCACCTCGCCCATCGTGCGCCCCTCGTTCACTTTGATCACGCGGGCCGTCACCTGAACGTAGGCGTCGGAAGACGTATTGCTTTCGGCGTTTGCCGGTGGCGTAACGGTATAGCTGCCGACGACGATCATCGTCGCTTTTGCCTGGCGCGCGAGCTTGATGGCGGTCGCGCGAGACGGAATCACGGTTTCGGGCAGGCGCAGTTGCTGGTAGGCCAGTTCGCGTTCGTCGCTCGAGACGACGATCAGACCGGGCTTATTTAGCAGTTCGGCCAGCGCGTCGGCGAAGCTCTCGCCAACCCAGTTGTATTCGGGACGATTGGACGTGTTTTCAAAGGGCAGAACCATCACGACGTCGGCCGATGGATTCTGCGCCATGACCGGAATAGCGATAATTGTTAATAAAAGAGCAAGAATCAAAAATCTCATGATCGGCAGTCTAAACCAGGCGTACACAAAGACACAAAGCGGTCCACAGAGTGCACATATGTTTTGTGCAATCTGTGCACGGATTTACATGGAATAGACGAGGGAAACGTTGTCGTCGGTTGGCTGGGCGAGATCGAGATCCGGTTCGAGGTCGCGCGTAGCGTCCTGGGTGAGGAGGTGCTGGACACCGGCCTTGTCGACCGGGCGGGAGAACAGGTAACCCTGGCCATACTCACAGCCCAGCATCTTTAACTGCTGATACTGCTCTTCAGTCTCGATGCCCTCGGCAATGACTTCCATCCCGAGGTTTCGCGCCAGGGTTGAAATCGTGCGGACGATCGCGTTGTCGTTGTCGGTCGTGAGACGCATCACGAATGAACGATCGATCTTCAGATAGTTGAGCGGGAAGCGGTGCAGGTAGCTGAGCGAAGAATAGCCGGTGCCGAAGTCGTCGATACTCAACTGCACGCCCAGCGAGCGCAATTGTTTGAACATCAGCGCCGCCGCTTCCGCGTTCTCCATGACCACGCTCTCCGTGATCTCGAGTTTCAAGCAGTGTGAATTGAGTTTGCTGGTTTCGAGTGCGAGTTTGATCTGTTGCAGCAGATCCGGTTGCGCAACCTGTCGCGCGGAAAGGTTGACGCTCAAACTAAGCGAGCGATGGCTCGGAGAATTGATCTGGCATTCGCGGATGTGTTTGCACGCTTCATTCAACACCCACTGCCCGATCGGAACGATCAAACCCGTCTCTTCCGCCACCGGAATGAAATCCACCGGGGAAACCAAACCACGTCGCGGGTGGTTCCAGCGTACCAAAGCCTCAAAACCCGAGAGACGTCCGGTTTGCAAGCAGATAATCGGCTGGTAGTAAACACTGAACTCTTTCTGTTCGACCGCCTGGCGCAAATCGCTTTCCAGTTGCAGGCGCGACACTGCACGCGCGTGCATGCCGTGATCGAAGAGTTCGTAACGCGCCTTTCCGTTTTCTTTAGCGCGATACATTGCGGTATCTGCGTCGCGAAGAATGTCTTCAGGCCGGTCGTACCCGCTCGAACTCAGGGCGATGCCGATACTCGCGGTCGCGAAGGCGGAGTTCTTGTCGAGCACAAACGGCTGTGTCAGCTCGTCCTGAATTCGTTGTGCGACTCGCACAGTGTCAGTTGCGTCGGTCATGCCGCTCAGGAGAATCGCAAACTCATCGCCACCAAACCGCGCCAGCGTATCGAGGGGACGCAGCGTTCTCTCGAGACGCTCGGCGAAAGCGACGAGAAGCAGGTCGCCGTGCGTGTGGCCCAGGCTGTCGTTGATGTTTTTGAAACGATCGAGGTCGAGGAATAGAACTGCGAACTTGTGATCCTTGAGCCGTTTTGAATTTTCCATCTCCGCCTTCAACAACTCGGTAAACATCGCGCGGTTCGGCAGGCCGGTTAATGAATCGTGAAATGCAGCGTGACGGAAGTGTTCCTTTGTTTCTTCCAGTACGCGGCTGATTCGTTCCTGCTCCATGATGTAGTTGTTCAATTCCTGAACGTGACGTTCGGCTTGTTCGGCGCGTTCGTGTTCCGCCTCCGCGCGCGCTCGTTCTGCTTCCTCCGCGTGGCGCGCGGAAGCCTTTACCTCGCGCATGTAACGATCGTAGCTGAAGTAAACAATGATGATGATGGGAATGCAGATCAGAAACGCCCAGAAACGCGTGGTGCCGAGACTGCTTACGATGAATCCGGCGCCGGCCGCACCTACGAAATAACTGATCGACATCCACAGGAAGTTGCGAGTCCACATTCGCCAAATCGACTCACGTGCTTTGAGCGCACTGGCAGTAGCGCCGATTCCGGTGTGGAGCAGGTATTGGACCAGGCCCATCACGCAAAGCGCGATGACTGCGCGTGAAGCTCCACTGTTTATCAGGTGGGTAGTGGAACCGAAAGTAAGTTTCAAAACAGTAGTGGTCGTCAGCACGGAACACGCAAGTGCCGCACTCGCAAACGCCACCGTTCTGACTTTCCGGCTGATTCTCAGCGCCGAGCAGATACCTGCCAAAGCGCCGATCATCACGGCAGCTTCACCACCGTAAAGCAGCAGAGTAATGAAGATGAAAGTGTCGTCGACAGTGATGTTGCCGCTGATCTTTGGAATGCGAATCGCGATTCTCGAACCCAGAACGGCAGTGATGAGCGTCAGGAGCAGGAAGTAACCATCAATCACACCGGTGGGGAGCGTGAAGGCCGCGTAGAGCACAGATGCAGTGCCGGCCGCGACGATCAGCCACATGTAAATGTTGATTGATTGTTGCCGTAAGCTCTTCATGTCCGCACGTTTCAGGTGGTTACTTCATTCCCGCCGTGTTGTCGCCGACCGAGCAGTCGCCGAGTACGTAACCGTCGCCCAGCACGTAGCCGTCGCCGAGCACGTAGCCATCGCCCAGCACGTAACCATCGCCCAGAACGTATCCGTCGCCGAGTACATAGCCGTCGCCGAGTACGTAGCCGTCGCCAAGCAGCAGGACGTTCGTGAAGACAAACGATCCGCCAAACATCGTCGAACCGTCACTCTTCATCACGTAATTACCAAGCGTCACAGTCTTGGTCCACATGTTGAAGTTCAGACTCTGAATCGTGAGCCCTTCGTTGACGCCATCACCCAACAAGAGCCCCAGGCCATAGCTGACCTGGTACTTGTTGATTAAGTCTTTGCCGGTGATGGTGGCATGCTTGAGCACGAGTCCCTGTGTCCACGGGAAAGTCATGCCCGCAACTGTGGTTTGTGGGGCAGGAGCAGACTGAGTTAGCAGAGAAGATCCGAAGGTGGGTTTCAGCAGTCCCAACAAATCGCCACGAACGATCCGCGCGAGCGATACCGCGCCCGCAACGTTGAGTTGACCCGCTCCCTGCTCGAAAGTATTGAAGCCTTCAAGCGGTTGTGCGGTGTACATCAAGAGCATTTTGACGAGGTTGGGCGTCAGGCTGGAGTTTGCTTCCAGCAAGAGAGCCGCAGCGCCCGAGACCATCGGCGCGGACATCGACGTACCGCTGAGGTACATGAGCTTCATGTTGCTGGTGGAGTATTTGTAAGTTTCGAGTTCGGGAAATTTCTTCACGAGGCCGTTGCCGACTGCTTCGGCCGCGATGATCTTGTTACCCGGAGCAACGAGATCTGGTTTGATCAGATTGTCGTAATGAACCAATCCATACGAATCGACAGAGAAGCTGCGTGTTGGACCACGTGAGCTGTAGCTCGTGACTGCATCTTCCTGGCGTGCATCGGTGCCGAAGCTGTTGCTGGCGCCGACGGTGATGGCTGACGGTTCGTTGCCGGGCGTATGAATCGCGCCGTAGACTTTCTTTCCTTTGTCGTCTTTACCGTTATTTCCCGCCGCAGCGACCACGACTACACCCGCGTTAACAAGCTTGCGAACGGCATTGCAGATCGGATCGTCTTCGTAAGAGTTGATGGCGGGCGTGCCGAGGCTCATGTTCACGACTTTAACGCCGTAGTTGTTTTTGTTTGCGATCAGCCAATCGAGTGCCGCGAGCACCCCTGAAACTGTGCCGACACCTTGCGAGTTCAAAACGCGGAGGTTGACGAGATTCGCGGCGGGCGCGATGCCTTCGTAGGCGCCGCTGGTAGCTGCACCGTCACCCGCTGCAATTGCGGCGACGTGTGTTCCGTGGCCCCATGGATCGTCAGTTCGGTTCTCGCCGGTAAAGTCTTTGCTGAATTTGATCTTGCCGCTGGTTGCGAAAGATTTGTGTTTGCTGTCGATGCCGGAGTCGAGCACTGCGATCGTGACGCCCGAGCCGTCAAGAATACTGTTCAAACCGAGCAGGCTTTTCTGTGCGCGAACTTGCTGCGTGCCGGTTGTGTTTGTGATGTGACCCGCGCTGGTGACGGGTGCGTCGAGAGAGATGTAAGTGACGTCGGGATCGCCGAGCAGTACTGGAATAGAGTTCACTGAAACATCGACGATGCGAATGTTCAGGTTTGAAAGTACGCCGACAAGTAATCCGCCGACGGTGTCGAGCAGACCGCCGAGAAGCCCTGACGACGAAGATGGTTTTGACTGCACGATGACCTTCACGTGTGCGTCGCCATTGCCGGAAAGAATCAGTTGGCGCAGGTCAGGGGAAATCTTGGTGGTCGAAAGGGTTGCGGCACGAGTCGGCGTGTTGGTGGATATGAACAGTGCTGAGCACAGTGATGCCAGGACTGCGGCAGTCACAAGACGTTTAAGAACATGGGGGCGAGACATTCGTTTCTCCAGGGG
>DATNCH010000246.1:0-60571 GCA_035571655.1 Pyrinomonadaceae bacterium
CCGCCACCGCCAACCTCCCCACGGCCGACTTCAAACTGCGGCTTGATAAGCGTGATGATTGCGCCACCCTCGCGAACCAACGGAATGACTGCGGGCAGCACTTTCGTGACGGAGATAAACGAAACGTCCATCACCGCCAAATCGAACGCTTGCGAAAAATCTGCCGGCTGCAAGTAACGCGCGTTCACGCCTTCTCTAACTTCCACCCGGCTGTCGTTTCGCAAACGCCAGTCGATCTGATTGTGTCCGACGTCAATCGCGACAACGCTCTTTGCACCGTGTTGCAACAGGCAATCCGTAAACCCACCCGTCGAAGCTCCAACGTCCAAACACACGAACCCCGCGACGTCGATCCGAAACTCGCGCAACGCTGCCTCGAGCTTCAGACCGCCACGTCCGACGTAGCGACTTGTCGGGTCGTTGCCGCCTTTAACGCGAATTGATGAGTTTGTATCGAATTGCTGGGAAGGTTTTTCAACGCGCTGCTCGTCGACGAGAACGACACCAGCCATGATCATTGCCTGCGCCTTTGTGCGCGACTCAGCCAGACCATGGTCGACAAGCAGCTTATCTATCCGCTCGCGCTTCACATAACAAGATTACATGAATTAAGCGCGTCGCGAAGCGTGAGTCACCGCGCGTGGTGCATCCAGGCAGAGTTCGGCCGCACAGTCGTGGCAGAGCCAGACGAGAATATGTGGCGCATCCGACCAAAAGAACGAAGTCACTTTTCCCGCCATCCTTACTGCATCGTCGACGCGCAATCGTTGCAGAGCCTGAATGTAAAACGCCCCGTTATAGAAATCACCGTCCGCGCCTTCTTCTCTGTGAATACACTCTCGCTCGCGAAACATCTGCCTTTTCATGATGATTCACCATATTTCCCCGCGCCGCATCGCGCGAAATACAGGACCGTTAAAATCAAATGTCGGGGTGTTCTATAAAAATGTATGGTTGAAAACAGGCAAGCGAGTTAACCAGTCTTCGAGCAAGACCCATTCGCTTTCCGTGATGATGCCACTCGATCACATTTCGGTCAATACAATCTTTTAAAACATTGTTGGGCATGCGCATTGCCCGAGGACTACGAACCGACAAACTCGCCGAAGGCACATGTTCGACGTTCTAGTGAGGCCTTCTTCTCGGACCTTCGAAGATTTCGTTCACGTTGGAGAGGTCGCGATCGTGATGATTGTCTCTATTTCGGCGCTCTTGTCTCGCCACGCGGCGCGCGCGCCGTTCCTGCCAGGAATCAAAGAGTACCGCTTCTCGAATTCGAGTTAGCTCGCCGTTTTCGTCGTCACCCTGACTAACGACGCGAGGCGGCGTAACTTCTGCGTTGTTCCTGACGATGGGTTTGCGCTTCGGTTTCTTCGGCGTGAGCTCGTCAATCGTCGGTATTTCCCCGCCGTTTTCGACCAGGGGTAACTCGCTCGCCATTGTATCTGTGACGGCAACTGGAGTCTCGACTTCCGGGACCTCGGCAACTGGCATCGGAACATTTCGCAGTTTCAGATAAGAGGCGAGCAAGGCCGAAGCTGCCCCGAGCATCATCGCGATGGCAAACGCACCACCCAGGACCCAGTTTCTGCGGTGTCGCGTCTTCGCCTCGATCTTCTCTAAAGGCACGACTCGACGCGCCGACAGCAGTGTTAGTTCATCGTTGAAGTGCGGTGGCGCGGGGGGTCCAAATTCTCTATCGAAACCGTGTTCCTGCATTTTCCCCTAACTGGGCAGATTCAGTTGCAATAACGAGGCCACAGTGGGGAGCACTGTTTAACAAGGGTTCAGAGCGGGGAGAACACAACGATCTTCCGATTTCGTGCACGGAAACAACGCGCTCGGTTGTTCACGTAAGTTGGACAGGATTGACAAGATTTTTCATGATTTGCAGGATAAATCCGGTCTAAATCCTGTAAATCCTGTGAAATGGTTTTATGCACCGCGACGGGCCTTGGCGCGCCGGTCGTCAAGCACCTCGATGCTCTCTCGGACGCGGTTGTAAATGCCGTCGGCATCGAGTCCATACTTCGCGAGGAGCAGTTTTGCGTCGCCGTGAGTGATGAGACGATCCGGAACTCCCATTCGGACCACACGCACTTTGTCCTGTAGACCGTTCTCTTCGAGCAGCTCCATCACCGCCGATCCGAAGCCGCCCGCGAGGTAGGCTTCTTCAACCGTCACGATCAGCCGTTTGGTCCGGGCCAGCGCCAGCAGTAAAGACGTGTCGAGCGGTTTGACGAATCGCGCATTGACGACAGTGGTCTCGATGCGGTCCTTCGCGAGATGTTCCGCTGCCTCGAGCGATGGATGGACCATTGAACCGTACGCGACGATCGCGATCTCGCCGCCGTCGCGCAGTATTTCGCCCTTGCCGATCTCGAGCAGTTCCGGTTCGCGATCGATTGGTGCGCCGACGCCGTTGCCGCGCGGGTAGCGCATAGCGGCGGGACCAACGTGCTCGAGCATTGTGAACAGCATGTCGCGCATCTCGCCTTCGTCTTTCGGCGCCATCAGAATGACATTTGGCACCGCGCGGAAGTAAGCGATGTCGAGCAGTCCGTGGTGAGTTTGTCCGTCGCCACCGGCGATCCCGCCACGGTCCAGGCAAAACTTCACGTTCAGATCCTGAATACAGACGTCATGCACGATCTGATCGAAACCGCGCTGTAGGAAAGTCGAGTAAATCGCGCAGACGGGTTTTAGTCCTTCACACGACAGACCAGCCGCGAAAGTAACGCAGTGCTGCTCGGCGATACCGACGTCGAAAGCACGTTCGGGAAACTTCTCGAGCGCGGTGCAAATGCCCGTACCGTCGGGCATCGCGGCCGTCAACGCCACCACTTTCGGATCCTTCTCCATCAGCTCGCAAAGCGTGTCGCCAAACACCTTCGTGTAAGTTGGCGCCTTTGCGGAGCTCTTGTATGGCTTGCCGGTCGCGAGATCGAAAGGCCCGGTCGCGTGCCAGCGATAGTAATCAGGTTCCGTTTGCGGGAAGCCTTTTCCTTTCATCGTCAGCGCGTGGACGATCACTGGACCGTCTTTGATCTGTTTTGCTTCTTCCAATGCCGCAACGATGGCACGCGGGTTATGCCCGTCGACGTATCCGATGTATTTGAAGCCGAGCTCATGCACGAGCGCGCCGGGTAAAACGGCGGCGGCGATCGCGTCTTTCATCGTCTTGGCGGCGTGATGAATTCGCTCGCCTACCGAAGGAATTGCCAACAGCTTCCCTTCGACTTCGTCTTTGAACCTGTGATAGCCGTGTGCGCCGCGAATGCGATTCAAGTAGCCGGTCAACGCTCCGACCGCGGGCGCGATCGACATCTCGTTGTCGTTCAGAACAACGATGAGGCGGCTCTTCAAGTGGCCCGCCTGATTGATCGCTTCCATCGCCATGCCGCCTGCGAGAGATGCGTCTCCGATCAACGCGACGACGTGGTGGTCCTCGCCTTTTCGATCACGCGCGATGGCCATTCCGAGTGCCGCGGAAAGAGAAGTCGAGGCGTGTCCGGCACCGAATGTGTCGTACTCGGATTCGTCACGGCGGAGAAAACCGCTGATGCCGCCGTACTGCTTGATGGTTGGGAGAAGTTCGCGCCGGCCCGTCAGGATCTTGTGCGCGTATGCCTGGTGACCGACGTCCCAGACGAGGCGATCGCGCGGCGTGTCGAAGGCGTAGTGCAACGCGACTGCAAGCTCGACGGCGCCCAGTGAAGCGCCCGTATGACCGCCGACTCGAGACATCGTCTCGAGGATGTAGGTGCGAATTTCGTCGGCGACGGTTCGTAACTGATCGGGTGGCAGGGCGCGTAGGTCGGCTGGTGAGTTAATACTCTCAAGAAGCGTCATCGTGGCGGCATTGTACTCCAATCATTAACATTTCTATACGGTCCGTTCCGTTCAGAGTTCAGCCTAAACTCGCACTAACTCTATACCGTAAAGTACTCTGCTCTGTCAATCAAAAAGTTGGGGCTGAACTGAGTTCTGTCCGAGATCGTAGTTATCAACGCAGATGCGTCAAAAGGAAGTCCAGCTCGAAACACTCTTCAAAGCCCTTGCAGACCACACCCGGCTGCGTCTGATTCACCTGATTGGCGACGAAGAAGTATGCGTCTGTTCTTGTGTCAAAACTCTCAAGGTAAACCAACCAAAGATTTCTCGTCACCTCGCTTACCTCAGGCGCGCTGGGCTCGTCGCGGCGCGCCGCGATGGAAGGTGGAGTCACTACCGCCTCGTGAACCCTTCCGACCCGCACGCGGCGAAGATGTTCAGCGAGCTTCGCGCGTGGCTCGCAGAGAACCTACCTTGACAATCTGCGCCTCGCGACTAGAATTAGCATTCGCCCGTTTTGCGGCACGGAGATGTGGCCGAGTGGCTGAAGGCGGCGGTTTGCTAAACCGTTAAGGGTCAAAAGCCCTTCACAGGTTCGAATCCTGTCATCTCCGCCAGAAATCTGCCAGTAATCTGTAAGCCACAAAGAAGCACAAAAAGCACAAAACGAGTCGGGTCAGATCTTTTGTGACTTTTGTGCTTTTTTGTGGCTCACAAACTTTTTGAGGCTCATGTCTGTTCGAGTACGTTTCGCACCCTCCCCAACCGGCTACCTGCACATCGGCGCCGCACGCTCCGCTCTCTTCAACTGGCTCTACGCGCGAAAGGTCGGCGGCAAGTTTCTCCTTCGCATAGAAGACACGGATTTGCAGCGCTCGACCGATGAGTCGACGCGCTCGATCATCGAAGGTCTCGAGTGGCTCGGACTCGACTACGACGAGGATCTCGTCTTCCAGTCGGCAAATGCGCCGCAACACAGGGACGCGGCGAATCGTCTCCTCGAAGAGGGCAAAGCCTATCGCGATTTCACACCGAAAGAGCAGCGCGAGGATAGCGCCGTGAAGCAGGAGGTGGCAGAACGCGCGCGTGCGGGCGTTGACCATCGCGGCAATCCATATCGCGACCTGCCGAAAGAAGAATCAGACCGTCGTGCCGCCGCAGGCGAGCCGTTTGCCGTCCGTTTGAAAGTACCAAGCGAGGGGCAGACGAGATTCGACGACATTGTTTATGGACCTCAGGAGCGCAGCCACACAGAGATCGAGGATCTCGTGTTGCTTCGTTCCGACGGTCATCCGCTTTACAACCTGTCGGTAGTAATCGACGATATCTCGATGGGCATCACGCACGTGATCCGAGGGCAGGACCACCTCACCAACACACACAAGCAGATCCTGCTCTACGAGGCGCTCGGAGCGACCGTGCCGCAGTTTGCGCATCTACCGCTGATACTCGCGCCCAACAAAAGCAAGCTCTCGAAACGCAAGCACGGCGAGGTTGTTTCGCTGACGACATATCGCGATCGCGGTTTTGTGCCCGCGGCGTTTCGAAACTTTCTCGCGCTGCTCGGATGGTCGCCGCCTGATGGAAAGGAAGTGCAAAGCAAAGAGGAGCTCGTCCGGAACTTCTCGCTCGAAGGCATCGGCCGCGCGAATGCGATCTTTAATTTCCATGAGAACGATCCCCGCCGCTGGACCGACGACAAAGCGCTGTGGATGAACTCCGAGTACATCCGCACGATGCCGCTCGACGAGTTGCTGCCGATGGTCAAAACTGAACTTCGTGCAAACAAACTCTGGCGCGAGGAGTATGATGACGACGACAGCGAATGGTTCCGCAAGACTGTCAACTTGATTCGCGAGCGCTATTTCACGTTGAAAGATTTTTCGGCGCAGGGACGCGCGTACTTCTCCGACGATTTCGATTTTGACGAAGCAGCGGTTAATAAGAACCTGAAGAAGGAACCGCGATTACGAGAGTTGTTGAACGGCTTGGCGGATAAATTAGAAGCGGTAGAGCCATTTAACACGGAGACCGCGGAAGCCGCGCTGCGCGCGTTCGCGGATGAAGCGGGTGTGAAGGCGGGTTTGTTGATCAACGGATCGCGCACGATGTTGACGGGCCAGGCGGTGGGTCCATCCATGTTTGAGATCTTCGACGTGCTCGGTCGCGACGCGTCGGTACAACGATTGAGAAGCGGTATTCCCTGGAGTTAATGATGATCAAACCAATGATTCTTGTTCTCTTGCTGTGTGGAGTTGTTGCTGCTCAAAACTCAAACTCATCGACAACTACCGAACGACCACGACAGACGAACACAAATCGCACTAAGCCACCAGCATCACAAACAGAAAAGCCAACGCCGGCGCAGAAAAAAACGCCCGCATCTACTGAACAGCCGCCAGGAGCGGAAGGCGTGCTCGCTGCGTTCAATGAGCTGCTCGACGGTATCAGGCATGCCAGCGTGAACGAGGTGATGGGCGTTTACTGGAACTCCGCGCAACTCAATCTCTTCAACTACAACGGCACCGTAACAAAAGGCTGGCAGCAGGTGCGCGCGAATCGCCAGAGCTCATATCCCGAAATCAAAGACGTGAAGCTCGACGTGCGCGACGTCGCACTCACTATGCTCGGAAGAGATGCGGCTGTTGTCACTTGTCTCTGGACGCAGTCACAAAACTACAAAGGCACGCCGGAAACTGTTTCCGGGCGCATGACGCTGGTGTTTAAGCGCATCGGAACGGCGTGGAAGGCGATTCATCTGCACTCTTCGTCAGACAATCCAAACCCCTCGGTCATTCCGCCGTCTGAGGGGCGACCGAGTCCAAATCCGAGTCCGAGTCCGTCACCATCCCCGACGCCGACGCCTTGAGGACTGACGCGCCGGCGCCCGCGAGAATAATCAGGAAGGGAAAAATCTCCACTACGTACCGCGGCTCGGGGTTTTCAAGCGTTGCGAAAAACCCGACGCGCAGGAAGATCAAGAGCGCGGCGAGAAGCAACCATCGGCGCGCGTGTTCGTCGCGCGAACGCCAAAGCAGCCACCCTCCAATCACGCCCAGAAGCGAGTAGATGAATGTCAATCCGGCGAACAACGGCAACCAGTACTGCTGGTGAATGTCGTAGTCGAGATCCGCTAATGGCAGCAGCTCGCCGTCGAATGGGTAGTACTGCGAGTGCGTGTCGAACCAAAGTGTTCGCGCTCGCTTTAACGGCATGACGACGTAGTAGCGAAACGGCGATCGCGCGCGTCGTTCCTGTCCGATTTGTGCGAAGCCTGCGTCGATCTCAGGTGTCATCTCCACGTTGATCTCTTCCGGTGCGGGCGGTTCTTCCTGTTCGGGTTCTTCTTCCGCCTCGTCGCTTTCTTCCTCGTCGTCAGATGACTGATCGTCTGCGGCTGAGGTGTCGTCGTCCTCAGCAGACTCTTCGTCAGGCGCATGATTGTATTTTTCGAGCAGCGCGGCTACGCGTTCGCGTTCTTCGGTTGAGTCGAAGGCCGTTTTCGGAAAGTCGCTAATGTGGATGGGACGGTCGTCCACCGCCCACAGCACTGGGCCGATGTAACGAGAGTCGTCGAGCCACGTCCGCAGCCAGAGCAGGTAACCGCGCGGCACAAACTCGCCCGGCATCTCACCATGCGCCGGCGCGAGCGGTTGAAAGACGTGGAACACTCGCCGGTTGCGGATGGTCCATGGCACGAGCACGATGCAGAAGGCGAGTGAAAAGACAACCGCTGCAACAAAGGGCTCGGAGATGCGAGTGAGCGTGCGGTGCCTCCATGCCTGAACTGCCGCCGAAAGTACGAGCGTGACGCCGATCGCCGCGGCAAAGAGTCCGCTATCCGGCCGAAACAACACGGACACTCCGGCAATGAGCCCGGTGATGATCCACCAGAAGATCACCCTCTTCCGCACGCTTGCCTTGAACGCAAGCGTCGCCGTCAAAACCATCGCGACAGCCAGAAAGCTTGCCCATACTTCGGTCAGGATAGTTGCGACATAAATCGCGTTGAACGGGCACACGGCGGCCATTGCGAACGCGATGATCGCCGCGCGGTGTTTACGATCCTCATCGATGGACCACTGGAGTGCAACCAGCGCGATCAGCACACACGTCAGCGTGTCGATCAGCGCCTGGACCACGCGCACCGCCGTGTTGTTGTCGTGCCCGAAGACCGCGTAGACGGCGGCCAGGAAAAGCGGATACCCGGGCAGGCGAATTATCGACGGTACGTAAGGCGCCTGCGTGTCGTGGGAATAGACGTGCTGTTCGAGGACGTTGCGGGCGATTTGTGAATAGACTTTACCGTCGCCCGGGTCGTCATTCGGCAAGCGCAGCGCGATGAAAAGACGAAAGCCGAGCGCGACGACCAGCACCATTGCGTAGACTGAACATCGTTGTTTCCGAGACATTGTCTTTTGGACAGGATTTACAGGATTTTTCAGAATTCATCCTGAAAAATCCTGTAAATCATGTCTAAGGTCCCGCTTCCGCTGTCGCTTTGCGCTCGAGTTTGCCCCAGCCGACCATCGGACCCCGGATGGCAATCGCAACCGACTTGATCATTACGTAGTACATCACCTGCCGATAACAGAACCGCTGTAAAAACAACCACCACAACAGCCGCCAACGCTCGCCTCGTTCGAGCATGAACGCAAAACACGCAGTGACCCAATCGATCGCCAGAAACAACGCGTAGTAAAAGATCACCTGTTGCAGGTTTGTCGACGAGTAGGCCGACCCCTGTTGCCAACGATCGAACACGCTCGCCAGCAACACGTAAATCAGCATTAGATCCATCACCGGCGAAATCAACGCAAACAGGATCTGAAAGATCCAAACATTCGGCATCGCCACAAACCCGAGCGCGCCGTAACGCGGACGGAGCAGCGCATCGCGATGTTTCCACATGCACTGAAGCGTTCCGTAGGCCCAGCGAAATCGCTGTTTCGCAAGCGAGCGCAAATTGTCAGGCGCTTCCGTCCATGCGATGGCGGATTCCTCGTAGCCAATGCGATAACCGAGCCGTCTTATTCGCAACGTTAAATCCTGATCCTCCGCCAGCGTGTCAGACGGAAAACCACCGACTTCATCCAGCAGTTCCTTGCGCCACGCACCGACGGCTCCCGGAACGACCGTGATGCAGTTGAGACTCGCAAACGCACGGCGGTCCATGTTCTGCGAAGTGATGTATTCGAGTGCTTGCCAGCGCGTGACGAGGTTCACGCGATTGCCGACCTTCGCATTGCCCGCAATGGCGCCGAGCGTTTTATCGTAAAAACGATGCGTCAGTGCCCCGACGGTGTGCGGCGCGAACAGCGTGTCAGCATCGAGCGCGATGACGACTTCGCCGCGCGCGTGTCGCAGGCCCGTGTTGAGCGCCCTCGCCTTGCCGCCATTTTCAACTGTCAAGAGCCGCACGCGTTCGTTGTTGCCGAAATTTTCGGCGACGATTTTGCTGGTGTTGTCGTTTGAGCCATCGTCGATGACGATGATCTCGTAGTCTGGATATTCAGAAGCAAGCAAGCTCCGAATCGTGTTTGAAATGACCAGCTCTTCGTTGTAAGCGGGCACAAGAATCGAGACGGAGGGCGAGTAATCGCTGCCTGCGTGTATTCGTTCTCTGCGCCGCGATCTGAGCCACTGCCCGAGCGCGAGCGAGCCGACAAAAACCAGCCGCGCGAGTCCGAGTAAAATTCCGATCAAAAAGACCCACTGAAGCGTCCAGCCGCCGGTCGAGAGAAAGAAGAAGGCGATTGCATCGGCGCGTGTGTAAACGCGCTGGTCGGGAGGAATCAATGGCATCACCTGATCTCGCGAGAGTCCTGCGAGTTCGGAAACCGGAACAAACCGAAATCCTCGTGCCTTGGCCTCCTCAATCAGACGCGGCAACGCCTCGACTGTCGCCGCGCGATCTCCGCCGGAGTCGTGCAGCAGAATCACCTGGCCACGCGTTTCTGGATTCGAATCCATTGCGCGATCCATGGTCCGTTTGACGATCTGATCCGGCGTAACCGGAAGTTGCCAGTCGTCCGGATCGATTCGCACTCCGACCATGATGTAGCCGAGGTTCTGCGCGACGATCGCGGGCTCGACGTCCTGCGGTCGATCGGCTTCAGCGTCGCCAAAATACGGCGGACGAAACAACACGGTGGAGCGCCCGACTTCCGATTCGATCAATCGTTGCGTCGCGTTCAACTCGAGCTCCGTGAGCGACAACGGAATTTCGCCGAGGTTCGGATGCGTGAATGAGTGGTTGCCGATCTCGTGACCCTCGTCAGCAATGCGCTGAATTAGATCCGGATACGCCTGCCCGTTTTTCCCGATGATGAAGAATGTGGCGGGAACGTTTTCGCGTTTCAGAATATCCAGAATTGCCGGCGTCCATCTGGGATCCGGGCCGTCGTCGAAAGTGAGCGCAAGCAACCCCGGCCGATCGCCGGTGCGCTCGACGACATACGATGATGGCATCGCGGTGAATTGTTCCGACTTGATGTATCCACTTGCCGGATCGACCTCGAGATCGCGTGCGCCTTTTTGCGGACGCGACATCACTTTCAACAACTCGCCGTTGCCTTCGAAGTCGACTTCGTACGCCGAGTTGATCGTGTGCAGCGCGTCGGGTGAATTATTCTGCTGTGTTCCCAGAATGGACCACACTGACGGGTCTTCGGAACCGAGGCGCCAGATGCCGAAACCCGCGGGCTTGTAACCACTCGCAGCGCGCATCTCGTTGTAAGCAGTGACCGCGTCGAGGAACCAAACCTTGTGATGCGATCCGTCGTCTTCGTCGTACTCGAAGTAAGGGTTACGCGATGCCGCGTCGAAAGCCGGCGCTGTTTCCGACTCGCGCGAGGTTATCAGCGCCTCCTGAAACGTAACTTCGTCGGCAGAGCTGTCAGCGTCGCTCCAGTTGTAGCCATAGTTTCCGAGCGCGAGGATGGTCTTTGCCGGATTGAGTTCGCGCATCCGCTTGATGAGGTTTTGTTCAAACCACTCCTGGGCGGCGACAGGACCGGAATCGCTGTTGGCCCAGTGCTGGTCGTAGGCCATGACGATCAGGTAATCGCTGGCGGCGGAATAGGCGCGGTAATTCCAATTCGGATCGTCAAACGGCACCGCCTGGACCACCAGCAAACCCTTCGCGGCAAACGCCGTATGTAGCTCCTGCATGAAAGTGAGGAGATTGCCTTGCGCAGTATCGGGCGGTTCCTCAAAGTCGACGCAGATACCGGCAAACTTGTTGTCCTGCACGAACGAGGTCAACGAATTGATGAGCGTTTGGCGGTGTGGCTCGTCGGAGACGAAGTGTGCCAACAAGTCGCCTTCCCATTTTTCGTTGAGCACGTTCTGCACCATCGGGAGGATGCGAACTTCCGGGCGCGTTAGTCGAATCCAGTTGACCGCCGGCGCGTGCACGTCGGTCACGAGCGGATTGGTTCCGTCAGGAACATTGCGCAGGTGTGACCATTCGGCGACGACCCAGTCGAGATGATCGAGGTTTCGTTTTAATGACTCGTAACTCGACTCGTCCCAATTGATAAAAAAGCCAACAGACAAAGGGCGCGTCGCCGGAATGATCGGCGCGGGAACAGTAGGAGGCGCGGGAACGACTGCGATGTGGGAACGGCGTCTGCCGGGAACAACGTATTTGGTTTTGTCCAGGGCGCGCTGGAGATCGGCTTGCGCGTTGCGGGCCTGGCGTTCAGTCGGGTTGGCGGCGAAGTTCGGCGGCCTTGGTTTCAACGCTTTCAAGTTGAAACCGGGCAGCGCAGGCTTCGCGAAGACGCTGGCAATAAAGACGGCGGCAACGGTTGTGGCGATAACCGACAGGGCTAACCAGGTGCGGCGGACGCGTCGCCAGCGGCGGCCGTGTGGATCGTGAAAGACGGGGGATTGAGAGGCTTTGGTCATCTACCACTAAGAAACACAAAAGTGACAGATGGTTTTTTAAAATTTTGCGGTTTCTTGCAGATCTTTGCGGAAATAAAAAGCCGTCCACGATCGTCATCGTGGACGGCTTCGGTGAACTGTTGGGATTGGCCTGAGGCTGACTGTGTGCCTTCCAGAAAGGAGGAGCACTATGCAGTGAGACTACCGAACCAGGATCCTAACGATTCGTCTGGTTCAGAGGTCAGGCCGCAGCCACCTCACTGTGATTAGAACTCATATATTTTAGAATCACCTCCTTTCCAGTGTTGGCGCGATGATAACACGGATTTTACGGATTGCAATCCGGATTTCATCCGTGTAATCCGTGGCGCAAATTACCCGCGATAAAAAGCTGCCAGAGGTGTTGAATGCCGAAGAAGTATGCGAGCTCGCGATAGTCCTCGCAGTCGTGAATCACAAGATCCGCGATCTTACCGGGTTCGAGGGAACCGATTTGATCGCCGCGATTCAAACTGTACGCAGCGTTGATCGTCGCGGCCGTGATTGCTTCCGCGGGCGTCATCTTCATGTGCGTTGCGGCTAACGACAGGATCATCGTCATTGAAGGTGTCGGCGACGACCCCGGATTGAAATCCGTGGCGAGCACAACGGCTAACCCTCGATCGATCATTTCGCGCGCCGCCGGATAACGTGTTGATCCGAGTGCGTAAACTGAACCGGGCAGGAGCACCGGCTGCACACCCGCTTGCTTCAATGCCGCGATGCCTTCAGCGTCTGTGTGTTCGAGATGATCGGCCGTGCTCGTTCCCAATTCCGCCGCCAGCTTCGCGCCACCCGAAAGCGACAATTGATCGGCGTGCATGCGCAACCCCAGCCCGTGGCAACGTGCAGCAGACAGAATCTTCCACGACTCGTCCGTCGTAAACACTTTTGCCTCGCAAAACACGTCGCAGTATTCCGCCAACTTCTGCGCGGCTATCTGCGGCAACATCTCATCGACGATCAGCGAAACGTATTCGTCGCGTCTCGCGCGATACTCCGGCGGGACGCTGTGCGCGCCAAGAAACGTCGGCACGTAGCGTAAAGCTGTTTCATCATTCAGCCGCTTGATCGCTCGCAGGATTTTGATTTCGTCTTCCAGCGATAGTCCATAACCCGACTTCGCTTCGATCGTCGTCGTGCCGCCGCGCAGAAACCAATCTGCGTAGCGCTGTCCTGTCTTAACGAGATCGTCGACACTCGCCGCGCGCGTGCGATTGACAGTGGACTGAATCCCGCCACCACGCGCGGCTATCTCCTCGTAAGTCGCGCCCTGGCTCCGTTCTTCAAACTCATCGATGCGTGTCCCGGCAAACACGGGATGCGTGTGTGCATCGACAAAACCCGGTAACAGAACACGTCCGCCGGCATCAACCACCTTCGTGTCCGCGTCGATTGACTTTTCTATTTCCAAACTCGGACCAACGCGCTCGATCAACCCGTCACGAACGAGCAACCCACCGTTCGAAACGATCCCAAGCTCGCGCAACTCAGCCCCAACACGCGCCCGCGCCGGACCAGCAAGCGTCACGACTTGCGCGCAATTCAGAATCGCAAGTGCCTTACTTACGTTTTCCGAGGACATAAATCACGACGCCCACTACATTCGCCAGCAACACGGTGCTGACAATCTTCACTGCAAACGCCAGCGGACTCACCACGTCTGTTATCGGAACGATAGCGAAACGGATGTAGACCAACGTAACAATGAAACCTGACGCACACGCGATCTGGAGCCACCACGGCGCGCGCACGCCAAGAGCCTTCATCCCAAACAGCGGTATCGCAAACAACGCGAGGTACGTCAGCGCGTAGAAAACCCCGCCGGCGTTGTCCAACAGTTGAAACGCCTCCTGCGCGCGCACTCCGGTCAAACTAAGTAGACCAAGCACCAGCGTCACGATGCCCACAAATAGAATCGAGTTGATCGGCGTCTTGTATCTCGGGTGCAGGCGACTAAACCATCCCGGCAGCAATCGATCCCAGCCCGCGACCATCGGCAGTCGCGTGTTGCCTGCAAAGTAAATACTCATCAGCGCGATTGTCCTGACCGCGATACCGAGAATCGCGACGGAAGCGATCGTTCCGACCCAACCCATCGCTCCAAATCCGATCGAAAGCACCTGCGGAATCGGCCCGATCAGATCGATGTGATCGCGCGGCACGAACGCGACCACGGTGCTCGTGCCGAGGATAAACATCAGCGCGATGATGGGCGATGCGATCACCACGGATCGTCCGATGTTGCGCGCGGGTGACCGTGTTTCTCCGGCGAGAATGGCAATGTATTCAAAGCCAGTGAGCGCGCCGAGCGCGAGCTTGCTGGCGACGTTGATGTTGTATTCAGAAAAGGTCGGGAACTGAAGTGCGAAGGGCTTGTAACCCGCGCCAGTGGCAGCAGCGAACGCAATGAACGGCAACAGAATCAACGTCGTAAACGTCAGCAGGTGGACCACGCCGCCGACGTTGTGTACCCACTTTCCGAACGCAAGACCGCGTGTAGCGGCCACAACCATTCCCGTGACAAGCAGAAAGCTGACGAGTGTGATCGTCGCCGGGCTCTCTCTCATCTTTGCAACTCCAAAAGCGTAAGAGAGGTTAGTGGTCACGACCAAACCGGCGCCGGCCAGAATCGTTATGGCGAAGACGAAGAGATTCCACCCGACCATGAACGCGAGAAAGTCGTTGAAAGCGATCTTGGACCATTGATAGAGACCGCCCTCGAGTGGCATCAGGCGATTGAGAAAGATTACGGCAGCAGCGAGCGGAAGGTAGAACGTGACGATGGCGAGGATCCAGAAGATGTTTTGCTCGTGACCGAGCCTTGCGGCCCAGCCGACCCAGAATGTTCCGACGACGAATACAACCTGCGTCAGGACCAGGTCGAAGAGTCCGAGCTCTTTTTTAAAGACAGCACTGCGTGCTTCGACTTCACGCTCGACTTCAGCGACGCCGGCAGAGGCAGCGGGCTCTGTGCGATCAATGTTCATCAGTGGCGTGCGTCAGCCATTGGACCACGTCTTCGCGCATCCTGGGAACAATTTCGTGTTGCGCGTCATAGCTCTTGAACACAACCGAGCGCGCTCGCTTTTTCAACTGATCTTCGTACTGCTCTACTGTCTCCGGCGGATAGAATTCATCTGCATTACCGGCGAGATGAAACACGTCAAAATCGGCCTGACGATAAAGCCCGCTCGTTTCCCAATCGCCCGGGATGCCGCCACAAATCCCAATCACACCGCGTAAACGCTCAGGGTGTGTGAAAGCAAAACGGTAGTTCAGTGCGCACGACTGCGAGAATCCAAGAAGAAAGATCTGTGCCGGATGGGCGATGCCTTCTTCAGTCATGGCGCCGATGAGGTCGAGCAACGCCTGGTGGTGAATTGCGACTGACTCTTCGCTGCGGAAGTTTGTTAACCAGCCGAATCCGAACCGCAGCGGATCGCCGGTTCGTTTTGGAGGAACGATGTGCTGATGCGGTCCCTGGAGAGTGGCGATGGCAAACGCGTCGGGCGCCAATACTTTTGCTTCACGCATCATTTGCTGCTTGCTTGCGCCATAACCGTGAAGCGCAATCAGCAAAGGAGCTGGTGAAAGTGTGCCTGGCCGCACATCGTAGTAAAGGTTTATGCGGGCCTCTAAAATGCGGTCGAGTTCAGGTTCCACAGATTACGCAGATTACACTGATTTTGCTACGATGGCTGCACAAACTTTTCTCGAGAGGTGGCAATGATGAAATTCCCGGGCGGATTCGATATGCGACAGATGATGAAGCAGGCGCAGGTGATGCAGGAAAAGATGCAGAAGGAGATGGAGGAAATGCGCGTCGAAGCTTCAGCGGGTGGCGGCGTCGTGTCAGTGCAGATGAAAGGCAATCATGAACTCGTCGCGCTCAAGATCGATCCCGAGGCTGTGAAAGAAGGCGACGTCGAGATGCTTCAGGACTTGATCGTCGCGGCTGCAAACGAGGCGAACCGGAAGGTCGACGAAGCGATGAAAGGGAAGCTTGGTGGAATGCTGCCGCCCGGGCTCGGAGGATTGTTCGGCTAACGATGTTGGAGTACGCGGAACCGGTAACGAAACTGATCGACGAGCTGAAGCGCTTGCCGAGCATTGGCCACAAATCAGCGCAGCGGCTGGCGTTTCACGTCATGCGCGCGCCGGAAGCCGATCTCGAGCGGTTGATTACGGCGCTGCGAGAAGTGAAACAACGGATCGTGCTCTGCTCGATTTGCAACAACCTCACGGAAGTCAATCCGTGCCGGTTCTGCGCATCGCCGAGCAGGGATCATTCAGTGATCTGCGTGGTCGAAGAGCCGCATAGTTTGGTTGCCGTGGAAAAAACGCGCAGCTTCAAGGGCGTCTATCATGTTCTGCACGGGAGTCTCTCACCGATCCGTCACATTGGACCAAGCGAGTTGCAGTTGGCGAATCTCCTGCCGCGGCTGAAACCGGAAAACAACGATGGCGTCGAAGTGCGGGAAGTTATCCTGGCGACGAATCCGACGACTGAAGGCGAAGCGACTGCGAACTACATCAGCCGCCTATTGAAACCGTTGGGATTGAGAGTCACTCGGATAGCGATGGGAATGCCGGTGGGCAGTGACCTCGAATATGTTGACGAAGTCACTATGGACAAAGCGCTCGCGAATCGCCACGAGATTTAGCCGCAGATCTGCGGCTAAAAATTTTAGAAGCGGACCGTCTCGGGTGGGACTCCTTCTTTACACTCACGACAATCTTTTTCACCCTCGTACATCTGCACGTCGAAAGTGATCAGCGACTTGATCGGTACGTCTTCGATTTCCTCGGGCGCCGTGTCGAAGCGCACGATGGCGCCACAGCCGATCATTCGCGCGCCCAGTGTTTTCACCAGCGCCACCGTTTCCTGGATCGCGACGCCGCTGCGGATGATGTCGTCGACGATGATCGAAGGATTGACTTCGCCCTGATTCACGTACTGCCGAAACATACGCTCGCCTTTTTCCTGTTCTGCCCAGTAGATCTGTTCGGCATTGAGCGCATCGCGGACACCGAAAGCGACCGGAATTCCTCCCGAGCTCGGACTGATCACGGAAACCTTCGGCAGTTGGCTCGAGATGTCTTTTTCGAGTCGAAACTTTCGACTGAGCGCCACTGCAAGGACACGCGCCGTATCGTAGTAGCGGAAAGCCAGCGGCATTTGAAAGTAATGCGGCGAGTGCTTTCCGTTTGGATAAATGAAGTGGCCCTCGCGAAACGCACCCGTGCGTTTCAGAATCTGCATCACGGCATCTTGGGAAGGAATCAGCTCGACCATCAGGTTCTCCTAATGTGTGCTTTGGACGTGCGCCGCAGAGCATACATCAATTTATTCACTTTGGGCAGTATCGTGTACAATTGCCCAACATCGCATTCGCGACTTCCCAGTTCGGGACGACACAATGGCAACCACTGACACGACCATCAATCAGGAATCTACTGTCGCATCCACACCGGTCCCCAAGCGGATTACAAACGCGCAGACTGTTTGCAACGAGAAAAATGAAAAGGGAAAACTTTGCAACGGTCACTTGAAGCAATTGCGAACGGCAGGCGAGCCGGCTGAGATTCATCTGCGCGGCGACGACGTGCTGTTCAGGTGCCAGACGTGCGGGACGCTGTACATGGGTCCGCCGTTGGGCCATGTGCGCGATCCGAATAAGCAGCGACGATTTGTCGAAGCGGAGTTGCAGGCGTTGTTGCAGGCCGCGGGCGGGACGTTGCCGGTCGTCAAGAAAGATGACCGCGGCGTTTATGTGATGGTTGAAACCGCTGCGGGCGATCACGGTCACGCTGCGAAACCAGCACCGGCGAAAGCCGCGGCGCCGGCGAAGGCTGCTGCACCGGCAGCACCTGCAAAAGCGGCCGCACCAGCAGCGCCGAAACCCGCTGCCGGGCCCAAACCAGCGGCTGGCGCGCAGCCGAATCGACAACTGTTTCGACGTTCGACTTATGCCGGCGTAAAAGATACCGGGCCAGTACCTGGAGAAACTTTCGAACAGAAGGTTGCGAGATTAAAAGCAGTATCGGCGGGTGCGAAGCAACGCGCGGAAGAGGGAGGCGAGCCGAGTCCTGTTGGTGAGGCGCCCGAGGTTCTGACGGCGCTCGCGCCCGATCAGCCCGATCAGGAGGCGCCGCCGCCCGCTGAAGCTGCCGCGCCACCCGCGGCGGCATCGGCGCCCGCGCACAAACCGACCGGCGACGCAGATCGCACGTTGATGAAACGTTCGACTTACTGTGGCGTGGTTGATACCGGTCCAGTTCCTGGCGAGACTTTCCAACAGAAAGTCGCGCGACTCGCGGCACTCTCCGCCGCCGCGAAGCAACGCTCCGAAGGCGGGTAGATCACAAAAGCACAAATAGAGCCACAAAAAGGCACAAAGGAATACAAATGAGGACTAAAACAGGAAATGATTATGTGCCTTTTTGTGGCTTTGTTTGTGCCTTTTGTGGCTAGTGGTCGGTAACGGTGAGCCCGTCTTGGGCAAGCTTCCAGTCGAGCACTTCCGCACCTTCTTCCGCGGCTAACGCTGCCTCGACATCCCCTCGCCGTCCCGCTGCACACAGAAACGCGATGCATCCACCGCCGCCTGCACCGCACACTTTCGCGGCCTCTGCGCCGTTCGCCAGGGCCTTCTCGACCAGCATGTCCATCTGCGGCGTCGTGATCGTCGGCGCGAGACGTTTGCGATTCGGATAAGCGTTTTTCATAACGGAAGCAACTCTTCCCCAGTCGTCAGCAAGCAGCGCTTCACGTATGTTCCGAGCGGAATCACGAATCCCGTCGAACAGTTCAAACAACTCCGGATCGCCGTCGATGTGTCGCTTGTAAATCTCCCAATTATTGATCCCTGAAAGTCTCGGTTCGCCGGTGTAGCAGATCGCGATGCGACTTTCCAACTCTTCCATGTTCACGTCCAACGCCTCTCGTTCCATTCCATCGGCCCGAAAATGAATGCACGAAACCGACCCATAGAGCGGCGGATAGTAGTCCTGGAAACCCGCCGGCACCTTGATCACAGTCGATTCAACATTCGCCGCAATCGTTACGAACTTACGCGAGTCGTACCGATTCCCCACCAATCGGTTCAAAGCTCCAATACAAGCAATCGCTAACGCCGACGAACCTCCGAGACCCGCGCCGGCAGGCACGTTGCTTTCAGCAATCAAATGAAACCCGGTAGTCGGTTTGAAAAAGTGCACCAGCTTTGAAATCAGCTCGAGACGCTGTTCAAGTCGCAAGTCTTCAATCGCAGAAAGTTCGGTTTCAAAAGCGACTTTCAGGTCGCGAGATTCGAGAACGATGCGCCCGTCGTCGCGCGTCTCGATCCGGCAGCGAGCATAAAGTGAAAGGGCGAAGTTGACTGTCGTTGCGCCTGGATGAAAAAGATAGAGCGGCCAGATGTCGATAGTGCCGCCGGCAAGGTCGACCCGCGGGGGTGCAGAAGATTCAATTATCATTTTTCCAAGTTAACATTCGCACTGGATAAAGTTCAAAACCTCAATCTGCATCGCTTTCACGCTTCTTCTGATCACCACGCTTGAACGGGTTGTGTTCCTGGATCTCTTCGCGCATATCCTTAAACTTTTCACTGGCCGCGTGCTCCAGCTCCTGCAATCGTTCCGGATCCGCTTCTTCCATCTTCCGCGAGAGCCAAAGTCTTTCCGTCAGATAAAACCCGACTATACCAACCACAACGATAACCAGCAGCACTTTTCCGAGCCGCTGGAAGTCGCCAATCAAATTCATCACCGCGCCGCTGAAAAAGTAACCCGCCCCCGACAGTACAAACACCCACAAAAAGCAGCTTCCGAAAGAAAGCAACAGGAACCGCAGGTAGGGCATTCGCCCGACGCCATAAAACACACACGCCGCCCAGCGAAGTCCATAAATATATTTCGAAAGAAAAATCGAGAGTGGTCCAAACTTGTTGGTTAACCTCTCGAGCCTCGGCTTTGCCGCCTGGTAGAAACGAACTTCTCGTACGCCTTCACAAAAACCACGTCCCGTGAAGTAGGCGAGGTTATCGCTAAGACAGCCGCCGACTGTTCCCCAGATCAAGACTTGCGCAAAGCTGTAGTCGCCAAAGAAACCACTATGGGCAAGCACGCCCGCCAGCAGGAGGGTGATGTCTCCCTCAACCATGACGAGAATGAAAACCGCGTAAAGACCGTACTGAAATAGTAGATCGTTAAGAAAGTCGAAGTGCATGAAGAAACCAGGGCGCTATGAAACTTCGGACTCCTAAAAGCTACAGGCTGACAGAATAAACTGGAGGGCTCTCTGTTGACTACTGCTCGGGTTCTTCGTCCTGGGGAGGCTTCACCACCAATACGGGGCAAGACGCATGCCGCACGACTGATTCCGCCGTCGAGCCAAAAAGGATTCGTCCCAGCCCGGTCCGCCCATGCGATGCGATGACGATCAGATCGACCTCGCGCTCTTTCGCGACGCGGACGATTTCAGACGCCGCCTCGCCGTGAACGACGAGTTCCTCGATGTCCAATCCCGCACATTCGTCGCATTCGGCCAGTTTCGGCAGTTCGCGCTCGGCGGAATCTTCGAGTTGTTCCGTGATGTCGGCAATTGGCAGCGGCTCGGTCATTCCCGAGTATCCGACAGTCGGCACAATCGGCTCGATGACGTTGATACAGATGATTGACGCCCCAAACGTACGCGCCAGCGAAGCGGCATAGGAGAGAGCGTAGTTCCCGCACTCGCTGAAGTCAGTGGGCAGAAGAATGGAGCGAATTTGCATGAACGGAAGCAATTCTACTCTCAGAACCCGCTGTTTGACAGCCCAGAAACCCTCGACTATTCTCCGTGCCAGACCAAACTGGTTACCATGACGACTCCACCAACAAACTTTATCGGGATCAATATCTCCGGCGAACATGTGCGTGCTGCTTTGGTCGACAATACCGGATCGATAGTCGACTCAAAGATCGCCGGTATTTCCAAAGACCTGATCCCACAACTCGCAACACTCGTGGAGGGTTTGCGGACGCACGGCCCGGTAGCGGGTATCGGAATCGCGATTCCGGGTCTCGTGAATCGACAAACCGACCGTGTCGTGGCGCCTCGCGAGCTGCCGCGCACGATGGTTGAAAATCTTCATGGCGAGTTGATGCGTGCCACTGGTTTGCGCGTGGAGTTGGAAAACGATGCAAACGCCGCGGCGTACGGCGAATACAAGGTTGGCGCGGGTCGCGGCAGTCGAAACCTGTTTTACATGATGATCGGAAACGGGATCGGTGGCGCGCTCATCCTCGACGGCAAACTCTGGACAGGCGCGTCAGGCTTCGCGGGTGAAGTCGGTCACATCACGATCGATACTGAAGGGTATCAATGTGTTTGCGGCAACACCGGTTGTCTTGAAACAGTTGCTTCCGCGCCTAGTATCGTGCGGCGCGCTCGCGAACGCCTGCTCCGCGATTCAACTTCATCTCTTTCACGACTCGGACTGAAAAAATCGTTTACGGCCGAAGACGTCGCGCATCAGGCAAACGAAGGCGACGACTTCGCGCTGATGATGATCGAAAGAACCGGCAAATACATCGGCACCGGCGTCGCCAGTGTTATTAACTTATTGAACATCGAGAAAATCGTGCTCGGCGGCGGCGTGATGGACGCCGGTTCTCTAATTCTCAATCCCATCATTCAGGAAGTGCGGCGCAGAGCATTTCAGCCCTGTTTTGAGGCCACGGAAATCGTTGCCGCCAAGCTCGGACTCGACGCCGCGCCCATCGGCGCAGCAATGCTCGCCCGCGATGCCGCCACAAGTGCACATTAATTGTTTTTGTGTCTCGTTTGTGCTTTTTCGTGGCCCAATTTGAAAATCCCCACCCATTTGATAAAGTACCCCGTAACTTTGCAATAAACATCTTGAGTGCGAAAGCTTTGTGGGCTCTTCGTCTACCAGTGTACTGGTTTGACTAACGCCCGACCGTAATCTCCTCGACGATGCCGCAGATCTTCCATCACAGCACGAACGCGCTGGCGAAGATTACGATTTATGGTGCTATCTTCATCGTTGTTGCGCTGCTGTGGGTAGCAGTCGAACTAAACCGCTCTGGGTGGAACACCGGCCAGTGGGTCGAGCGCCAACAACCCGTTCAATTCAGTCATAGACATCACGTTGGCGACGACGGCATCGACTGCCGTTACTGTCACACGACAGTGGAAACGTCCAACACCGCTGGTATGCCGTCGACTTCGACGTGCATGAACTGCCACAGGCAGATCTGGGCCGACAGTCCTTACCTCGCGCCTGTGCGCGCGAGTTTCCAGTCGGGCAAACCAATCGAGTGGCTGCGCGTACACGATCTACCGGATTACGCTTACTTCAATCACAGCATTCACGTGAAAAAAGGCGTCGGCTGTTCGACCTGTCACGGCAGGATTGACGACATGCCGATTCTCTACCAGGCAGCGCCGTTGCAGATGGAATGGTGTTTGGAATGTCATCGCGCGCCGGAAAGATTTGTGCGTCCGGTTGAACAGATCTTCAACATGGAATGGCGTCCGGAAAATAAGAGTGAGGAAGACTTGCAACTGGGTCGAGAGCTTGTAACCCGATACAAAATTCAGGGCCGCAGGGTTCTGGAAAGCTGTTCGACTTGTCACCGCTGAACATGAGCGATAGCGATCGTCACATAAATTTCAAACTCATGCGCGACCACATCCTGTCGTTGCAGGATGAGGAAACTCCGCGCCCAGGGAAAAAGTACTGGCGCAGTTTGGACGAGCTGACTGACTCGCCAGTGTTCCGCGACTTTGTTGCTCGTGAGTTTCCGCAACAGGCGGAAGGTTGGACCGATCCGCTCGAGCGTCGCACGTTTATGAAGTTGATGGGCGCTTCGCTGGCGCTGATGGGTTTGAGTGGTTGCGTGTTTCAACCACCGGAAAAGATCGTTCCTTACGTCAACCAGCCGGAAGAACACATTCCCGGTAAATCACTTTTCTTCGCGACTGCTGCGCCGCTCTTTGGCGCGGCCACGCCGATCCTCGTTCGCAGCAACGAGGGACGCCCAACCAAGATAGAAGGCAATCCGGAACATCCAAACAACCGGCCCGTCGATTTTCCCGCTGAGGATCCGTTCCGCGATCCGCGTGGTTCGAGTGCGACCGACATCTTTACTCAGGCTTCGATACTCGGTCTTTACGATCCGGATCGATCGCAGACGCTGACTTATCGTGAAGATATTCGTACCTGGACGGCGTTTGTCGGCGAAATGCGGTCGGCGGTGGACGTGCAGCGTCCGAAGCAGGGGGCGGGGATTCGTTTCCTGACTGAATCGATCATCTCGCCTACGCTTGGTGCACAGATGCAGGAGTTGCGCACGGCATTCCCGCAGGCAAAGTGGCACCAGTACGAGCCGGCGAATCGCGACAATGCGCGCGCGGGTGCAGTCCAGGCGTTCGGTCAGCCGGTAAACACGATCTATCGCTTCGATATGGCGCAACGGATTTTGTCTCTTGATTGCGACTTTCTTTCGCCGTCGTTCCCGGGTCATCTGCGTTACTCGCGCGAGTTCATCTCGCGCCGCCGGATCACGGAAACGAACAAGGAGATGAATCGGCTCTACGTGATCGAGACGACGCCCTCGAACACGGGCGCGATTGCTGACCACACGTGGACCGTCAAACCGAGCGAACTGGAAGAGATTGCGAGAACGATCGCGGCAGGCGGCACTGGACTCGCGCAACTTCAATGGATCGCGCCGCTCGTTCGCGACCTGCAACAACACCCAGGCGCAAGCATAGTGCTCGCTGGCGACAATCAGCCGCCGGCCATCCACGCGCTCGCGCACCGCATGAACGCTGCGTTGGGGAACGTTGGAAAGACTGTCTTCTACACCGATCCGCTCGAGGTGAACTCGGTCGATCACCTGGAGTCGCTGCGAGACCTGATCAACGATATCGATGCAGGCCGTGTTGAGCTGTTGGTAATCATTGGCGGCAATCCGGTCTACAACACGCCTGCGGATCTGAAGCTGGATTATGAAAACCGGCTGAGTAAGCACCCGAACATGCTCCGCGTTCACCTCAGCGAGTACAAGGACGAGACGTCGCAGGTGTGTCACTGGCATGTGCCCGCCGCTCACTATCTCGAGTCGTGGGGCGACACGCGTTCGTACGATGGCACTGTCACGATCATGCAACCGCTGATCGAACCGCTCTACGAAGGCAAAACGGCTTCCGAGCTGCTCGCGGTCTTTTCTGACCAGTACGATCGCAAGCCGTACGACATCGTGAAGAGTTACTGGCAGAAGCAACGATCGGGCGCAGGCACAGCGACGCCTACGCAGGCGCAGGCGCAGGCCGCTCAGCCCGCAGCGTCTCCAACGCCTTCACAGGATTTCGAATCGTGGTGGCGGCAGACCATACACGACGGTTTCATCCCAAATTCGGCGCTGCCTACGAAGACTGTTTCCGCTCAGGCCGAAAGCAATCCGATTCAACCTCCTCTGATTCAACCCGCGCAGTCAGGTGCGTTTGAAGTCGTCTTCCGCACGGATCCTTCGATCTACGACGGACGATTTGCAAACAACGGCTGGTTACAAGAGCTACCAAAACCGCTGACGAAAGTGACCTGGGATAACGTTGCCATCGTCAGTCCCAACTCTGCTCGACAACTCCTTGGCGACGCTCCGGTCCGTGCCAGCGTAAAAGGCCGCGAGCATTATGTCTCGCTGATCGAACTAGTCGATCAGCATGAAGGAAGAGTGCTTGCGCCACTGTGGCCCATGCCCGGGCAGCCTGACGGCGTGATCACGATTCATCTCGGTTACGGACGTCCTTTGGCAGGTCGAGTTGGAAGCGGCACGACGCGGAATGACGTCGTCGGTTTTGACGCTTACAAGCTCCGAACGTCGTTCCAGCCCTGGTTCAACACCGCAATCCAGGCGCGCGCAACCACCACCGAGCATCAGCTTGCTACAACGCAGATGCATTTCAACCTGGAGGATCCGAACTTCAGCACCACCGAACGCGACGTCGTTCGTTCCGAGACGCTCGAACACTATCTCAAGGGCGAAGAGCAGCAGGATGAACATGTACATCCGACCCTCTATCCCCAGTACGACTACGAGAACCAGGCGCCAAACGCTCCCAACTACAAATGGGGCATGGCGATCGATCTGAATAACTGCATCGGGTGCAACGCGTGCACGGTCGCCTGCCAGTCCGAGAACAACATTCCCGTCGTCGGCAAGACGGAGGTCGTGCGCAGCCGCGAGATGCACTGGATTCGCCTCGACACGTACTTCAGAGGTTTCGATCCGAATCATCCTGAAGGCGTCAACTTCATGCCGGTGCCGTGCATGCACTGCGAGAACGCTCCGTGTGAGCCGGTTTGTCCGGTCCATGCCACGGTGCACAGCGCTGAAGGTTTGAACGACATGGTTTACAACCGCTGCGTCGGTACCAAGTACTGTTCAAACAACTGCCCGTACAAGGTGCGCCGGTTCAATTTCTTTCTCTATCAGGATTGGGACACGCCGACGTACCAGTTGATGCGCAATCCTGAGGTGTCTGTGCGCAGCCGCGGTGTGATGGAGAAGTGCACTTACTGCGTGCAGCGTATTCAGAATGGGAAGATTCAGGCTGAGATCGAGGATCGCAGACTGCGTGATGGCGAGATCATAACGGCTTGCCAGGCCGCCTGTCCGACGGAGACGATTATTTTTGGCGATCTCAACGATCCGAACAGTCGTGTTTCGAAGTTGAAGGCGACGGATCGTGATTATTCGTTGCTTGGTGAGCTGAATACGCATCCGCGCACGACTTACCAGACGCAACTGAAGAACCCGAATCCGGAGCTTAAGGTTTAGCCGCCGTAATCCGCGGCTAAATAAAAATGCGAGACGAAGAAGTCAAAACGCCATACACCGAAGGTCCGATGCATTCGACGTCGCCCGTCATCGATCCGGGGCTGACCTTTGCATCCGTGACCGACAAGATCAGCTCGATCGTCTTGAAGCGCAAGACGTCGCTGGCGTGGTTCTTCGGCTTTGCAATCTCGTTCGCTCTCTTCCAGTTGATGCTGCTCGCGATGACGAACCTCGTCTTCGTCGGTATCGGACTCTGGGGCGTCAACGTCCCCGTCGCGTGGGGCATCGACATTCTCAACTTCGTCTGGTGGATCGGAATCGGTCACGCAGGCACGCTGATCTCGGCGATTCTGCTGCTGCTGCGACAACGCTGGCGCACGTCCATCAACCGCTTCGCAGAAGCAATGACGCTCTTCGCCGTCGCACAAGCCGGCATGTACCCGATCTTCCACCTCGGGCGCCCGTGGCTGATGTACTGGCTGTTTCCATATCCAAACACGATGGGAATCTGGCCGCAGTTTCGCAGCCCTCTGATGTGGGACGTCTTTGCGGTTTCGACTTACGCCACCGTCTCCGCGATGTTCTGGTTTGTCGGACTGATTCCAGACTTCGCTACGCTGCGCGATCGCGCCCGCAGCAAACCGTTTCAAATGCTTTACGGGATGCTCGCGATGGGCTGGCGTGGCTCCGCGCGTCACTGGCATCGCTACGAGATGGCCTACCTGTTACTCGCCGGACTCGCGACGCCGCTCGTTTTGTCAGTACACACGATCGTCAGTTTCGACTTCGCCGTCGGCATCATTCCGGGATGGCACGCCACGGTCTTTCCTCCGTACTTCGTCGCGGGCGCCATCTATGCCGGCTTCGCGATGGTGTTGTTGCTCACGATTCCGCTGCGAAAGTTTTATGGCCTTGAAGGCTTCATCACCATGCGCCACATGCACAACATGGCGAAGGTGATGCTCGCAACCGGATTGATCGTCGGTTACGGATACATTATGGAAGCGTTCTTTGGCTGGTACAGCGGCAACAAGTACGAACGTTTCATGATCTGGAACCGCATGCATGGTCCATATCACCTGTATTACTGGGCTTTGATCCTTTGCAACATCATCACGCCGCAGTTTCTGTGGTTCAAGAAGATCCGTGCGAACCTGCTCGCGCTTTGGATCATTTCATTGATCGTGAGTATCGGCATGTGGCTCGAGCGCTTCGTGATCGTCGTCACGAGCCTGCACCGCGATTACCTGCCGTCGTCGTGGGGAATGTACCAGCCCACGCAGTGGGACTGGAGCATGTTTATCGGCACGATCGGTTTCTTCTTTACGTTGCTGTTTCTGTTTA
The DNA here is from genome assembly GCA_035571655.1 of Pyrinomonadaceae bacterium. Classification (GTDB taxonomy): domain Bacteria; phylum Acidobacteriota; class Blastocatellia; order Pyrinomonadales; family Pyrinomonadaceae; genus PSRF01. The sequence goes on from DATNCH010000246.1 coordinate 26,968, forward strand.
TTCGCTTCCTGCCGATGATCTCGATTTTCGAGATGCGCACGATCCTGCCGGAAGCGGAGGTGGAGGAGTAGGTTGGCGAGGAATGGATAGCGACGGTCGCAAACTCGAGCAGCCAATCGCAGCGGGTCACGACCCGTTGCCGGGTCATCGCCGTCACGCGCCGCCGCTGTATGGCGTGATGGCCGAGTTTGAAAGTCCGACGGATCTTGTGGCGGCGGCACGGCAGGTTTATCACCTCGGATACAGGCGCATCAATGGGTACTCACCGTACCCAATTGAAGAACTGTCGGAGGCGATTGGGTTCACGCACACGAGTTTGCCGTTGATTGTCTTCATTGGCGGCGTGCTCGGCATGCTGGGTGGTTTTTTCATGCAGTACTGGATCGAGGTGATCGACTACCCAATAAACGTCGGCGGTAAGCCTTATAACAGTTGGCCCGCGTTCATACCGATCACGTTTGAAACGACGGTTTTGTCCGCAGCGTTTGCGGCAGTGTTGGGAATGCTGATACTCAACAAACTGCCGCAACCGTATCACCCTGTTTTTAACGTGCCGAATTTTGCATTTGCGACGCGCGATCGATTCTTCCTGGCAATTGAAGCGAACGATCCGAAGTTCGATCACGCGAAGGTGATTGAGTTGTTGAAGAGCCTGGGCGCGATGGAAGTTAATGATGTCGAAGTGTAGTGGGAAAGACGACGCGGGGACGCGCAGACGCGGGGACGCGGGGACACGCAGACGCGCAGACGCGGGGACGCGCAGACGCGGGGACGCGGGGACACGCAGACGCGGGGACGCGGAGCAGCATCGCCGCGTCTCCGTGTCACCGCGTCTCCGCGTCTCCGTGTCAGCGCGTCTCCGTGTCTGCTTTTTAATTCTTATCGCGCTCGGCGCAGCCGGCTGCCGGCGTGACATGCAGGACCAGCCGAAGATGAAGGCATTTCGCAGCACGACATTCTTCACCGATCGGCTATCGGGTCGACAACCGATCCCCGGGACGGTGGCGCGTGGTTTCCTGCGATCCAACACCGAGTTCTTCACGGGAAAGAAGAGCAGGACGACCGCTGGCGCTGGAACACAATCGATTCAAGGACAAGGTCAGAACCAGCCGCAACCACCACAACAAACACAGCAGGCCGGTGCACAAGCAAACGCGTACGCTGACGACATCGACTACTTTCCGATCCCCGTTACCGAAGACGTCGTGAAGCGTGGTCGCGAACGCTACAACATATTCTGTACCGCGTGCCACGGCTTCACCGGCAACGGCGACGGCATGATCGTGCGTCGTGGCTTCCGTCGTGCTGCTTCATTTAACGACGATCGCCTGCGACAAGCGCCCGTCGGACATTTCTTCGACGCTATGACAAACGGCTGGGGCGCGATGCCGTCTTACGCGGCGCAGATCGCGGTGCAGGATCGTTGGGCCATCATCGCTTACATCCGCGCGTTGCAGGAAAGCCAACGCAACTTAACGACGCCGGCGGCGAGCCCCTCGCCAACACCGGCAAGCGGAGGACGCCAGTAATGCAGACATACAATCCTCCGAATCTGTCGGATTTTCAGCGGCGTTCGATAGCCGTGGGCGGTCTCTTCTTCGTCGCTCTGCTCATCGCCGCTGTCTTCGATCGAAGACAGTTTTTCCAGGCGTATCTCGTCGGTTGGACCTTCTGGACGGGAATCAGCGTCGGTTCACTTGCACTGTTGATGCTGCAACACCTTACCGGCGGTGGCTGGGGTTTTGTTATCCGTCGCGTGCTCGAAGCCGCGACCAGAACGTTGGCGGTGATGGCGATCTTGTTTGTGCCCGTCATTATCGGTGCTCACCACATCTATCATCATTGGATGAACTCCGAGGAACTCGCCAGAGATCCGGTGGTCCAGTTCAAAACGCCTTATCTGAACCTCCCGTTCTTTACCATTCGCGCCGTCGTTATTTTCGGCGTCTGGCTTGCGCTCGCATTCTTTTTGAACAGGTGGTCGCTGGCGCAGGATCGCACCGCCGATAATCGTTACACCAAAAAGATGCGCGAGCTGAGCGGAGGCGGAATGGTGGCGCTGATATTCACCGTCACGTTTGCGTCTGTCGATTGGTACATGTCGCTCGAGCCGGAATGGTTCTCGACGATTTACGGGTTTATCTGGGTGGCTGCGTGGAGTTTGAGCGCGCTTGCGTTTGTGATTGCGGCGATGGCTTTTCTGTCGAAACAAGAACCGATGAGGCGAATCGTTGCGCCGCTTCACTTTCACGATCTGGGCAAGCTGCTGCTGGCGCTGGTGATGTTGTGGTCCTACTTCGCCTTTTCCCAGTATCTGATCATCTGGTCGGGAAACCTTCCCGAGGAGATTGGCTACTACATCGAGCGCACGCACGGCGTTTGGGGTGCTCTGATCATAATGATCGGTCTACTGCATTTCGCCGCGCCGTTTTTGTTCCTGCTGTCGCGCAACTTCAAACGCGATCCGAGCAAACTGGTTCTGATAGCCATTCTGATACTCGTGATGCGCATGGTGGATCTGCTTTGGATGCTTGTCCCTGCGTTCGAAGAGGCGCACCGTTGGATCTGGTTGGACGCGATCGCTCTGCTCGGTTTTGGTGGACTATGGCTCGCGCTGTTCACGTGGCAGTTGAGTAAGCGGCCGCTCGTTCCGATCAACGATCCGCAGTTTGAATCGGTGCTCGCACAAATGCACGCTTCGGGACATTGATTCGCGGTAATGGATTTACACGAATGACACGGAAAGAGAAACATAACGGTCATAAAACAGAGACGCCCGACGTCTCGCACATTCGCAATCCCGAAGTCACGCACGAAACGAGCGACGTCAACGTGCGTGGCGTGATGACGTTCGTCGTCGTGCTGACGATTGCGACCATCGCGGTCGCGATCATCGTTCGAGTGTTGTTTGGGTTCTTCAACCAGCAGGAAGCGCGGGAGGAGCCGAAACCGGGCCCGATGGCGTTGACGTCGAAGGAGCGTTTACCTCCAGGGCCGCGACTTCAATCAGCACCGGGATTCGAGGTAGAGCTCGAAAACGGACAAAAAGTAAATCTCGAGAAGTCGGCGCCGCAAAGTGAGTATCGAGCGTTGCGGCTACAGTGGGAAGAGAATCTTCGGACGGGATTGAAGGATCAATCGGGGAAAGTCGTCGGCATGCCGATCGAGGAAGCGATGAAGAAGATCGTTTCACAAGGGCTGCCGTCGAGCGTCAAGAGTCCAGGGGGCAAGCTGCAAGACTACGCGATCGGTCTTCCCACCGCAGCAAGTTCTGGTCGGGAAACGGAGAAGTTGCAATGAGGTTTGTGTGTAATCTGTCGCTGGTGTTTTTGTTCTGTGCATTACCTGTGTTCGCGCAAGCGCCACCGGGACCGAGTTCGCCGTTGTATGGAGCGCGACCACCATCTGAGAATCCTTCGACAGGTCTGCCCGCAGCATTGCGCGACGTCAAGATCGAACAGAAACTCGATCAGCAGTTGCCTCTCGATCTCGTCTTTCGTGATGAAGCCGGGCAGCAAGTCACGCTTGGCAAGTACTTCGGTAAGAAACCCGTCGTGATTGCGCTGGTTTACTACGAATGCCCGATGCTCTGCACGCAAGTGCTCAACGGCATGGTGAAGGCTTTTCGCGTGCTGCCATTCCAGGTTGGCAAAGAGTTTGACGTAGTCACCGTGAGTTTCGATCCGCGGGAAACGAGCGCGCTCGCTGCAAACAAGAAACACGTGTACGTCAATTACCTGCCCGAGAGTATGAGATCGAGCGCAACCGAAGGCTGGCATTTTCTCACCGGCGACGAAGCAAACATCGCGAAGCTCACCGAAGCCGCCGGCTTTCATTACCGCTACGACGAAGCAACGAAACAGTTTGCGCACGCGAGCGCGATCATGGTCACGACGCCACAGGGACGACTCTCGCGCTACTTTTACGGCATCGAATACGCGCCGCGCGATCTGCGTCTCGGTTTGATCGAATCTTCCGCAAACAAGATCGGAACGCCGGTGGATCAGCTCCTGCTCTTCTGTTACCACTACGATCCGAGTACGGGTAAGTACGGCGCATCAATAATGACGGCGATGCGGATCGCCGGCGTGCTCACACTCATCGGAATCCTGGCCATGGTGCTCTTTCTCAAACCGCGTCACTCAGCAACGATGGGAGGCGCAACGCAGTAATGCAATCGTGGATTCCATTGGTGCCTGAGAGTGCTTCCACCGTCTCCTGGAAGGTCGACGCGCTCTACTTCTATCTCTCAGGGGTCACGCTTTTCTTTGCACTGCTCATCTCCGCGGTTCTCATCTTTTTTGTCATACGTTACCGCCGGCGCACGCCTTACGAGATTCCGCGTCCCATTGCAGGATCGCACAAGCTCGAGACTCTCTGGACCGTGATCCCCTTCCTCATCGCCATGACGATGTTCGCCTGGGGCGCGCGCGTTTACTTCGATCAGTACAAACCACCCAGCAACGCGATCGAAATCTACGTCGTCGGCAAGCAGTGGATGTGGAAGCTACAGCACGCAACCGGCCAACGCGAGATCAACGAGTTGCACGTGCCGGTTAACCGCAAGATCAAGCTCATCATGACCTCGGAAGACGTGATTCACGACTTTTTCGTGCCGGCGTTTCGCACGAAGGCGGACGTGGTTCCGGGCAGGTATCAAACACTCTGGTTTGAAGCGACGAAACCAGGCACGTATCACCTGTTCTGTGCCGAGTATTGCGGTATGAATCACTCCGGGATGACGGGATCGGTGATCGTCATGGAGCCCCGTGAATTCGACGATTGGTTGAGCGGTAATACCAGCAACCTCACGCCGGCGGCTGCTGGTCAACAGTTGTTTCAATCGCTTGGTTGCGCGTCGTGTCATGGAGCGAATGGAGAAGGTGGCCGTGGTCCCACGCTCGCGGGCATCTTTGGAAACAATCAGCAACTGGAGAGTGGTGGGACAGTTCGCGTCGATGAGGCGTACATTCGCGAATCGATCACCAATCCACAGGCGAAACTGGTGGCGGGGTTTGGGCCGATCATGCCGACGTTTCAGGGACAGGTCAGTGAGGATCAGTTGGTGCAGCTAATTGCGTTTATCAAGTCGTTGCACGCGAGCGGGCAAACACCGACGACGGCGGCGAGCCCTGCTCCCGCCGCAACACCGGCATCGTCACCAACGCGAAATATTAGATGAGCCGCAAAAAGGCACAAAAGTCACAAAAATGATTTACCAAGAACGACAAGGTACGCTCATGAACTTCTCTTGTGTGCCTTTTGTGCCTTTTTGTGGCAATGATGGTTTTGATTTATGCAGCCAATAGAGTCATTCGAAACACCAGCTCCACCGAAGGTCAACTACATCAACGCCCAGTATGGGTTGAAGTCGTGGTTGTTGACCAAAGATCACAAGCGCATTGCTCTGCTTTACCTTGTGTCGATCACGTTCTTCTTCTTTATCGGCGGGCTCTACGCCCTGATGATTCGCCTCGAGCTGCTGACGCCGCAAGGCGATCTCCTGCAATCGACAACTTACAACAAGGTCTTCACTCAACACGGGATCATCATGATCTTTTTCTTCCTCATTCCGTCGATACCCGCGACGCTGGGGAACTTCCTGATCCCAATGATGATCGGCGCGAAGGATCTCGCGTTTCCAAGAATCAATCTTCTGAGCTGGTACATTTACCTGCTCGGCGGCGTCATCACGATTTATGCGTTGCTCGCCGGCGGTGTCGACACGGGTTGGACCTTTTACACGCCCTACAGTACGACTTTTTCAAACTCTTACGTCGTGGCGACCGGTCTGGGAATTTTTATCAACGGCTTTTCTTCGATACTTACGGGTCTGAATTTCATCGTCACGATTCACACGATGCGAGCGCCGGGCATGAAGTGGTTTCGCATGCCGCTCTTCCTCTGGTCGCACTACGCAACCAGCCTGATCATGGTTCTCGGCACGCCTGTCATTGCCATCACGATCCTGTTGCTGGCGTTTGAACGCCTGGCGAAGGTCGGCATCTTCAATCCCGCGCTCGGCGGCGATCCTGTTTTGTTTCAGCACCTTTTCTGGTTCTATTCGCATCCGGCCGTCTACATCATGGTCCTGCCATCGATGGGTGTGATCAGCGAGTTGATCGCAAACTTCTCGCGCAAGAACATCTTTGGCTACAGCTTTGTAGCGTTTTCGAGTATCGCGATCGCGGTGTTTGGCTTTCTCGTTTGGGGCCACCACCTGTTCGTGACTCCGCAATCCGTCTACGCCGCAATGATCTTTTCGTTTTTGAGTTTTGCGGTTGCGATTCCGTCGGCGATCAAGGTCTTTAACTGGACTGCCACGCTCTATAAATCGTCGATCTCGTACGACACGCCGATGCTCTATGCACTCGGCTTCATTGGTCTCTTCACCGTCGGCGGCATGACCGGACTGTTCCTCGCGTCCCTGGGCGTGGACGTACATCTGAGTGACACCTATTTCGTCGTCGCTCACTTCCACTACATCATGGTTGGCGGGGCGTTGATGGGATACCTCGGCGGCCTTCATTACTGGTGGCCCAAGATCAGCGGCCGCATGTATCCCGAAGGTTGGGGACGTTTCAGCGCGCTCGTGATCTTCGTCGGTTTTAACCTGACGTTTCTGCCGCAATTCGTCGCCGGCTATCTCGGGATGCCACGACGTTATCACGCGTATCCACCGGAGTTTCAGGTTTTCAACGTGCTCTCGACGGCAGGCGCATCGATCCTGGGCTTCGGTATGTTGATCCCGGCGCTCTACTTCGTCTGGTCCATGCGCTACGGCAGGCACGCTGAGGCAAACCCGTGGCATTTGCCCGGTCTCGAGTGGCGCACGCCGTCGCCACCGCCCACCGAAAACTTTTATGAGACGCCGATCGTGACCTGGGATGCTTACGAATTCGCCCCGCGAGAAGAAACGGAAGTTGTAGGTAAGTTCAGAGAGTAATGGCTACTCACGCAACAACGCAGGACGTTCACGGCCACCCGGCGCTGCAGCACCATTTTGAAAACATGGAGCAGCAGCGTGAGGCAGGCACGCTCGGCATGTGGGTCTTTCTCGTGACCGAGATCATGTTCTTTGGTGGCATGTTTCTGGCTTACACGCTTTACCGGAACCAATATCCGGCGGCGTTCGCGTCCGGCAGTAACCACCTGGATATCACGCTGGGTACAGTTAACACTGCAGTGCTGATCGTGAGCAGTTTTACGATGGCGCTCGCCGTCTACTTCACGCAGGTTGGCAAACTACGCCCGCAAGTGCTCTGTCTCGGCCTGACCCTCGTCCTCGGCTTGACGTTTCTCGGCATAAAGGCGGTCGAGTATCACGACAAATACGAGGATCACTTGATCCCGGGCCGCTTGATTCCATGGAATCCATTTAATCCGGGGGTGCAGGAGGAAGGTCAGCCAGTCGATCATCACAAGCTGCATCTGCTTTCCGGTAAGACCGTGAAACACCCCGTAGATGCCACTGTGAAAAATGTGGAAATGTTCTACTGGATCTACTTCGCCATGACCGGCATGCACGCGGTGCACATGATCATCGGCGCGGGATTGCTGATGTACCTGCTGATTTTTTCGCTGCGGGGCCGCTTCGATCCCGAATATCACAGTCCGGTTGAAGTGATTGGACTTTACTGGCACTTTGTCGACATCGTTTGGATTTTCCTGTTTCCGTTGCTCTACTTGCTGGGGCGGCATTACTTGCACGGATAGTTACTGTAATGAGCGAACACATAGTTCCCGTTCGAGTTTACTTTGCGATCTTCGCGGCGCTGCTGGTCGGAACAGGGCTGACTGTCGCCGCAGCGTTCTTCGATTTCCCGTGGCGGCTGAACACGGTGGTCGCATTGACGATAGCGACGGTGAAGGCGACGCTGGTCGTGCTCTATTTCATGCACGTGCGTTACAGCATCCGACTGATTTGGGTGATCGTCGTGTCAGCGTTATTCTGGGTGGGAATTTTGTTCGCGCTGACTTTAAGCGACTACTTTACGCGCGGTTGGCTTTCGACTCAGACTGGTTAAAGAATTTACTCGCCTGGTTGCAGCGTCGTATCCCGCACCTCGATCAAGCGCTTACATGATGGGCAGTTCAAACGAATGGTGGCGTCAGACGTTTTGATTGGCGCATCGCAGAAAGGGCACGCGCCGTTTACCTCGTTGTGATGAAAGAGGTCGCGCATCATGAACACGGGCAAAACGAGGCCGGCGATGAGCAGCGGGATACCGAAGATGAGGCCTATGGTCGCGCCCTGACCCAGCGTTAAACTGATGACAAGACCCGCAATGAAAAGCACCAGACCTATGGCAATGCTGAAGGAGAAACTGTAGGCGCTGTCAAACGTACGGCCTGACTTCGCAACATCCGGTCTATTGTCCACGGTAAAGCCTCCTTAAATGTGCGGGATTTCTGGGGAGATCGCTTCGGGCTCGGTAGTAGTGACTTTTACTCCGGCGCTCCCGCGTTGTCAATGTCCGGAGAATTTTCCTCGCAAAGGCGCAAAGGCGCAAAGGAAATTTTTGAAACGGATGCTTTGCGCCTTTGCGAGCAAAATCCGGTGGAGAAACCATGACTTTATTTGCAGATTTTCTCAGTCAACACGACGAAGAGGCGTGGTCGGCGACACTGACGGCGCTACTCCGCTCGATTCATGAAGTAGATCGAAACGCTACTCAGATCTGGTTCGCGTTTTATCCCCTCGCGCTTTTCCAGGCGCTCGAGCAGGCTGAAGATCCGGAGAAGCTGGCGGAGCGGTTGTTGATGCAGGGAAAGTATTACCTGAAAGATCAGATCGACTCGTCACACAAGTTTCTCTACGGTCATCGTTACTGGCCGCAAGTCAAAGCTGCTGTCCAAAAGCACGCGCGCGAGTTCAGCCCGGCTGAAACCCGATCGCTCGCGGACGAGATCCTCTCCGTCGCCCAGCAAGCAGCTAAAGAAGCGAAAGCGGATCCGTCGCTCGTCATCGGCATAACGGCCGTTGCTTTCATGACGATCAGGCAAGCGGGTTTGGCGGCGTTTGAAAGCGCGTCCGGCAAGGTGCAGATCGACCAGAAGCATGCGCGAAAGTCGCCGAGCGAGGTTTTACGAGAACGTGCGGTCGACGACAGCCAGGGTCTGTTGGGCTTTCTCAAAACCGTGGATAAAAAGTGGACCGTCACATACGACGAGAACGACACCCGAGCGAAATACCGGCTGAATCACGTTCAGGATCTCGCCTGGGGCGCCGCTGACGATCGTTCGCGTAACTGGCGCGAGATCGATCCGCGCAGGATTGAAGGGCCGATCCCGGTCGAATGTCGCTCAGCCTCGTGCGGCACGTGCTGGGTTGGGGTGCTTGGCGGCGCGGAGAAGCTCTCGGATGTGGCTGCGCGAGAAGGAAAAAAGATCAAGGAGTTTGGCTACATCGACACGGCAGAATCAAAACCACTGATCCGGCTCGCGTGTCAGGCCCAGGCGCTCGGCGCCGTCTCGATCGTCATCCCGCCGTGGAATGGTGTGTTTGGGAAGTACCTGCGTAGATTTTAGATGGCTGAACTGCACCCTAAAGCGCATACCAGGGCTCTGCTCTTTGTCTTTGCCGCTGCCTTTCTTTGGAGCACAGGCGGACTCTTCATCAAGTGGACCACGCTCACCGGTCTCGAACTCTCGTTCTGTCGTTCGTTATTTGCGATGATCACCGTCGCGATCATAACGAGGCGAGAAGGTTTTGGTCTAAACAGTGTTTCGGCGACTGCCTCAGTTCTCTACGCGATCTTGCTCGTGCTCTTTGTTCTCTCCACAAAGGCGACGACGGCAGCAAACGCGATCTTCCTGCAATACACCGCGCCCGTTTACGTCCTGATTTTTGAGCCCTTGATCTACAAAGAGAAGTTTCGCTCGCGTGATCTAATTACGGTGCTGGTATGCGTTGGTGGAATGGCTTTATTCTTTGTGGGCCAGCTCCGCCCGCAGGACATCGAAGGCAACATCATGGCGCTGGCGTCAGGGCTTTGCTTTGCGTTTTATTTCCTGCTGCTGCGTCATCCACGCGCGCGTGAAGTCAACCGCGCCTCATCGGTGATCTACGGAAACCTGCTGGCAGTGATTGTTCTTGCCCCCTGGGGACTGCCCGCACTCCAGCGCATCGAATTTCACGATGCACTCAGCGTCGGATATCTGGGCATCGTGCAGCTCGGCATCGCTTACGCGCTGTTTACAGAAGGAATGGCGCGAGGTGTGCGGTCGCTGGACGCGGGAATCATCTGCTACATCGAACCCACCTTGAATCCCGTTTGGGTCTTCTTCTTCCTCGGCGAACGCCCCTCACGCTGGGCACTCCTCGGCGGCACGATCATCATCGCCGCCGTAATCACTCACATGCTGCTGGACGCGCGAGGAAAGAGGATTTTAGCCGCAGATTTACGCGGATGAACGCGGATCGTGATCTGCGTTCATCCGCGTAAATCTGCGGCTAAAATCACAACAACCATGTGGGCCGGCTGTCGTAATAAGTCGGCGTGCGGTCGGGGTAGCGTCTCTTGTATTGCTGATACCTCGTGAGCAGTTTTTTGTAACGCGCATCAGAGGAGCGCAGCGGTTTGTGTGGAATCGCGCGCAGGTGGTCCTCGATCTTCGTCATCTTCCGCGGCGAGAAGCGCCAGTCGTATTTCCCCAACTCATACAGACTCGTCAGTGCATAGCCCTTGAGCCTTCCGGAAAAGTCGACGTACGTATCAAAGTAACTCCACGCCAGATCTCTGAGCGATCGAAACACCGGCTTGCGACCATTCAGTCCGATGTCACGCGATCGCGCGATCGACCCCCAACGCCCGTTCTCTTTAAAAACGTAAATCACGTGATCGAGCAGGTCGTGTGATTCGAGGTCAAGGAGCAGCGGCGGATACCCATGCTGCTCCAGAATCACTGCCGCACTCACCGCCGCTTCCAAACAGTGCGCTTTCTTTCGTTTCACCACCTCGCGGAACGAACGCATCGTCGTCCCATTCTCCTCCCACTGGTACGGTACGCGGCTGAAAAAGCGTTGCACTTTCGCAGGCGTGTTGAGCCGCTGCACGAGTTTCCATTCGTTGGCCGTGAAGACTTTTTTGTCGGGTATCATATTGAAATCAGTCAACTTTGTTTGGCAATGCGACAAAAGCCTCAACCTGCACTTGCCTGAATCAACCGCAAATGTCAGACTAAACCGCTAAGAAAATAATACTTCTTCATTTCCGTCGAAATTTATTACAGCAATGAACCAGCAGGCTACAGCTTCACAAAAAACCCGCGCAGAACAAGAAACTGAAAATGAGGCAAACCGTCTGAGAGAGCAAGTGCAGGCAGCCCTGGCTGCCGTCGCTTCCCGGTCGCCGGAAGACATTGACTCGCTGCACACAGCCGCCGATCGTATCGAGCGCGCCGCACGCGATCTCGCCGATGCGTTGCGCGAACTCGTCGAACAGCGCCGAACACCGGAGGAGTTATGACAAACGGTTTGTGCCACAAGCGCTCTATGGACTTCTTTGTTTTTGATTGGAGACACGTTTAATGGCTTCTACCCGCACTGAAGCGACTACCGAACACCTGGGCCGAAAAAATACTGCCACTGAATTAGATAGCTACGGTATCAAAGAACCCGCTCGCATTTACTGGAACCTGAATACGCCCGAGCTCTATGAAGAGATCGCGCGCCGTAAAGAAGGCGCACTCTCGAACCACGGCGTCATACTCGTCGATACGGGTGAACACACCGGCCGCTCGGCCAAGGACAAAGCCATCGTCCGCGAACCCGGCAGTGACAATAAAGTTTTTTGGGGTGATGTAAACAAAGATTTTCCCCAAGACAAGTTCAACGCACTCAAAGAACGAATGATGGCCCATGCGAAGGGCCGCGATCTTTTTGTGCAGGACACGTTTGTCGGCGCAGATCCGAAGTACCGCCTGCCAATACGAGTCGTCAGCGAACTCGCCTGGCACTCGCTCTTCGCGCGCACTATGTTCATCAGCGACACTGGTGAAACGACTCCGCACGAACCTGAATTTACCATCATCAATTTCCCGAACTTTCAGGCCGATCCACAACGCGACGGCACAAGATCGCCTACGTTCGTCCTGATGGATTTCAGCCAGAGATTGGTCCTGATCGGCGGCACGTCATACGCAGGCGAAACGAAAAAGAGTGCGTTCACGATCATGAATTACCTCCTGCCGCAGCGCGGTGTGATGAGCATGCATTGCTCCGCAAACGTCGGCGCTGAGGGTGATGTGGCTATCTTTTTTGGCCTGTCGGGAACCGGCAAAACAACTCTCTCCGCAGATCCCGAGCGCCGCCTGATCGGCGACGACGAACACGGCTGGTCCGATGATGGTGTTTTCAACTACGAAGGCGGCTGCTACGCGAAGGTAATCAAACTGTCGGCGGAAGCAGAGCCTGACATCTATCGCACGACGATGATGTTTGGCACGCTCCTCGAGAACGTCGTTTTCGATCCCGTCACACGGCAGATCGATCTCAACGATGCACGTCGCACTGAAAACACTCGCGGCTCATATCCACTCACGAGCATCGACAACATCATGCCGGAAGGAAAGGCCGGACATCCGCGCAACATCATCATGCTGACCGCGGATGCGTTCGGCGTGCTGCCACCTGTGGCGCGTTTATCGCCCGAGCAGGCGATGTATCACTTCCTCTCAGGCTACACCGCGAAAGTTGCAGGCACTGAGAAAGGTATCAAAGAGCCGGAAGCGACTTTTTCAACCTGCTTCGGCGCGCCATTCATGGTTTTGCATCCGGGTATCTATGCCGATCTGCTTGGCAAGCAGATGGCGAAGCACAACGCAGTTTGCTGGCTGGTAAACACGGGCTGGAGTGGTGGTCCATACGGCGTCGGACAGCGGATGAAGATCGGCCACACGCGCGCGATGATTCGCGCGATCCTCAATGGCTCGCTCGCGCAGGTCGAGACCACACCGGATCCGATCTTCGGAGTCGGCGTTCCGGTTTCGTGTCCGGAAGTGCCGAACGAGGTGCTACAACCGCGCAATACGTGGGCAGACAAAGACGCCTACGATCGCCAGGCGAAGGATCTCGCGCGAAGATTTAACGAGAACTTCAAGAAGTACGAGGCGGGCGTCGACGAGGCGGTTAGCGCTGTCGCGCCCAAGGCTTAGAGCGCAATTAGACAGGATGTACAAGATTTATTCAGGATTACAATCATGAAAAAATCTTGTAAATCCTGTCTAACCGGGTGGCCAAGTCATTGACCTGCCGGCTAACACATGCACGTGAAGGTGAAACACCGACTGCCCTGCACCGCTTCCGCTGTTTATGACCGAGCGGTAACTGTCGTGGCCCTGAAGATTAGCTACGCGCGCTCCAATTCGCAGCAGATGGCCCAGCAGTCCTTCCTCTTTCTGTGAAGCATCGTCGAGCGACTCGAGATGCTGGCGCGGAATCACCAGCATATGCATCGGCGCCTGCGGATTAACATCGCGAATCACCACGCAATGATCGTCCTGGTGTACGAACTCACCCGAAATCTCTCCCGCGATGATCTTGCAAAATAGACAACTCTCTTCTGACATCTTTCACTCCTAAACCGGTTCGAAAACCGCCGGGGTCGTGACGGGCGCGATGATACGTTCAATGTCCGCGCCAACCGCACGCAGCTTTGCTTCGATCTTCTCGTAACCACGATCGATGTGGTAAACGCGATCGATCAACGTCTCGTCTTTCGCAATCAGTCCGGCAAGTACGAGCGACGCTGACGCGCGCAGATCCGATGCGATTACGCGTGCGCCGTTCAGTGATGTTGGTCCATCGACGACGGCAGTGCGCCCGTCGATTCTTATCTGCGCGCCCATGCGCTGAAGTTCCGACGCATGCATAAAACGGTTCTCGAAAACTGTCTCGACAATCTCCGACCTCCCCTCGGCCTGCGTCATCAGCACCATGTACTGGGCCTGCATGTCCGTCGCAAAATCGGGATACGGAGCCGTAGTTACGTTGCCTGCTTTTAAGCCGTCCGGACACGTGACTTCCAACGTGGTCGGATTGACTTCCTTGATTACAACTCCGACTTCCCTCAGCTTCGAAATAACACTCTGCAAATGTTCCGGGCAACAGTCTTTGATCTCGAGCTTCCCTCGCGTGAGTGCGGCCGCGACGATGAATGTTCCGGTTTCGATTCGATCGGGAATGATCGTGTGTTCGGCAGCGCCGAGCGCTTCGACGCCTTCGATCTGGATCGTCTCGGTTCCGGCGCCGTTGACGCGCGCTCCCATCTTGTTGAGCAAGTCCGCGAGATCGACGACTTCCGGTTCGCGCGCTGCATTGCGAAGTGTCGTGACGCCGCGTGCGAGAGTCGCGGCCATCATCAAGTTTTCAGTTCCGGTGACCGTGACTTTGTTGAATTCGATGTCGGCCGCGCGCAAGCGACCATCCCTCGGCGCTCGCGCCACAACGTTCCCGGATTCGAGTGTTACTTCCGCGCCAAACTTTTCGAAACCTGCTAGATGCAGATCGATCGGCCGCGTGCCGATCGCGCAGCCTCCCGGCAGCGAAACTTTCGCTTTACCAAAGCGCGCGAGCAGTGGTCCAAGCGCAAGCACTGAGGCGCGCATGGTTTTGACCAACTCGTACGGCGCTTCGAAAAGTTCTACGTGCGCGGCGGTGATCTTGTGTGTTCGCAGTTCAGGAGTCAGAACCGTGGCTCCGATGTCTTCGAGGAGCCGGCGCTGCGTGATGATGTCGCGAACGTAAGGAATGTTGTGCAGGATGACGGTTTCGGCGGTGAGCAACGCCGCCGCCATGCATGGCAGCGCAGAATTCTTCGCACCGCTAATTGAGACCCTGCCGTGAAGTGCGCGGCCACCGGAGATTCGAAATTTGTCCACGATGCCGGAAAGAGTAAATGAAAATGAGGAAAGCCGCAAAGAAGCTCTCCTCTTGCTTCTTTGCGGCCCCCAACACCGCCCTCTTGCTCGCACGCCTATTCGTTGGCGGTGGTCCGTTTGAGCCTGACGCCGCCGTTCGTCGTCATCGCCTTAACCGTGGCCCCGCCTGAGCCAAGGTTAAGCGCGATCTGTTTCGAGATTCGGCCTTGAACCGTGACTGGGAAATCAACACTCACGCTGCCATTTACAGTTCCGGTTTCGAGATGCGCCGAATAATTCTCCGGGACTGACATCACTACGCCGCCATTTGTCGTGCTGACGTCGAGACTGTCGCCATCCCAGCGATCGCCGCCCAGCTCAACCACCAACCCGCCATTCGTCGTCGATCCACGAACGGTTCCACCTATTCTCTTCAGCACCACGCCCCCATTAACTGCGCTGAAGTCGATCTTGCCGTTTACCTCGGCGATTGAGATTCCGCCGTTATGTGTTTCGACGGAGAGATCCGCGCGTCGTGGAACGAACACCTCATAGCTAACGTCCCAATGATAGTTTTTTCGCGTTTCCGGACCACTCGCAAATATCTTTGCACCACTGGTTTCAATGTTTATCTGCTTTGACAGCGCGGCAGCTTCTTCCGCGGTCGTCGCGCCCGTCTGAATGCGGGCGCGAACGAGCACCTGGTTCTGGTCCCACCCTTTTACCGCGACGCCTCCGTTCTGCCTGCCGTCGACTGATATCGCGCCGCCACTCAATGCAAGTGTCTGTTCTCTGATTTCGCAGTTGCCGACCAGCCTGTCGCCATACCAATTATCGTTATCACGACACCTGAGCGACTTTTCCTGGGCTAATGCGGCAACGCCCGTGAAGGTAACCAATGCAGCAATCAACACACTGCGGCCTAAAAACCTGTACATGACTTCGGTCTCCTTAATGTCTGGGGTTTTCTGTTTCTACGCTTTACGCGGCTCTGAACACGTAACACCGCGGATCGGAACGTTGTGGCAGGTATTTGCGGAACACGGATCTGGAGCTTATTTCCTCTGTAAAACGACTATTCGAGGAATGCCTTGCAGGTCCGGGCGGATATCCACTAAATCCCAGATCTCCTCGTTGATGAGACGTTGGATCGCCTCACCCTGATCGAACCCGATTTCCACGAGCAGGTGTCCCTGGGCCTTAAGAAAGCGCGGCGTGTCCAGCAAACGTCGAATGATGCTGAGACCGTCCGGGCCTGGCGATAGCGCGATCCGCGGCTCGTGATCTCGAACCTCGCGTTGCAGACCAGCGATCAATGCGGCAGAGACGTACGGAGGATTGGAGACCACTAGGTCAAACTGAGATTGGTTCGGATCGAGCGAATCAAAACAATCAGACACCGTAAACACGGTTCGATCTGCAACCGAGAGATTTCGCGCGTTCAGCGTTGCGACCTCGAGCGCCGCCGGAGACTTATCAATCGCGACCGCGCGAGCGGCGCGAATCTCGCACAAAAGCGTCAGCGCAATGCACCCGGATCCCGTTCCGACGTCGCAAATCAACGGCGACGATTCACGACCGCCGGCGATTTGAATCGCTGCTTCCACGAGCAGTTCCGTCTCAGGACGGGGAATCAAGACGTCCGGCGTCACGCGAAACTCACGTCCGAAAAAATCTTGAACGCCGGTGATATATTGGAGCGGTTCACCATCTGCTCGACGTTCCACAATTTCTTGAAACCCGCGCAAGGAATCTTCGTCAATCGCATCGTCAGCATGGCTGATCAGGAACGTGCGATCCTTCCCGAGTACAAATGAAAGCAGCGATCCAGCTTCGCGCCGCGCTTCAGGCACACCCGCACTGTTCAAAACCTGCGTTGCTTCGCGAATAGCGTCTGCGATTGATCGACTCATTAAGTTGTACCGTGGCACTCCACTTGGATGAGGTCAGTACTGACCTCATCCAAGTAGAGTGCTGCCCCTACAAAACCATACTCAGCTTTTCGGAAGCAACAGTTGATTCAACCTTTCTATTGAGCATAAGAACGAGTCTCGTTCCTCCCGTGACGTCATGGACCTCCGAAGCTATCGCAGCCCGGGGGTCCTGGCGTATTAGGAGTCGGGTTTAACAACGTTAGTCGAGGAGTAGCCGTGAACGTGGGGGCGCTTTCCAAGAGTTGTCTATTGTTTGCTTTGAACTGGCTTGATGCGCAACTGACGATTGTCTGGATTCACTTAAACGTCGCCAGCGAAGGAAACTCCCTGATGGCCCGCGTCCTGGAACACGGCGAGCTCACGTTTCTCGGCGCCAAACTTCTCATCGGCGCTGTCGCCGCCTGCATCCTCTATCGTTGCGCTCATTTGCCGCTCGCCAAACACGGCCTGACTGTCGTCCTCGGAATCTACATGCTGCTCATGCTCGTCCACGCCGCGACCGGCTGCGTCGCACTCGGCTGGCATGGTCCGATCATCTTCCTCGGCTATGTCGAACGCCTGCCCAACGTCTTCCTTTCATTGTTTTGCTAATTCTTTCGCTCGGTTGCCGTCAAAACGAAACTCGCATTAGGTGTTCTGCGTTGTTACAATCAACTCGCAACGAGCCCGGTTGCGAGAGCATCCTAAAACCAAATGTTGGCCAGACGCCACAATCCGTATTAGAGAGGGAAGAAGCTTTATGTACAAACTTTCCGCACGCCAGATTCTTTTGATCGCTCTTATTTCAGCATTTTTTGCAGCGGGTGCGGTTTTGATTGCCGACCGTGTTTACAACCGCTTTCAGCCGTCGCAGGCCGCGTTTACCGAAACACCTCCCGCTGGAATCACCGACCCCGCAAACTCAACTGACGAACAGAACAACATCGAGGTTTACCGCACGTTGAGTCCCGGCGTCGTGTTCATTCATTCAACCTCTTACGCCCGCGACTTCTTCGGTTTCGTCGAGCCGCAGGAAGGTTCCGGTTCTGGTTCGATCCTGGACCAGCAGGGAAACATCCTGACGAATTACCACGTCATCGAAGGCGCACAAAAACTTTCCGTTAGCATGGGTGGCAAGCGGGATTACGCAGCGACCGTTGTCGGCGGCGATCCTGACACGGATCTCGCCGTCATCCGTTTGACTGAGAAGCCGGCTGGTCCATTGACCGCGATTCCGATGGGCGACTCAGACAAGCTCGTCGTCGGTCAAAAAGTGCTCGCGATCGGTAATCCTTTTGGTCTCGACCGAACTTTGACAACGGGCGTGATCAGCGGGCTTCAACGACCAATCCGCGCGCGCAACAACCGGCTAATCGAAGGTGCGATTCAGACCGATGCGTCCATCAATCCAGGTAACTCTGGTGGACCACTACTCGATTCGCGCGGTCGCATGATCGGCATCAATTCGCAGATTCTTTCACCGTCAGGCAGTTCTGCGGGCGTCGGGTTTGCGGTTCCGGTCAGCATTGCAAAACGCGTTGTGCCGCAGTTGCTGCAAAACGGTAAGGTTCGTCGTCCAAAACTCGGCATCAGCACGCGTGACGTTGCGGCCATTCGAAACCAGGTGGATTTGCCCGTCACTGACGGCGTGCTCATCATTCAGGTGGGACGCGGAACCGGGGCGGCCGCTGCGGGTCTGCGGGGAATGCAGCAGACGGAGATGGGCGATATCGAACTGGGTGATATCGTGGTTGGGATCGATAACGACAAGGTTGGGAATTCAGACGATCTATTCCGAGTGCTCGATAAACATCAGATCGGCGAGACTGTTCAGGTGCAAATTTTGCGCGACGGGCGAAGGATGTCGGTTCCCGTGCGCCTGATGGATTCGCCTGACATGCGGCGATGAATCAGACGACTCACTTCTTCAATCTGGGTTGGGGCTGGCTCTGCAAACACTGTAGCGCCGAGGCCGCAGAAAGGAAGCTCCGCAATCAGCCACCGGCGCTGGCGAAATGGGTTGAGGAAGAGGATTTCTGCGGGTTGAAATGTCCGAAGTGCGGAATCGACGAATACGTTAAGAAACCAAATCAGTTAGCCGCAGATGAACGCAGATGAACGCAGATCGAAATCTGCGTTCATCTGCGTTCATCTGCGGCTAACTACTGAATTCACTTTCATAATCGCGGAGGCTGCGGGTGATGACGTCCAGGGCTTCGGTGCGATCGTAGACGTCGATGATCTCCACCCTCTTCTCCTTCTCGCTCGGCAGTTGTTTGTAGCTCAAAAAGTAGTGCTTGAGTCGATCGACCAGTCCGTGTGGCACGTCCCCAATCTCCTCGAATTTTCCATACGCAAGATCTGATTCGAGCACCGCGATGATCTTGTCGTCCGCCTGATTCCTGTCGATCATTCGCAGTCCGCCGATGGGCCTGGCGTGCAGGAAGAAGCTGCCGTGCGCGAATGCTTTTTCTGACAGGACGCAGATGTCCATCGGATCTTTATCTCCTTCGATACCCGCCCGCCCTGTCCTTTGCTCACAAAGTTCGGCGACCTCGCGTCCGCAATAAGTCTGCGGGATGAAGCCGTAAAGCGTGGGCGACATCGACGAAAAGCGCTGCGGCCGATCGACACGCAAGTGTCCTGAGGCCTTGTCTAACTCGTATTTAACGGCATCAGTGGGCACTATCTCGATGTAGGCATTCACTAGCTCAGGCGTTTTCGGTCCCGGCGTCACGCCGTGCCAGGGATGTGCCTGGAATAGTTGTTTGTTCATTGCTGGATGATAAAATGCGCGCAGTAAGAAACCAACTTCTCATGGCCGCAAGCGCTGAGATCATCACCAAACCCGTTGCTGGCGCGATTTCGTTGCGTTGGATTATCGGCGCGCGCGACGACATGATCTGGTTTATCGGCTCCGTGGTGTCGAGCTACGTGCTGTACGTTCTCTACGTAACCGGAGTCTTGCCTCTGATCCCGATGGTCGCGATCTGGGCGATCCTGATCGATGCGCCACACGTTTTTGGCACCTTCTCACGCACGTATTTCGATCGCACGGAAAGACAGAGTCGCGCGCGCTTGCTGTGGGGGTCGCTTTTGTTCTTCGCGATTGGTCCGGCGATGGTGCTCGCCGGGGCAGGTCTTGTGTTTCTGTTTGTGGCGGCGTTGTGGGCCTACTACCACCTCGTAAAGCAGCACTACGGGTTCATGGTGCTTTACAAGAAGAAGAACGGCGATTTGGCGCGGGTCGACAATTTTCTCGATCGCGGGCTGTTGCTGTTTGCTTTTAACTATCCATTTGTCGAGTTCATCGCGCGGGATCCGGAAGCGATGGCGCGTGTGCCGGCGCTGTTGCGCGGCGGCGTGAATGGGTTTGCGAAGTTACTGCTCGCCGGGACGATTTTGTTATTCGTGGTTTGGGCGGGACGCCAGGTGCAGCGTGCGTTGACTGGCGAGCCGCTGAATGTTCCGAAGTATCTCTTGCTTGCGGCGGCGATTCCGATGCACTGGATCGTCTTGCTGACGCCGATGCCTCACAAGCCGATCGCGATCGTTGCGATACTGACGATCTATCACAACTTTCAGTATCACCGGCTGATCTGGTTTCACAACAAGAAGTACACGTCCCGTGAGAAGTACGGCGCCGCGGAGCTCATCAGCCGCCGCCTAATCTTTTACATCGGCTTTGGGATCATCTTCGGCGTGATATACCAGGGACCCAGACAACTACTTAATAATCTCGGATCGGCTTTTGCCACCCAGCTCGGTATCTCATTTCTCTGGGGATACGCGTTTATCCACTACTACTTGGATTCGAAGATTTGGCGCGTCAGACGTGACCCGTCAGTAGGTAAGGCTTTGAACATGTAGCCACAGATAACACGGATGAAAAATCCGGATTTTTTATCTGTGTCATCTGTGGCATCAGTCTTCCCCGTGCTCGTCACCATTGAAGTGCAACACGGTCGACTCGTCGTCCATGATGGTCTCGAGATGCACGGGGCGGCCCCAGAGTGTATGTACGTGCTCGAGCGCCTTGCGCGCGTATTTCATGTCGAGCTCGGTGCCTTCGTAGCAGTGTTTCATGTAGAGCTCGCGGTTGCCATTGTAATCTCCATCCTCAACCTGCAAGTACGGAAATCCGAAATTCGTCATGTTTGAAACAAGCTGATCGCGCACCTTCTCCCAGCGCTTCTCGCTAATCGTCCACTCCTCTTCCTCGACCAGCTCGAACACAAACAGATCGAGCTCTTCACACAACTCCTCAGTCAGGTAGTTGCGCAGGAACGACACGTCGTTCTCGAGTTCGCGCACCTCAAACATCTTGTCGCGCCCTTCATTGCCAACACGACCAAACTTTTCGCGCTCTTCCTTCGACGGCTCATTCCAACGACGCTCGATATCTTCGAAGATCTTGTAACCCAGGTAGTACGGATTCAACTGCCCCTTCTGCGGCGATACCACACCCGAATGCAAATTCGCGAACTCGATGTGATCGTTGTCGCTGAGATCGAGCTCGCGCATGATACGCGCGTGCCAGATACTGGCCCAACCCTCGTTCATGATCTTGGTCTGCATTTGCGGCACGAAATACTCCATCTCCTCGTGCACCATCGCAATCGCATCGCGCTGCCAGGGCGCGAGCGAAGGCGAGTTCTTCATCAGGTAGAAAAGCAGATCCTTTTCCGGCAGCCGTTCGCGTTGCCTGGTTTCGTCTTTCTCTTCAGTTGGTTTATCTTGATGCGCGGCTTTATCCAGGAACCAGAGATCGTCGTAACGACCTTCTTTTGGTCTCTGTTCAGCGCGCCGCTTTTCTTCGGCAACCGAAATATCTCGCTTGATAAAGAAATACGGATCGATGTGCTCTTCGATCGCGAGTACCGCATCGAGAAATCGCTCGACTGTCTTCCGGCCGTGCTTGAACTCATACTCCATCAGTCGCTGCGCGTGCGTCGACACGCTCTCGACCATGCGACGATTCGTCTTTGAAAAGTAGGAATTGTTTTTAAAGAAGTCGACGTGCCCGAGCACGTGGGCAATCACCATTTTGTTCTGAATCGGACTGTTCGTTTCCAACAGGAACCCGTACGCCGGATTGGTGTTGATGACGACTTCGTAAATCTTCGACAGTCCGAAGTCGTACATCGTCTTCATGCGATGGTAGGTCTTGCCGAAGGTCCAGTGAGAATAACGCCCGGGCAGCGCATAAGATCCGACCTCGTACATCACGGTCGCGGGCACGATCTCGAAGTTTGTCGGATATGGATCAAGACCGAAGCGCCGAGCAACTTCCCAGATCTGCTCGACCGCATTCTCGAGGTCTTTGATCTCTTTGTCTTCCATACCTCAGGCCGGAGTCTCTACACCTCTTCTTCCGAAAAACTGTTTCAGCGCGGGGTAGACGTCTTCCTTATCGTCGATACGCACACCCACAAATCGATCTTTGTGCTGCAATCGATCGTTGAAGATCGAGAGCAGCGCACCTGACGAACGCCTGTAACTCGACGATCCTTCCTCGCCGATCTCACCGTAGCCAAACAGGTTGCACGTCGAGATCAATTCGTCCGCCAACTTAACTGCTTCCTCGTTGTCGGAGTAGTAGTTGTCGCCGTCCGAGAAGTGAAACGGGTAGATGTTCCAGTCGGTCGGACGGTAGCGTTGTTTGATCACGTCGAGCGCGAGCTGGTATGCAGAGGAAACGACTGTTCCACCCGATTCACCTTGAGTAAAGAACTGCTCCTCCGTCACTTCTTTCGCTTCCGTGTGATGCGAAATGAAAACGATGTCGACGTTGTCGTACTTCGTGCGCAGGAAGCGAACCATCCAGAAATAAAAACTCCGCGCGATGTATTTCTTGAATTCGCCCATCGAACCGGAAACGTCGATCATCGCGATGACGACCGCGTTCGATTCGTAACGCATCACCTCTTCCCACGTCTTGAACCTCAGATCTTCCTTCTTGATGTCGCCAAAGCGAGCCTTGCCTTCGCGCGCGTTGCGACGAATGTTTTCGAGAATCATGCGGCGCTTGTCGAGATTCGCGATGACACCCGTGCGCCGGATCTCGTTGAACTGCGTCTTGCGCGACTGCACAGCCTTCTTTGCTTTTTCCTGGAGATAGGGAAGCTGGAGATCTTCGAAAATCAGCGCGGCGAGCTCGTCGATGTTTACGTCTGCTTCGTAGTAGTCTGCACCGACGTCCTGTCCCGCCTGGCCCGATCCCTGGCCGCTGCCGGGGCGAGTCTCGCGACCAATCACGTCGCCGACGCGCGTCTTCCCGTCGCCCTGGCCCACGTGTTTCGCTTTTTGATAGTTGAAACGAAACTTGTACTCGTCGAGCGCCCTGATGGGAACTTTGACGGTGCGTTTCCCGTCGGAAAGGATGATGGCTTCGTTGGAAACGATCGATCCGAGGTTTTTGCGAATCGCTTCTTTTACGCGATCCTTGTGACGCTCCTGATCGATGATGCCCTTGCGTTGTAGCGACCAGTCATTGCGTTGGATGGACATAACTCTTATCCACCTTTACAGAAATCGACCACCAAATTTGTAAACGCCTCAGGATATTCTTCATGAGGCAAGTGACCGCAGTTCAAAAACACTATCAATCGAGATCCGGGGATCGCCGCGTGGAGTCGCTCACCATCCGCGAGTGGAATCTCACGATCGTTTTCGCCCCAAAGCAGGAGAGTGGGTTGACTGATTAGATGCGCATCTCTCGCGATACGTTCAGCGTCCCAGCCGCGCACCGTGCGGATGATCGCGCGCTGCGTGCCCGAAGCGCGCAACGGCAGATGCCGCGCGTCGACCCGTCTTTCATCCAGCACCCACGCGTGACGATCGTAAACTCGCTTCATGCGCCTGCGCAGTAAGCGACGTGAACCGATCAATAGCGGCGACACGACGTCGCCGAATACAGGCGAACCAAAAACGCGCATCAACGTGTATGCGAGCGGACGGTTGTTGTTCACAGTTCCAACCAGGACCAACTTCTCAACACGTTCCGGATAATCCAGCGCGCAAGTCGCAGCGACTGCGCCGCCGTAGGAGCTGCCGACAAACAGCGCGCGCGGAATACCGAGATGGTCGAGCAAACGCGTCAACAGTTTTGCCTGACCGTAAATGGTGTATTCGCCGTTCTTTGGTTTTGCCGAATAACCGTAGCCCAACATATCGACGGCGATCACTCGAAAGCCCTCTTCGGCGAGACGCAAAAACACTTTGCTCCACACGAGCGTCGACGATGCAAAGCCGTGAATCAACACGAGCGCAGGCGCACGCGCGTCGCCGGCTTCCTGATAATGGACGCGCACGCCGTCGACGTCGGCGAATCGCGAATGATCGGAATGGAAAATGACGCGACGGCACTTGTGCCAGTCGGCGTCACGCGGTCGCAGCAACAGCTTGCCGGCTATGGCCAGCGTGGTTGCTCCTGCGATCCAGTATCGTTTCTTCATATTTTAAGCCACAGATAACACAGATAAAGACGGATTGTTTTTTTAAAATCAATCCGTCTTTATCCGTGTCATCTGTGGCTACTTTTCTATCGCGAGAGGAGCGTGCCGACGTACGTCAGCAGCTCGTTCGCACAAACCGGACAGTACCCATGCTCTTTGACGAGCCGATCGACTACCTCGTTGATCCGTCGCAGTTGATCGGGATCCGGCGTCTTGGTCGAGGTGGTGATCTTCACGACGTCTTTCAGGTCCGCAAAGATCTTCTTCTCGATCGCTTCCTTCAGGCGCTCGTGCGAGTTGTACTCAAACGGCTTGCCCTTGCGAGCGTAGGACGAAATCCGTATCAGTATCTCCTGCCGGAAAGTATTCTTCGCGTTCTCGGAGATGCCAATCTGCTCCTCGATCGAACGCATCAACTGTTCGTCCGGCTCCATCTCCTCTTCGGTTATCGGATCCTTGATCCGTTCCTTGTTGCAGAACGCCTCGACGTTGTCGAGATAGTTGTTGCACATCGTGCGCGCCATCTCTTCAAACGAGTAGACGAAAGCTCTCTGCACTTCAATCTTCGCGAGCTCGTCATACTCTTTGCGCGCCTGAGAAATGTGGTTTAGATATCTTTCACGCTGTTCGCTGCTGATGCCGGTGTGCTGTTCGAAGCCGTCTTTAATGGCCCGCAGCGCATCAATTGGATTAATACAAGTGACGCCGTCGCGGACGAGCGCGCTCGAGAGACGATTGATGATATAGCGCGGCGAAATTCCGTCCATGCCTTCGCGAACGGTTTCTTCTTTCAACTCGCGCACGTCTTTCGACTTGTAACCCTCGACGTCTTCGCCGTCGTAAAGCTTCATCTTCTTCACGACGTCGACGTTCTGGCGCTTGGGCTCTTCGAGGCGCGTCATAACGGCAAACATCGCCGCGACTTTCAACGTGTGTGGCGCGAGGTGAACGTTGCGCAGCGCTTCTGACTGGTGCAGAAGCTTGTCGTAAATTCTCTCTTCCTGCGAGACGCGCAGGTTGTAAGGCACTTTCACGAGGATGATGCGATCCTGGAGCGCCTCGGATTTGCGATTGCCGGCAAACGCGATGTACTCGTTCTCGTTTGAATGCGAGAGGATGACTTCGTCCGCGTAGATCATCGCGAAGCGGCCGGTCTTGATGCTCTGTTCCTGCGAGAGCGTGAGCAAGCTGTAGAGAAACTTCTCGTCAACTTTCAGCATCTCGACGAACTCCATCAAACCACGGTTCGCGATATTCAACTCACCGTCGAAACGATAAGCACGTGGATCAGACTCAACTCCAACCTCGCCGATCGTCGACAGGTCGATCGATCCGGTGAGCTCCGTGATGTCCTGCGACTTGGGATCGCTCGGCGAAAAGGTTCCGATGCCGACGCGTTCCTTTTCAGAAAAGGCGACGCGATGAACTTTCACGTCTTCGTGACGGCCGCCGTAAGTTTTCTCCAGGGCGTAGCGACACTGAGGACAAAGATCGCCCTCGATATAAATTCCGTAATGCTTCTCGACCTCGCCGCGCAGTTGGTGCGGGATCAGATGCAGCGGTTCCTCGTGCATCGGACAGTCTTTGATCGCGTAAACTGCGCCCGCCTCGTTCGTGGTCCAATTTTCGAGCCCGCGCTTGAGCATGTTGACGATGGTCGACTTGCCCCCGCCGACAGGTCCCATCAGCAGCAGAATGCGTTTCCGCACTTCGAGACGTTGTGCAGCCGATTTGAAATACTCGACGATTCTGGCGATTGGTTCTTCGATGCCGAAAAGCTCAGAGGCGAAGAAGTTGTAGGAAAGAATCTCGTGTTGCGTACCTTCATTCAGCCGCTCGATGCCTGCGGCGTGAACCATATCATTGATGCGAGCGTGTGAAAGCTGGGCTATGCGCGGGTTCTGAGCGACTAATTCGAAGTAATCTCGAAATGTTCCTTCCCAACGCAGCGCTTCGTGTTCACGGCGCAGATCTTCCAAACGTTCGCTGATATTGAATTGTTTGTTGCCATCCTGCTCTACCATAGCCTTTGGAACCTCTTCGGCTTTCGCGCATTGGACAGCGTGTGGGGAGAGGCCACGCTATTTTAACAACCGCTATATATGTCGGGGACTGCGGTTTTGTTTCGCCTGCTTCGTGATACGCCTCACGCGCGCGTCAGCGTGAGCTACGTCCTCGAGGCATAACTTCTCAATGATCAGTTCAACGGAAGTCCGGAGGGAAACACCTTGGTTGGAAGCGAACTGGATGTGCGCTTCCGTGGCAGCAAGTATAGCACAGAGGTCAAAGCCCAAAGTCAATGCTTATTTTTCAGCCTCGGCCTCCCCTGCAAGCACGACGCGTGGATGCAAGCTCTGCGCAGCAGCGTCGTACCGACCAATCGCAATCAATTGCCTGCCTGCATCGAACATCCTTATGTCCTCTCCATCGGCCCACTCAGCGCTCGCGATCTTTACCTCTCTGCCGTTAGTGGCCCGTCTCACGTCTTCGCCGCTTAGATGCACGAAACGGAGCCTTGAGATCGCAGTTGCAGGTTCCAGCAAAACTGCGCCCAGCGATTCTTCAGCAAAATGGACCTTTAACTGATCCAGTGTGATGGCCCGTTCAATCCGAAGATCGCCAACTCGAGTGCGTCTGAGTTCAGCTAAGTGCGCGCCAACGTACAGACGTTTGCCCAGGTCTTCCGCGAGTGTCCGAATATACGTGCCTGAAGAACAAGAGACGCGCGTGTGGAGGTCGAAGGTGCCGTCGAGGTTGTCTTTGATGAGCTGACCGTCTGGCTTAATGGCTTCGAACTCATAAATACAAACGCGGGCTGGTTCGCGTTCGACCATCTCACCGCGACGCGCAAGTTCGTAGAGTTTCTTTCCCTCAACTTTTTTCGCTGAGTACATCGGAGGGGTCTGATCGATCCAGCCTTCAAGACTCCTTAGCGCTTTCGCGATCTCCTGCTCGGTCCATTTCCCCAAAGGATTTTTTGAATCCACTGGGGCTGGCGTTGGAGTGCCGGTGCGATCGCCGGTGTCGGTTGCGTATCCCAGGCGAATGATTGCTTCGTATTCTTTGTCGACACCGCTTAGGAACTGAGCGAGTCGCGTGGCTTTGCCGAGGAGAATCACGAGCACGCCGGTGGCAAACGGATCGAGTGTTCCCGTGTGGCCGATGCGACGCTCGTGAAGGACGTGACGCGCCCGCGCGACAACATCGTGCGACGTGATTCCGGCGGGCTTGTCGATTACTAAGACTCCATCCATGGACGACATTTTAGATCAGCATCGATCCGCGTTAATCTGTGTACACTTTATCGTGACTGATTTGCGACGTAAAACATTTGAACGGGCGGTGAAACTTCTGGCCGCCAAGCCTCGCTCAGTCGCCGAACTGCGCGAACGTTTGTTGCGCGTCAAAGGTGCAGACGAGACGGTTGTAAACACAGTGATCTCGCGGCTGCAGGAATATGGCTATCTCGACGACGAGCGATTTGCGTTTGGTTACGCGTCTTACAAAGTCAAACAACGACCGGTCGGTCGCAGGCGCCTCGAGCGCGACCTCAAGATGAAGAAAGTCGAAACCGGTGTCGCAAACGAGGCGCTCGAGCTGGTCTATGCGCAGACATCGGAAGAGCAGTTGATCGATCAGGCGATCGCGAAGCGGTTGCGAATCCGTGGGCGGCCGAAAAATCGGGTCGAGGCGAAGAGTTTGTTCGACCACCTGCTGCGACAGGGGTTTGAATTCGATTTGGTTCGCGAAAAAATCCGCTCGTTAACCACAGACGACACGGATGAGGTAAACTCAACGGATGACTGGTAACGAAGTTCGCGAAGCTTTTTTGAGGTATTTTGAGGAGCATGGGCACACGCCCGTGCGTTCGTCTCCGCTTCTGCCTGCCAACGATCCGACGTTGCTTTTTACCAACGCCGGTATGAATCAGTTCAAGGACGTCTTTCTCGGCGCCGAGAAGCGCGAGTACGTGCGCGCGGCGTCGTCGCAGAAGTGCGTGCGCGCGGGCGGCAAACACAACGACCTGGACGAGGTCGGAAAGACAGCGCGCCACCACACGTTCTTCGAGATGCTCGGCAATTTTTCGTTTGGCGATTACTTCAAGGAAGACGCCGTCAAGTATGCCTGGGAATTGCTCGTAGATGTTCTCAAACTCGATCCGCGAAGGTTGTGGTTTACGGTTTACGAGGGCGACGACGAGGTCCCGCCTGATGAGGATGCCGAAAGGTTCTGGGAACAGGTTGGGGCTCCGCGCGAGCGCATCCTGCGGTTTGGCCGTAAAGACAACTTCTGGCAGATGGGCGAGACTGGTCCATGTGGTCCATGCAGCGAGGTTCATTACTACATGGGCGACAGTCCGGACGACCCGGAGAATTCTGCCGCGAATGTGAATGGACCGGGCGACACGATCATGGAGATCTGGAACCTTGTCTTTATGCAGTTCGAACGCAGCGAGCTCGAACCCGGCAAGTACAAACTCGAGCCACTGCCGGCGCCGTCAGTTGATACCGGCGCGGGGCTGGAACGTCTCGCGGTAGTGTTGCAAGGCGTCAAGTCAAACTACGACACGGATCTGGTCCGGCCGATCATTAACTACACCGCTAAACTCGCCGATCGCAATTACGAGCCGGACACGCAGGAGGGGTTTGCGATGCGCGTGATTGCAGACCACGCGCGCGCCACCGCGTTCTCGATTGCTGACGGGATTCTGCCGGGCAACGAAGGCCGCAATTACGTGCTGCGGAAGATCATGAGACGAGGGATCTACCAGGGTCATCACACGCTCGGATTGAATGGCCCGTTCTTCAATCAGGTCGCTAATTTTGTCGTCGACCTGATGAAGGACACGTATCCCGAGCTCGAACTGCATCGCGAGTTTATCGAGAAGATGGTACGCCTCGAGGAAGAGCGTTTCGGTTCGACGCTGACGGTCGGGCTCAACAAGCTCGACGAAGTGTTCACCGCGAGCAAAGGCGCGATGCCTGAGTACAAGACGCTCGCGCGGCTGTACGACACGTTTGGAACGCCGCGCGATCTGATCCGCGTCGGTTTGGAAGAGCGTGGATTTGTCGTCGACGAGGATGAGTTCAATCGGCTGTTCGACGCTGCACTTCAGGAGCTTCAGCAAACTGCTGCGACCCAAAAAGGTGAGTCGAAAGCAAAAGCCAATCCTGTTTACGCGGAACTGGCGACACGTTTGGAGAGGTCGCTCTTCAAGGGCTACGAGACGACCAGCGTCAATGATGCGAAAGTGGTTGCGGTGATCAAAGGCAGTGAAGTCCAGTCGTTGAGCGAAGGTGAAGAGGGTGAGATCGTTCTCGATCGCACGCCGTTTTATGCAGAGAGTGGTGGTCAGGTCGGGGACGTCGGCGTGCTGATTGGTCTAACGCAGGAGTATGCAGTTGTTAACGACACGTATTCGCCGGCGCAGGGTTTGATCGTACACAAGATCAAGGTCGAGAAGGGTACGTTAAAAGTTGGCGATACGGTCTCGGCTGAAGTCGACGTTGAAAAACGTGACGCTACACGACGCAATCACACGGCGACGCACTTGATGCATGCCGCGCTGCGTGAAGTTCTGGGAACGCACGTCAAACAGGCCGGTTCCGTTGTGGCGCCGGCGTACCTGCGTTTTGACTTCACGCATTACCAGCCATTGACGGCCGCGGAAAAAGAGGAGATCGAGCGGCTGGTGAATTATCACATTTTGCGTAACGAGCGCGTGCAAACCGACGAGATGGCGATCGAGGAGGCAATGCGCTCGGGCGCGATGGCTCTTTTCGGTGAGAAGTATGGCGAGAAGGTCCGCGTGCTTTCGATCCAGGGCGTCGAGGGGATTTTTTCAAAAGAACTCTGCGGCGGCACGCACGTGCGAGCGACCGGCGATATCGGTTTGTTCAAGATCACGAGCGATGAATCGATCGCATCGGGTGTGCGGCGCATCAGGGCCATCACCGGCATGGATGCGTACGAACGATTCCGTGAAGCAGAAGTTTTAGTAGACGAGCTCAGCAGCGGTCTACGGACGTCGCGCAGCGATTTGAGCGGGACTGTTTCGCGTCTTCAGGATGAGTTGAAGAAGGCGAGACGCGAGGCTGACGACTTGCGCTTGAAGATTGCGAGCGGCGCGGTCGGAGCGTCGACCAACGGCGACGAGTCGCGCGAAGTCGCGGGCATCAAAGTCCTGGCTCGTGAAGCAAGCGGACTCGATGCGGCGGCGATGCGACAGCTTTCTGACACGTTGCTGGCGCGGATCAAGTCGGGCGTAGTCGTGCTCGGGCGCAGCAGCGATGGAAAAGTTTCGCTCATCGTTCGCACGTCACCGGACCTCACAGGGAAAGTTCCTGCCGGACAAGTGATCAAAGAGTTGGCGCCGCTCGTCGGGGGCAAGGGCGGCGGCAAGGCCGACATGGCCGAGGGCGGTGGCAACCAACCCGAGAACCTCGCTACCGCGCTCCAAAAAAGCTACGAGGTCGTCGAGCGGTTACTTAGTTGAGCCGCGGATGACGCGGATTGATCCGGATTCAATCCGCGTTCATCCGCGGCAAAATTACATCGTCTTCTGTTTTTCGGTAAGTTGAATGTTCATCTTCTCGAGCGTGATCTTGTTGAGCGTGCCTGTCACCTTGAGTCCCTCCGCCTGTTGATACTTGCGCAGTCCGTCGCGCGTTGCATCGTCAAGCTTTCCGAGTTGTTCTCCCGCGTAAAAGCCGCGCTCCTTGAGAATCGCCTGGGCCTGGTTGATCTGTTCCCTGGTGGCGCGAAAGACCGGGCCTCGTTTAGTGCCCTGCTTCGTGCCGGTTTTGGTTGAGGTTGAGGAAGTTGAGTTCTGGGCCAATACCGAGGTGCTGAACACACACAGCATTAGCAGCGTGAGCGTAAGGAAATTCTTCATTTGTTTTCGTCCTTTTCGTGAGGCGCGCAGAGCGCGCGGTTAATGGTTTAACGCGCGTTCATAATACTACCGCTGTCAATAGGACTGATTGCCCAAACTTGTTGGCATAGGATCAACAACCATGCTAGGATGCGTAAGCCCTCACCGGCCGCCCCAAAGCTCAGCAGAAACCGGCGAATAGATGCGAAAATCGATACTTTTTCTGGCCATAATCATCCTGGGCGCTCAGACTGCCGCAGCGCAGTCACCCTCTGGCTACCAGGTCGATAACTTCGACCTCGCCAACGCCGTTCAGATCCAGACCCCCAAAGTCGACCCGCCGAAAACAACCGCCACTAAACGCCTGACCACCTCTCGAAACTACACGTACACGCCGGCTCCGGGCGCTCTGGTCCATCTGACGAGCCAGCCCATCAACCCGTCACTAGGCGGTTTTACGACCGGCAACACCGACTTCGATAACTTCATCGTCGAATCAGGCAAGCGCAATTCAGTCGATCCGCTGCTGCTCTACTCGATCATGCACCAGGAGTCGACGTTCAAACCCCGCGCTATCTCTAACAAAGGCGCGCGCGGTCTGATGCAGTTGATACCTCCAACCGCCAGTCGTTTCGGCGTGACGAATATCTGGGACCCAAAGCAGAACATCGAAGGTGGGGCGCGCTACATGCGCTTCCTCCTCGACCTGTTCAGTGGCGACGTGCGGCTCGCCCTGGCGGGTTATAACGCCGGCGAAGGCGCTGTGATGAAGTATGGCTACCAGGTCCCGCCCTACAGCGAAACGCAGGAATACGTTCGTCGCATTGGCCGGCGCTACAGCCTGATTCGCGACCCACAAGCCGCAATCACACTTACGAGCGGACAACTCGCCGCCGTCCAGCAAAAAGCTCCGACACCTCTGAACGTGTACGAGCGAAGCGTGTTCATGGCCCGCCTTCCTGACGGTCGTCTACAGCTGGTCAGTCAATAGTTATTCAGCGCAGATACACGTGGATTGATGCGGATTAGAACAAATCGGTATCAATCCGCGTTGATCTGTGGCAGCATGATTGGCACGAGAGGATCGCAAGCGATGACCTGTTCCAGTTGCGGGGCATACGTTACCCCCAGCGTTCGTTTTTGTTCGAACTGCGGGGCTCCCGCCGACGCGGAGGTAACAAAGATGGCTCGGCTTCAAGCGCGCGCGCTGGAATTCAACGCTGATACGGATCTCGAGCACACGGTCTTCACAGTGCGGCCGACGATGCTCTTCATCAAAGCGGGTTATGCGCTGACTGTCGTGGCGGGACTGGGGCTGGTTTTTCTGCTGGCGTCGATCGGCGTGCCCGCCTGGATCTCGATCCTGCTCGCGCTGGCGCTGCTGCTGATTCCCGCGTACTACCACCTCCGGCGCAACATGGTTCGTTACACCGTCACCGACTCGAAACTGCAAATCGATACGGGCCTGGTTGCCCGCACGACGAAAAACATCCCTTTGAGCAAGGTCCAGGACGTGACCGTTTCCGCCAGCATTCCGCAACGTATGATGGGCTTTGGCGACATCATCATCGACAACGCCAGCGATGTTGACGGTTCGATCGTCATGCACAATATCAACAGTCCCCGCCATTACGCCGACCTGCTTTTGCGTGAATTGAGACGCTGGCATTAAACTTTGTTTTGTGCTGCTGGAACCGCTTTAGGGAACATCAAAGCGTGAGCGGTTTCTAAAACAGAGTTTGCACCCGGTTATCACTGGAGTTCTCGCGTTGCGCCAAGATAAAGTATTCGTCGCAGTATTCTTTTTGCTCGCGGTGTTTGTGAGCCCGATCAGATCACAAACAGCGTCACCGTTGCCAGAACGTGTGGAGAAGTTCAAACAGTCGGGGCCGCTCACTCCCTCGTCCACATACAAACAATTCGCGCCCGTCGATGAGTTTTCGGTCGAATACCGTGGAAACAACGGCGCCGGCCTCAAGGTGGACGTCGCCCGCTTCCGGCAGGATGGAGAAGCGTACGAACTGCTGAGTGCAATCGCGGACGGAGTTCGAGCAAAGAATCCCGGTTCGGAGATAAAGCCCGGCTACGGGACCGCTGGAATCACAAGCGAGGATCAGATCTGGTTTTTCAAGGGAACCAGCGTCGTCAACATTCAAGGTGTAAAAGGAACCAACCCGGCCAGCCTCGACGCGTTTGCGAAGAGTCTCGGCGATTCAATCGATAAAGGCGAGGGCGATATCCCTGTCCTGATAAAGCACCTCCCGAATCCCGAAGAAGCTCAAAAGAACGCCATTTACCTAAACAGCTTTACTGATATGGGTGAACTGGGACGCGCGTATCCGGTGCTTTCCGCGATCCAGTCTGATGGAAACGCGGACGCAGCGCTTGGGACGTATGGTCCAAGTAAAGTCCTGGTTATCGAATTCCATACTCCGCAGCTCGCAGGCGACAACGACCGGCGAACAATCGCGCGTATCCAGGAGCTCTGGAAACTCGGT
>DATNCH010000247.1:0-5337 GCA_035571655.1 Pyrinomonadaceae bacterium
GAGATGGAAGTCTTTCCTCTGCGGCCCTCTGCGTATCTCTGCGTTCTCTGCGTTAATGGGCCTTTCAACGCAGAGAGCCGCAGAGATACGCAGAGGCCGCAGAGAAAACAAATCAGATTTGCCACTTTTTGTGCAAAGCCGCAGGGAGCATTGCGAAGTTGTTAGAACCGGGTGAAACTAACCTTACGCTGATCTCACCAAACGTTCGCCGCACAGTTCGTTGAGCAAACTTTTCATATTCGACGTGAATCACTTGTTCACGGCCATCAGCGCTTTCCCGGAAAGCTCTGACAGAACCGTGAACGATAATGTAGAGGCCCCGAGCCTTTTCACCAGCGATGAAAAGCACCTCGTCCTTGCGAAAACTGCGGACCGTTACAAGCGCCGCGATTGAGCGCAACATTTCATCACCTAGCGCCTGGAACAATCGTGTGCGCTTTAGAGCGGCAACTTTGTCGAGAGTTATTTACACAATTGCGCCAGCGCGACGTTATTTCAACTAGACTGATCAGCTCGTTTGAGCATAGCTGCCTAGCCAACCGCCGGAAAAGCCTGCGCGTCGAAGACCACTGACGATGTAAGGGCAGCTTCGCATTAACCGCCAGATGAATTCGGAACGATAGTTCTCGATCATCAAAACGATCGGACCCTGATCCAGACCATAGTAGCCCTTTGAGATCCATCCCTTGCCTGAAGTTCCAGAGAACGTCGGGTTGAAACTGCACTTGAATCCATACTTACTGATCATCTCGGGAAAGGTATCGTCGAAGTAGCGAATCGATGGCAACACAATCTCGGGAGCAAACGGAAGCGAGGCAATAACGGCCCACGGCGCCAGCGTGCCATCATCAGGTCCGTCAGGAATACCGCGGTTTATGTAATCGTAGAATTGGCGCATCTTATTGTCGCTCTCTTCGAATGCTGGTCCAGGACCATCGCTCGCCGTGAGACCCCAAATAAATTCGCCGTAACCCTTGAAACCTTCCGGGTTGTGAATGGCATACTGCTGCTGAACGTAAGTCGCGCGCCGGCTGTTCTCGAAATAATCGATCCCTTTTCGTCGCATGTACTCATCCTGGATTTTGCGAAAATCGATCCACATATGCGATAACTGATGGATGAATAGCGGACCGGCGTAGAGGAATTCGTATCCGTAGAGGCTTCTCCAGTCATAAGTGTTGGTCCAGGCTCGATAGCTCTGTTCGGGTAAAGGGTACGTTGGCGATGCCAGGCCAAGAACGTAAAGAATCAAGGCTTCGGAATAACCTTCCCAACGATACTTTATGAATCCGCGTTCGGGTGTCCAACCGTGGGTTACCGTTTCTCCTCCATTTTGCGCCCAAGTCCAGTCCGCACGTCTATAGAGGGCCTGCGCGAGGTTTTGGATTTCACGCTCCTCTTCAGTGTCACGATTGAAGTATTCCGCCGCATTCAGCGCGCCGGCAATCACGTAGGTTGAGTCGATTGTTGATAGTTCGCAATTGAACGTTCGACGTCCCGTCTTCATGTCAAGAAAGTGATAATAGAAACCTTTGTATCCGGTGGTGTCCGGTTCAGGTCCCTGCGGGCTATTCCAGAAGAATCGGAGTGTTGTGAGCGTTCGTTTGATCCCGTCGTCGCGCGTAATGAAACCGCGCTCGACACCCACAGGATAAGCCGATAGGGCAAATCCTGTAGGAGCGATGCTACAAGGCGCGCCCGGACGCGTGCTGTCAGGTACCAGGCCATTCTCAGGATTTGTTTCCTTTAGAAAATAGTCAAACGTGAGGCGTTGTAGTTCTTGAAGCTCCTCATCACTGAAGGATTGTTGTCTCGACTTCACCGCAACCTCGCAACTATCTGAATCTGAATCACACACGTCTAACGAGTGGTGAAAATAAATCCACCGTTACTATCCCTACATCCTAAGCTTTGTGGGCAGTGGCAGAACTCAAGGCACGACCCCGGTTCAGACGCTCGTCACAAACATTCCAGGCTATGTTGGAAAAGAACGCCTCAATGTATTTAGGTCGCTCCGCTGGCTTATAGTCGAGCAGAAAGGCATGCTCCCACACATCCATCACCAGCACTGGATTGAACCCCGCCACGTTACCCGTCTCGTGAAGCGTGATCCAGTGATTCGAAAGTCGTCCATTAGCTGGATTCTCATAACAGATGGCCCAACCAACGCCACGCATCTTGCCAATACCGACAAAATCTGCTTTCCAGATTTCGTAGCTGCCGAAGCTCTCTTCTGTTGCTCGCAAGAAAGCAGAGTTCGGCTCCGGATTACCCGGTCCGCCCTGTTTCATGTTGTCGAAATAGTATTCGTGCAGCACCATGCCGTTGTATTCAAAGCCTAAGCGGCGCGTTAGCTCCGAGTAGGCCGGCACTTCTTCCTGATCGACTTTACCGTCTTTCAAAAACTCCGAAATCTTCTCTGTAAGCTTATTCGTCTCTTTGACGTAGCCCTCGTAGAGTTTGAAGTGCATCTCCAGTGTTTGATCGGAGATACCATTCAGGCCACTCAGATTGAACTGCTTAGCCTGGTAGGAGTTCGTATTAATCATTTTCATTGCTCCCTTTCATTTAAGATATCTCGACTAGCTGACCGTTTATTTGACTTGAAGAGAAGTCAGACATTCGGTGTCTGCCAGGCGAATGCATAGTAGGTTTCGCCGGCGTTAATTGGACAGTGGCCTGCTTGATTAATTCACTTATCGCGGTGTAGCCGTGTTCTACTGCCACCATCAAAGCGGTTCTACCCGAGCCAGAGACTCTTCCTGCATCAGCACCGCGTTTTAGCAAGGCCCTGGTGATTCCTATGTCTCCGCTGCATGCCGCAAGCGTCAAGGGCGTGCATCCGCAACCGGCTGCTTCGACATTTACATCCGCGCCAAACTCCAGCAAGGTTTTCACAGTCGCCGCGTGCAGGTTAATGATCGCAAACATTAAGGCCGTTCGCCCTTCATGATTTTGCGCATTAACGTCGGCTCCATTGCGAAGCAGAGCCTCTACCTGCTTCGTTTGACCATCGAGTGCAGCCCGCATCAAGGGCGTATTGCCTTCCCCATCTCTGGCATCAAGCCTCATTTGTGTTCGCGGCATAGGGTTCCCTCCTGAAGCGGTACGCTTTCGTTATTCTTCGGCGTCCGAGCTACCCTTCGTGAGCACAACTTTAATTAAGCTGCCTTGCGCCAATCGGCAAAGAGATTGCTGAAGCCCCTTTTCTGTAAGTGGATGATTAATGAGTTGGGTCATCACTTTGAATGGCATCGTCGCGACATCAGTAGTTCCAGAAAATCCGGAAAGCCATCCTTCAGTTGAGTACGCGACGGCATTCGATCTTCACGCATCAACTCTTCGATCGCGGCCATCTCCCGATCTCGGTTCATACCCGCGACCGCCAGAATTTGATCGTCCTTTAAATAGAAGGCGAGGAAGTCCCGTGCTGCTACAGAACCCTGGAAGATAATCTCGCTCCAACTTGCGGCGTGCCCGACGTACAACAACCCGACGTCGAACTGTCGCGTCCAAAAGAACGGCACGCTGTCATAAGCGACTGCATTCCCGGCCATGTTGTGAGCAGCAACACGGCCCTGCTGCATTGCCGTACGCCAGTGTTCGATGCGCTGGCGTTCCCCAGTGCGCGGATATGGAAAGTAGGCAATGTCTCCTGCTGCATAAACGTCGTCAGCGGCGCGCATATATTCATCAACAATCACACCGCCATCTCGATGCAAACTCACGCCTTCAAGAAAACCGGTCGCCGGCTTAACACCGACTCCAACAACCACTAGATCCGTTGCCAGGCTCTCACCGTTTTCGAGCACCACCTGGCTAACGATCTCTGGGCCAACAAAATTAGCCACTGAGGCGCCGAGCTTGAACGTGACGCCGTTTTCTTCATGAAGCTGTTGAAATAACTTGCCGATTTCCGGCCCGAGAATTTTCTTAAACGGAACCTCATCCGGTGCAACTACAGTTACGTCGCAGCCGCGCGACCTTAAGCTGCTAGCCACTTCCATGCCGATAAAACTGGCGCCAATGACGACCACACGTTTACCTGTTTCTGCGGCGGCGATCAAAGCATCAGCATCGGCGTAACTGCGCAGCAGGAAAACATTTTGTTGGGCCGCGGATTGAAATGGCAGATGACGCGGCTGACCGCCTGTCGCAACCAACAGTGCATTGCAAACCAGTGTCTCGCCATCTGCCAATTCAATTGTCTTTTTTGCCGCGTCTATGCGCTTGATCTCGGCACTGCGAATTAACTCGATGTCATGTTGAGCAAAGAAGTCTTCAGACCTTAACGGCAACCATGAAGGCTCAGCGTTTCCTTGCAAGTATTCCTTACTCAGATTTGGCCGGTCATAGGGCAATTGATCCTCACGAGTGATCAATACGACCCGACCGGTGAATCCGTCTTCGCGTAAAGTTTGAGCTGCGGTGTAACCTGCCGCGCCGCCTCCGGCAATGACAAACAATCGCTCATCCTTACCATCTCGCTTGGTCATCGCTCGCTTGGCCATCGAAGGTGTTCTGCGATCAGAAGCGTCAACCGGGATACGCACGACTACATGTTCATTCTCGATTTTCACGTCGTAGCGGGGTAGCGCATCAAAGGCGGGTGGCTCTCGCAAATCGCCGCTGGTTATGTTGAAACAGGCGTGATGCCAGGGACAGACGAGACGCTCGCCGTTGAGTACTCCATCAACGAGGGGAGCTCCGTAGTGTGTGCAGGTGGCGCCAACCGCATAAAATTTTCCATTGACTCGAGCCAACAGGATCTCTTTGCCTTCGACCGACACCTGTTTCATTTCACCGTCTGTAAACTCACTGGTCCTCGCAACAGTTATATCCCTATAGCTCATAGGTAGATCTTCAACTACTCCAATGTTTGTCTTCTTCCGCGTCTATTTCATTCACCGTACCGTTACTCGCGAGTAGTTGACTACGGTGTTACCACCTGTCAACACGAGTGTTTTCACTCGCTGCGTGCTGTATTCATGCGACCTCACGTCGAGCCAAACCGGCATACAACGCGGCACACGCAAGCCGCACTTCGCTTATGAGTTGACAAGTGAGGCGGAGAAGCTATTCCCCAAAGCATACGATGCCGTACTGACTCAATTGATCGCCGTCTTAAAAGGACAACTCACTCCGGATACGCTGGAAAAGGCTTTACGCGAGGTAGGTAGTGCGTTAGCTCGTTCGCAGACCGGTGGCAAACAGCACGGTGACTTCGAAACCCGCCTCAGGGTCGCCTTAACAGCGTTGGAGGCTATCGGCGGAACCGCGCGCATTGAGACGAACGGCGGAAACTGCGTCATTACCAGTGATGGTTGCCCGCTCGCA
>DATNCH010000248.1:0-26492 GCA_035571655.1 Pyrinomonadaceae bacterium
GCTTGTTGGGCCAGCTCGAGATGTGTCGCGAGGATCCGATTCTCGTGCTGCTGGTAATATTGGCAGTTCTCCTTCTTCTGCACTTCGCGCATCTGCATCTGGTTGCGCGGACAACCACCAAGACACGAAGGCAGGAATTCACAGCCGCGACAAACAGGATTATCAAGCGGGCTCCAGTCGCGCCACTTCACCGCATTCGGATGATCACTATCAAGCTCTTCGCCGAGCATCCCGATCGCTTCACTCGAATCGTCAACCGCCAAACCGCACTTATGAATCTCACCGTTCGGATTAAAGATGAACCCATTCGTGCCGATGGCGCCGCAGTTGTAAAGCTTCGGTTCCGGAAACTGATACAACCCCTGGAAAGCGACCGGCACGCCAAGGTTATGCAGTCGCTTCATCCACTGAATGTTCATCTCCTGGAACTCGTCGATCGTGCACACCTCTGTCGCAACCGAAGCACAAGCATCGGTGAACGGCGAGATGCGCGCGAGGTACGGATAGAAACTGGTGTCAGCTCCCAACCAACCCTGGCTCGCGAAGAAATCCAATAGCTTCCATGCTTCGGCAAGATTATGCTTGTCGACATTGATGCGTAGTCGAATGACAAACTGCCCCACAACCTTCCCGAGGCCGAGTATCGTCTGCTCAAACGACGAGATCACGCGCAACTTGCTCGGACGTCGCTGGTCGTGGATTTCACGCAGCCCATCGAGCGTGATCTGAAGGCGATCGATGCCTGCCTTATGCATCACTTCCACTGCCCTGTCGGAGATCATCGTGCCGTTTGTGATCACCTGTGCGCTGTAAGGCGTATCGTAACGACGGCACAGATCCAGAAAAGCATCCGACAAATGTTCAATCGCACCCAACGCCAGCAACGGCTCGCCACCAAACCAGTCGACTGCCATGCTCGGAAACTTCTGCGTCGCGAAACGCTCGGTCACAAACTTGATGATCTCATCCTGCTTCTCGCGGTCCATCGCGCCTTTTTTCTTACCGACGAAACAGTAGTCGCAACCGAGATTGCAACCAAACGTCGGTAGAATCGTGAGCAGAAACTGCGAGTGCCGGCGCTCGCGCTGGTACTGTTCTTCGATAAACGCGAGCTCGTCAAAGTCTGATTCGACGACGAAGTTCCCGGCGATCAGATGCGCAAACAATTCCTCACTCTCAAACGAGGCGCTCAAAGGCTTGCCCGGTGCACTGCTCTTCATGATCGTGTCGCATCGCGCAAACGCGCCCGCCGACATCTTTACCAGTGCTCCACTGCGGCCGTTGTAAACGACGCCGTTGCCATCAGACAGAGGAATGAGATGGGTATAGTGAGACGCTTTCCACGCCATGAGCGTGCCCTCCGAAATCAAATTGTTCGTGTCGGACTAGACGATGCAGGTATCGCCACCGAAACAAGGATCGGCGCGACGCGATAGACCGGCTTTCCTGAGCGACTCCTGCAAATCAGCCTGGACCACGATGTCTGCGTCCGCATGGACGCTCGTCGCTGCAATGCAGGTATCGCCGCCGAAGCAGACGTCGCCTTTCAAACCGAGTTTCGCAAGTTCTGCGGGTTTCATCGGTCTCGGCAGACGTAGCCACATCACAACTTCCTGAGGCTTCTTAGCCGAGGCTTTTTTGGTGGATTTCTTTTTGCTCGCCATCGGACATGACTCCTTTGAGGCTGAGATTCGCGAGGGCGAGCACAACTTAAACCTCTAGTACAGATATGTCAATGGTTTCACTAATGCAAAACGTGAGCTACACCGTGACCGCTCGAATCGACCTTGAGGCGGTACGTTGAAGAAAGATCGTCAGCGTTCTTAAATTCATTTCGCCTCCAAAACGAAACCGGGAGACTTGCACTCCCGGTTCAGTCTGATTTCGGTTGTGAGAGTCGCTGCCTGGCTGCCTTTAACCCTTTTTCTTCGGCGCGGTAGTGGTCGTGGTCGTGGTATTAGCCTGCACTGTGGCCACAGCGTCGGGCTGGTCCGCAGGGGGACACTCATTGAAATTATTGCTTGGGCCTGAAGCACCGAATGTAAGTATGATTGATAGCGCTAAGTCGAGAATCATTTTCGTCTCCTTTTTTCTCACCTCACTAGTAAATCGCGGGAAATGAATTGAAAAAGGAGCAGGTGCTGTAAGAAATTTTTGGACGAAGGGAGCGCCGCAGTTGCCGGCGCTCCCGTTCGAAAGTCAGTTACTTTAACGAATTCGTTCTCTTGAAAATCCACCAGGGGAAGCACGCCGCTTCAGGGCCGGCGTAATGATTGAAATGGCTATTTACTGAAGTGGAGGTTTGCCGAGCCACCTTGAAGTCATACCACTCGTCTTGTGGTTTGGTGATTAAGCGGTAGTAATATTCGAAGTGACCGGCGCCGCGATCGTGTGCATCAGCTATGAATTCGTTTTCGACAACGATCTCATAAGAACTACCAGGCATGTTTTTCAACCTGAGAATCTCTTTTCCAGAATTCGCAGATCTCAGGACAACATCTCCTTCGACAAAAAGGTCTGCGGCAATTTCATCCGCTGCACTGCCGAAGTATTCGAAGGTACCGTTACCCTTGTTACGCAGCAACGGACGTGTTCGAGTCCTGGTGTAAAACTCGCCGCTGCTGACGCGCAGGATCGGCCCCAGTTGATTCTGTTTCGTGGTCAACTCCTGGTCGTAAAATTCTTTCCCTTCCAGGTCGACGGCCCAGCGCAAATCTCTTTCATCGCCGATGCCGGCTTTACGATCGAATGCGCCGCGTTGGTAAAGACTGACGCCGCGATTAGAACTCGCGAACTCAAATGACCAAACGTCATTCTCCGCGCCTCCAAGAGACTCCGATGGCACCGTAAAGCGCGAAACACCAGCGGAAGACTTTTCCAGCACGTCAATACGAAGCTTGTGCTGGGGAGCCCGGAGGATTCCTGCTTCGACGTACTGAGCTGCGGGATCGGGATGAAAAACCTGTAGCCCGCGAAAGACAATAGTCACTCTTGCTCGCGGGTTTTCAATCTTTGCTCCACGTTCAGTCCTGCCACTGCTTACTTCGGCAAATGTAGCCCAGGCCAGGATTACAAGAACTGCTGTTGTGCAGACAGACAATCTTCTCATGTGGGACCACCTTTCTATGGAATGAATTGTTCGAACAACCTCCGGTTCTTACTTAAAAGACTACGATCCCGCTTCAGCTCGCGTCTGAAGAATCTTTAGAAATGCACTGCCGGCAGGTGAAAAGTTTGCGCCGCGACGATGAGCGGCCCAGAGAGTTCGCGTGTGAGTGAGACCGCGAACCGGCACGTTGACTAAAACACCCCGCTCCAACTCTTCACGTACACACATGCGAGGTACGAATGCGAGTCCGACGCGCTTTTGCACGAAGCGCTTGATTGTTTCGATCGTGGCGAGCTCCAGGCTGATGTTTAAAGGCGTGTGTTGCCTCGCGAAAGCCTCGATCACTTTCACGCGTGAACCGGACTTAACGTTGTGGGCGACAAACGATTCTTTTCCCAAGTCCTTGATCCTGACCGAAGGACGCGTAGCCAGCGGATGCTTCGGACTCATTATCAACACGAGCTCATCCTTCAACAACGGAAAAGCTTCCAGGTCACGGTCCCCTGGCTCTGAAGCCATTAACGCAAAGTCGATGTTGCGCTCCAAAACTTCGCGCGGCAAACGACTCGAGACGTGTCGGAATATCTCCACCTTCACATCCGGATGT
Source organism: Pyrinomonadaceae bacterium (assembly GCA_035571655.1). Lineage (GTDB taxonomy): Bacteria > Acidobacteriota > Blastocatellia > Pyrinomonadales > Pyrinomonadaceae > PSRF01. The sequence continues at coordinate 3,717 of DATNCH010000248.1, forward strand.
TGCTCGCGAAATATCAAGATCAACTCGGGCAGCAGGTACAACGACGTGCTCTCATTAGCGCCCACGCGAATGAGCCCGCGTTTCAGACTCTGCATTTCGGCAATCGCCTGCCCCACCTGGTCGCGAAGACCCAGTATCCGCTGTGCATAGTCGTAGACCACCTGCCCTGCCTCGGTTAGCACCGGCGCCTTCTGCGTTCGGTCCAGCAGCGGCAGACCTATCTCTTCCTCGAGGCGCCGGATGGCGATGCTGACGGCGGGCTGAGTTCTAAAAACCTTGTCGGCGGCCTTTGAAAAGCTTTTTTCCTGTACGACTCGCGAGAAATATTCCAACTGCGCCATTTCCATAGGTTTGAATTTTTATCATAAAACGGCCGGAGTAGTCGATGAACGAAGTTTATTATCAGGTTAAAAGAATAAGTTTTACACACAGCGACTCTTTATCGAACGGTCGCATGCAGAGCCTTCTTTCTGATATAACCACGAATTAGAGTGTCTGAAAAATTCAAGAAGAGCGAGGACGCGCGCAGTCATTCCATCACACGAGGCGTCGAACGCACGCCGAACCGGGCGATGCTCCGCGCTGTCGGTTTCAAAGATGGCGATTTTGAAAAGCCGATCATCGCCGTCGCCAACGCTCACAGCACCATCACACCTTGCAACGCCGGTCTGAATCGTCTCGCGGAGCACGCTGTCGAAGCGCTGCGAGGTGCGCAAACCATGCCACAGACCTTCGGCACGATCACAGTCAGCGACGGCATTTCACAAGGAACGCAGGGGATGAAGTATTCCCTCGTTTCGCGCGAGATTATTGCTGATTCAATCGAGACCGTTTGTCAGGCCGCCTCGGTGGATGGCTTGCTCGCGATCGGCGCCTGCGACAAGAACATGCCCGGAGCGATGATGGCGATCGCGCGTCTGAATATCCCGTCGATCTTTGTTTACGGTGGAACGATCAAGCCGGGTCACTTCCAGGACGAAGACTTGACGATCGTGAGCGTATTTGAAGCGGTGGGCCAATATTGCGCCGGCAAAATCGGCGAGGATCGACTCGTGGGAATCGAACGAAACGCCTGCCCCGGCGCCGGGTCGTGCGGAGGTATGTTCACAGCCAACACGATGTCGGCGGCGATCGAAGCGATGGGAATGGCACTTCCCTTCTCTTCGACGATGTCTGCTGAAGACGACGAGATCGCGACCAACGCAGTTGCTTCAGCGGAAGCTCTCGTTCACGCGGTTCACAGCCGGATTCTTCCACGGCAATTGCTGACGAAGAAAGCATTCGAAAATGCGATCGCGGTCGTGATGGCTGTGGGTGGATCGACTAATGCCGTACTCCATTTGCCCGCCATTGCACACGCCGCGCAGGTGAAGTTGACGTTGGATGATTTCGAGCGGATCCGGAAACGAGTTCCGGTGATCTGCAATTTGAAACCGTCAGGCTCATTCGTCACGACCGATCTGCACAAGGTTGGTGGCATACCACAGGTCATGAAAATGTTGCTGACTCACGGGCTCTTGCATGGGGATGCGCTCACGATCACCGGCAAGACAATCGAAGAAACACTGGCCAACGTTCCCGAGAACCCGGCGACGCAGCAGGACGTGATTCGTCAATGGAACGAGCCGCTTTACTCGGAAGGTCACCTGGTGATTCTGCGAGGCAATCTCGCGCAAGAGGGCGCTGTCGCGAAAGTGTCTGGTATCAGGAACAAAGCGATCACGGGTCCGGCGCGAGTTTTTGATTCCGAAGAATCATGCCTGCACGCCATTCTTTCTTCGCAAGTCAGGGCGGGCGACGTCGTGGTGATTCGGTATGAAGGCCCGAAAGGTGGACCAGGCATGCGCGAGATGCTCGCACCAACTTCAGCGATCATCGGCGCGGGTCTCGGCGATTCAGTCGGGTTGATTACGGATGGCAGGTTCTCAGGTGCTACTTACGGATTGGTTGTGGGGCATGTCGCGCCGGAAGCCGCGGTCGGAGGCACGCTGGCACTCGTGAATGAAGGAGACTCGATCACCATCGACGCCGAACACGGTCTTTTGCAACTCAACGTTTCTGATGATGAAGTGGCTCGAAGGTATGCTGAATGGCGTCCACCAACACGGCGTTACACCAACGGCGTCCTCGCGAAGTATGCGGCTCTCGTCGGCAGCGCAAGCTCAGGCGCAGTAACAGATATATGCTGATCTCTGCGGTCTCTGCGTATCTCTGCGTTCTCTGCGTTAATAGATCGGTTTAACGCAGAATGCGCCGAGATACGCAGAGGGCGGCAGAGAAGAACGCCACTTGACCGACTTTGCTCCCTTCCCCTAAAGTGACTGACTCCCGTTAAAACGACGATATTCAGGAAGCGATCACTGTGGCCATACGCATTGAGAATCAGTATGAAGGCTCTCTACCAAAGGGCTCGTTGGAGCAGGTTGAGAGTGCCTTCGATAGTTTGCCGCGAGAACATACGCGCGGCATCGAACGCATCAGATTAGTTCCGTTTATTACCGATCCACGGATTAAGGGTCCTTTTCAGGCGACTGAATTGCCCGGACTTTATCATCCGCGTCAGGGGCCGAAAGGCGCCTGGCTCGAGATTGCAGTCAACGTCTTGTTACCGGCAGACAAGCCGTTTCACAAAAAAATAATTCCGAGACTTTCATTCAAAAGCAATCTCGTGGCGCTCGTGTTTTCGTTAGTGGGCCAGCATTATCACATCACGCTGAAACACTCGTTGAAGAAGACCCAACTCGAGCCGGCTGTGCGGATGTATACCGAGAAACACTTGAAGGCCTGGAACGAGAAGAAGCACACTTTCAGGGCGAGACTGTTCAAGCCACTGCAACCGACGTTCGAGCGCTGGGCGAAGTCGTTACAGAAACGCGCTGCGGCGGAAAAGAAGAAAAGCCTCGCTAAGTAGGGCCACAAAAAGGCACAAAGAAGCACACAAAAGAATTTGGTTAACAAATTTCGTGTTTTCTATGTGCATTTTGTGTGCTTCTATGTGCCTTTTTGTGGCTTAATTCTGAATTGGTTCATCGTCGATCTCGTCGGCGATGGCGCGGAGAATTAGAGCGACTTCAGAATCGCTGACCTGCGAGGCGCGGAACTTTACCTCGAGATTGAAGTCCTTGTCGGGTGAAGCGTATTTGAACGTGTAAGGCTTGTTGTCGGGAACGACGCGTGGGCCCATCTCCTGTCGTCGCACTTCTCTCGCATCGTTTCGATTCAAACCCTTCGACGCAATCTGATTTGCCAGGCGCCGCATTGAATCATCGTCGGGTTGGCGCACGATCTGAAGTAACGAGGATTTCGCATTGATGTCAGCCGCGCGACACACTTCCCTCACGTCGTCCGGGATCTTCGCGATCGCGAGTGCCTCAGTCACAGTCGTTCTACTCTTACCGACTTTGCGCGCTACGTCGTCGTGCGTGTAACCGAATCGCTCGCACAGCGACAGTAGACCATCAGCCTCTTCCCAGACTGTGAGATCTTTGCGCTGCATGTTTTCGATGAGCGCGATCTCCGCGACCGTGCCGTCGTCAACTTCCATCTCAACACATGGCACTTCCTTCAGCCCCGCACGCTGCGCAGAGCGCCAGCGACGCTCGCCGGCGATGATCATCCAGCGACCGGTGAGACGGTTCGGCTTGACGAGCAATGGTTCGAGCACGCCCTTTTCGGCAATCGAAGCCGTCAACTCCGTGAGGTCGCCGAAATCAACGCGCGGCTGCTCCGGATTGGGCTCCAGCTTATCGACAGGTATCATCCTGCCGACCTGCTGCGGGCGGTGTTGCGACAGCTCTTCGACGTAGTGCGCGTCGTGGCGCATTTGGAGGCCAGTTGGCAATCCCCTCTTAGACACGGCTTATTACCTCTTCGCAAAGTTTTCCGTACTCAATTGCTCCCGATGAGTTAGGAGCAAAACTAAAAATCGACTCCTTGTAAGCGGGCGACTCTTCGAGTCTGACGCTCTTGGTAATCACAGTGTCGAAAAGCTTTGGACCAAACACCGCGCGAATCTGTTCGTGAACCTCGCGCGCGAGCGTGGTTCGCTTGTCGTGCAGAGTCACCAACACTCCGAGCAGCTCGAGATTCGGATTCGGACGCGCCTTCACTTTCTCGATGGTCTCGAGGAGATCGTCTGTGCCCTCGAGTGCGAAATATGACGACTGAATCGGAATCAAGACATGTGAGGCTGCAACCAATGCATTCACAGTAATCAGACCCAACGTCGGTGGCGTGTCGATGACGATCACCTCGTAGTGTTGCCGGAAAGGTTCGAGACGGTCTTTGAGCCGGAACGGTGCATCGAAATCACCGACCAGTTTCGACTCGAGCTTTGCCAGGTTGATCCGCGCGGGGACAAGGGCGAGGTTTTCTACCGGTGTTGCGTAAACCGACTCCTCGACGGGCGCTTCTCCATCCATCATCAACTCGTAGATGGATCGCTCGACTGTGAGTGGATCTAAAAACGATATAGAGCTATTGGCTTGGGGATCGAGATCGAGAAGAAGGACACGTTTTCCCTTGCGGGCAAAAGCGGCGGCCAAATTGATGGCGGTAGTGGTCTTTCCTACCCCACCTTTTTGGTTGGCGATGGCGATTACCATTCGCTGCACAGTGGCAAACTATCGCTCCATAGGTTCAAGCTTCCCTCTTGTCTGTGTAACTCTGTGCTCTTTGTGTACACCAACGGCACAGAGATAGCACATAGAAAAACTTACATCGGTAAATCCCCTGCCTCGCCGATAACGTCGGGCCATTCCTCTTCACCTGAAGGCGCTTCGGCTTCTTCGGCCTCTTCGGCGGGCAACGTGTTGCGCGACGCTTTGATCACTTCCATGTCGACGTAGATCGGACAATCGGCTCGCAAGGCTAATGCGATGGCGTCAGACGGACGAGAGTCGAGGACCATCCGATCGCCTTCGCTGTTTCGCATTTCTATCACTGCAAAGAACGTGTTATCACGCAGGCTCGTCACCACCACTCGGTCCACCTGCACTCCCAATTCGACAATCAGATTCCGCAGTAGATCGTGCGTCATCGGTCTCGGTGGCGCGATCTTTTCGATCTCGAGCGCGATGGCATTCGCTTCGTATGCTCCTACCCAGATCGGCAGCATCGTATCACTCTGAACGTCTTTTAAAATAATAATCGGAGTTCCGCTGTTCGGATCCATCATTAATGCTCGGATCTTAACCTCGATTTCCATACGCACCCCTTACACTACACCATTTACCAGAGTTCCGTAGAGGCTATTTGTTTTTGCGGCCGTCACCAGCACATCAACGACATCACCCTCGAGACTGCGCTCGCCCGAAAAGTTTACAACCTTGTGACACGTCGAGTGTCCTGTCAGATCGTTTTCGGAACGAGAGCTTTGTCTCTCAGCGAGAACGCTGAGCGTGCGTCCAACATAGGAGCGGTAGATCTTCTCCTGCCCTTCGCGCTGCACTTTTTCGAGTTCAAGGAACCTGGCAGTCTTTTCTTTCTCGGAAACGTTATCATGAAACTCCGCTGCCGGTGTGCCTGCACGTCTCGAATATTTGAAAATGTAAAGACTGTCGTACTCACACGCTTTAACCAGGTCGATCGTTTGTTGAAAATCGTCGTCCGTTTCGCCGGGAAAACCGACGATGATGTCGCTGGTTAGAGCCAGGCGCCTCCTCGAATTCTTTATACGCTGAATTCGTTCGAGATAGTCACTTTGTTTGTGACCTCGACGCATGAGCTTGAGAATGCGGTCGCTTCCAGACTGGACCGGCAAGTGAATCCAATCGCAAAGGTTCGGCTTTTCTTCGATAGCTGAAACAATGTCAGGGTGGAAATCACGTGGGAAAGAGGTCGTAAACTTGATACGCGGCAATCCGGTGGCAGCGACTGCTCGCAGCAGACGGCAGAACGGCGTCGCTCCCGGAAATCCTTCGAGTCCATCTTCAACTCGCGGCCGGTAACTATTCACGTTCTGGCCGATGAGATGAATTTCCTTGTAGCCAAGCGCCTGGAGGCGCTTTGCTTCCGCGACGATTTCAATCGCCGGCCGGCTACGCTCCCGCCCGCGCGAGTAGGGCACGATGCAGAACGAGCAAAACTTATTGCAACCTTCGATAATCGGGATGAAAGCGACGTGCGGCGAATGTCGCTCGACCGGAGAAACGTCCCAGGAGTCGTGCTCGCCACGCTCGCCGAGATCCAGAACTCTTCTCTCACCGTCGCGCGCTCTTTCGATCAACACCGGAATACGATCGGTAGCACGCGTTCCGATCACCATGTTGACTGACGAGGCGTGATCGAAAACCGATTCGCCTTCGAGCTGCGCGACACATCCCATCACGCCAACCAGAAGATCGCGTTTGTCTGGTCGAGCAGCACGCAATTCACCGATGCGCGTGTAGACTTTTCGTTCTGCTTTTTCGCGAACAGAACACGTGTTGAGCAACACCACGTCGGCATCGTCAATCGACTGGCAGAGGTCGTAACCGGAGGCTCGCAAACCGGTCGCGGCGCGCTCCGAATCAGCAACATTCATCTGGCAGCCAAAAGTCTCGATGTATACTCGCGGCTTCATACTTCCAATCAGGTTATAGTGCCGACAGTCTACCAGAAATCATTTCCAGAACGCGATTCTTATGCGTGAATCTGCGGCTAAAACAGAGATTGCCCAGAGAAGATTTATCGCGTTAAAAATTTGGTTTGCTTGATTCTTCAGATTTTCGCGTAGTAGTATCGCTGCGTCAGTTAAACCCGGTAGAAAGAAAGGCTCCTCATGTCCTTTAATAAGATCATTATCGTGGGAAATCTCGGGCGCGATCCCGAGCTGCGCTATACCGCCCAGGGTACTCCCGTTTGTAGTTTCAGCGTGGCCACGAACGAACGCCGCAAAGATCGCAATGGCGAAATGCAGGACCATACGACGTGGTTCCGCGTCACTCTTTGGAACCGTCTGGCAGAAACTGCCTCACAGTATCTGCAAAAAGGTAAACAGGTTTACATCGAGGGACGTTTGCGTGTGGACGAGTACGTCGATCGTGATGGCAAACCGCGCCATTCGCTCGAAGTGTTTGCTACCGACATGCAGTTTATCGGCTCGAGAGGTGACGACGCCGCTCCATACGAGCGTGCGGCATCTGCAAGCGCCAGCGCCAGCCCGGCGGAGTCGCAATCAGATCTGTCTGACGACGACATTCCGTTCTAGTTTCGACACGCGACATCAGCTGCCTGGTGGTGTTGGGTTCGTGTCCTGACCGTCTGTGCCCCAACGACCGAAGCGCCGGAGTTTGCTGTAACGACGCGTGAGTCTGTCTTCCTGTGAACAACTGACTGCTTCTGCGAGACGCTCGCTCAGGGCTGAGTCGAGGTAACGAGCGGTTTGATCGTAATCGTTGTGTGCGCCGCCCGCGGGTTCTGGGATGATCTTGTCGACGATTCCCTCGTCGTGTAGATGCTTCGCAGTGAGACGCAGGCCTTCTGCGGCGCGATCCGCCAGAGATTTATCCCTCCAGAGAATTGCCGCGCAACCTTCCGGACTGATCACGGAATAGATCGCGTTCTCGAGCATCAGAACCTGATCGCCGACGCCAATGGCCAACGCGCCGCCTGAACCGCCTTCGCCGATCACAGTCACGATGATCGGCACCTTGATCTTTGCCATCTCGCGAAGGTTGTAAGCAATCGCTTCCGCTTGTCCACGTTCTTCGGCGTCGATACCTGGATAGGCGCCGGGAGTGTCGATGAATGTAAAGATTGGACGTCCAAACTTTTCACCGAGTTTCATCACGCGCAGCGCCTTGCGATAACCCTCCGGTTTGGGCATACCGAAGTTTCGGTAACTGCGTTGCTTCGTATCGCGTCCCTTTTGATGACCGACGATGACGACGGGCAAGCCGTGGAAGCGTGCGAGACCGCAGACGATCGCGGGGTCTTCGGCAAATCTCTTGTCGCCGTGGAGCTCGACAAAGTCTTCGAACAAACGCTCGATGAGATCGAGCGTGTATGGCCGGTCGTTGTGTCGTGCGAGCTGCACGCGCTCAAAGGCAGTTCGCTGCTCAACTGGGCCTTGCACTTCGGGCTGATCCTTATCCTTCTTATCCTTCGCCATCTTGTGTGCTTTTGTGCCTTTTTGTGGCCTCAAATATGTCCGTTCATTCTCTCAAAGCTAACCGCGCAACCCAATTCTTTCAGACTCTGCTCCAACTCGCCACTGCGCCGTACCTTTAACGCATTGTTCGGCCTGATCCTCACAACTGTGCACTCGTCGATTAAGGCTTCGAGCACGACGTCACAGTCGCCCGGATTTGCGTTTAAGAGATTCAAAATCGAATCGCACAGCGTTGGGAAGTCATCGTGCTGAGGCGCCCGCAACACCAGGAACTCATTGTTTCTCGCGGCGCCGTCAATGCTCTGTAACTGATCCACTATGATCGTCGGCGGATTGTCTTCGCTGAGTTCCAGCCGTCCCATCACGATCGCCGGCAGATCATTTTGCACCAGCGCCGAATGTTTACGGTAGACCTCGGGCCACAGAACACACTTCGTGCTCCCCGCTTCATCCTCCAGACGGAGCAGCGCAAACTTGTCGCCTTTCTTCGTGGTTCGTATTTGTACGTCGCCGATTATTCCACCGGAAGTCACGCGAATTCCACTGTTCAACTCAGGCAATTCAGAGGATTTGACTGCCTTGAGATTCTGAAGGATATCGAGGTAGCGCTCCAGCGGGTGACCAGTAATGTAAAACCCGAGGGTGGCTTTTTCAGCAGCTAACATTTCACTTGAAGTCCAGCCTTTGGCCGTCGGCGAGAGTTCGTTGGCGAAGTCGTTTTCTTCCGGCATTCCTCCGAACAAACCACTCTGTCCCTGGAGCCGATCGCGCTTCGCGCGCTGCGCTCGAGACAGTGCTGCATCGATCACGCTGTACAAACCGCCGCGCCAGTCGGCAATCGATCGTCCGTCCTTAAGCGAGTCGAAGGCGCCTGCACTCACCAGGCTTTCCATGACACGCTTGTTTAAGGTCGAGGATTCAACGCGCTCTGCAAAGTCGAAAAACGAGCGGAACGGACCACTCTCACGCGCCTCGCAGATAGCATTAACGATTGATTGTCCCAAGCCCTTAATCGCGGTCAGACCATATCTGATCGCTCCGCTTAAGGGGGTAAAACCAGAATTGCTTTCGTTAACATCCGGCGGCAGCAGTGCGATCTTCTGCGTGCGAAGCTCTTTCGAGTACTTAAACACCTTGGCGGCGTCCTGGGCTTCACTCGAAAGGACCGCGGCGTAGAAGTGTTCGGGATAGTGCGCCTTGAGATACGCAGTTTGGAAAGCCAGATACGCGTAGGCCACGCTGTGACTGCGGTTGAATCCGTAGTCTGAAAACTGGTTCATCAGTGAGAAAATCTTCTCGGCCTTCTCCTGCTTGATGCCACGCTCGACTGCCCCCTGAATGAACTTCTGTTCGTGAACAGCCATCTCTTCGCGCTTCTTTTTGCCCATTGCGCGGCGCATTAAGTCGGCTTCGCTAAGTGTGTAGCCGGCAAGCTTCTGCGCGAGCTGCATTATCTGTTCCTGGTAGACGATGATGCCGTACGTGTTGTTGAGAATCTCCTTCATCTCCGGCACCAGGTAACGCACGCTCTTCTTACCGTGATGCCTCTGAATAAACTCGTCGACCATCCCGCCATCCAGTGGTCCCGGACGATAGAGAGCATTCAGCGCCGCAAGATCTTCAAGACCCTTCGGCTTCAACTTCCGGCAGATCTCCTGCATACCCGAAGACTCAAACTGGAAGACCGCCTCGGTCCTTCCTTCAGCAAAAACGGCAAGGGCTTTAGCGTCGTTAAGCGCTATATCCGACCAGTTAATCTCTTGCCCAAGCGCCTGTTTAATGCTGATTAAGCAGTCATTTATAACAGTTAAAGCGGTAAGCGCTAAAAAATCCATCTTAAGCATGCCCGTTTTTTCGAGGTCGGACATGACGTACTGGGTCGTGAGTTCCTCCTTCCCGGACACGGCCACCGGGATGAGTTCCTGAAGCGGCAGCGGCGAGATGACTACTCCCGCTGCGTGAACGGACGAGTGGCGGGCACAGCCTTCGAGCCTCTTCGCGATCTCAAGTATCTCTTTAACTTGAGGGTTCGTTTCCATCTCGCGTTTGAGTTCAGGTACTTGCTCAAGCGCCTGGTTGATACTCACGTTGCGTCCACGCACCGGCGGCGGGATGAGCTTGGCGATCCTCTCGACCTCGGCGTACGGCACCTCGAGCGCCCGCCCGACGTCTTTGATCGCGGCCTTCGAAGCGAGGGTCCCAAAGGTGATGATCTGGCAAACCGAGTCACGACCATACAAGCCCGCGACGTGGTTGATGACGTCGCCGCGACCGCGGACACAGAAGTCGATATCGATATCGGGCAGCGACACGCGACCAGGGTTCAGGAAGCGCTCGAAGAGCAGGTCGTACTGGAGTGGGTCGATGTCGGTGATGTCGAGACAGTAGGCGACCAGCGAGCCGGCCGCAGAGCCTCTTCCCGGCCCGACTGGAATCGAGTGTTCCTTGGCGTAGCGAACGAAGTCCCAAACGATGAGGAAGTAGCCGGCGAAACCCATCTGCTTGATCATCTGGATCTCGCTCGACAGCCGCGCCTGATAATCGGACATCGGTTGCTTCAACTGACCTCGGGCGGCGAGCGAGTCCCACACCTGCTGGCGCCGGCGCTCGAAGCCGTCGCGGACGACCTTCTCGAAGTATTCGTCAGCCGTCAGACCTTGTTCCGACTGCGGAATCGGATACTGAGGCAGGTAGTTGACGTTCTCCGGAAGCTTCAAATCAATGCGTTCGGCAATCTCGACCGTGCGCGTGAGCACCTCGGGAAGTTCATCGCCGAAGATACGCCACATCTCGTCCTGCGATCTTACGTAGAAGTTTGGACTCGCGTAGCGCAGCCGGTTCGTCTCGTTGACAGTCTTGCCTGATCCGATACATAGCAAAACGTCGTGAGCCCTGGAGTCGTCAGTCGTCAGATAGTGTGCGTCGTTGGTTGCCACAAGCGGCACGCCTGTGCTTTTCGACAGTTCGACGAGATTCTTACGGATACGCCGCTGGGCGTCGAGGCCGTGTTCCTGGATCTCGAGGAAGTAGTTCCCTTTTCCGAGAATCTCTTCAAATTCGAGCGCCGCCTTCGCGGCCTCGTCACACTTCTCCTGCGCCAACATCGCCGACGGCACACCTGACATGCACGCAGACAAAGCGATCAGTCCCTTGCTGTGCTCGGCAAGGAGTTCCTTGTCGATGCGTGGCTTGTAGTAGAACCCTTCGGTGTAGGCTTTAGACGTCAGGCGCACGAGGTTCTGATAACCCTCGTAGTTTTGCGCGAGCAGGATCAGGTGAAAGTTTGCTTTCTCTCCAGGTGCACCGGATGCTTTCTCCTTGCGACTGCCGCGTGTGATGTAAGTCTCGCATCCGATGATGGGCTTCACCCCCTGGTACTTCATCGCGTTGTAGAAAGAGATCGCGCCGTAAATGTTTCCATGATCGGTCATGGCACACGCGGGCATCTTTAATTCTTCAACGCGTTTCGAAAGGGGTTTGATTTGTATGGCGCCGTCGAGAAGACTGTAATCGGTATGCAGATGAAGGTGTACGAATTGGCGGTCAGGCATTTTATCTGTGCAATCTGTGAACGGTTTTTATTCCCACTCGATCGTTGATGGTGGCTTGGAACTAATGTCGTAGACGACCCTGTTGACCCCGCGTATCTCGGAAACAATGCGTGCTGAAACTCGCGCCAGCAGATCGTGTGGCAGCCGCGCCCAATCAGCCGTCATGCCGTCGACACTCGTCACAGCGCGAATCGCGATCACGCGCTCATACGTGCGCTCATCACCCATGACGCCCACAGTCGACACGGGAAGAAGCACGGGAAACGCTTGCCAGACAGAGTTGTATAACTCCGCGCGACGTAATTCTTCGTCGAGTATGCGATCGGCAGCCTGTACGAGACGAATCTTTTCCGGCGTGATCTCGCCGATGATGCGCACAGCCAGGCCCGGACCCGGGAAAGGATGTCGCCTGAGGATCTCTTCCGGCACGCCGAGTTCCCTTCCGATCAATCGCACCTCGTCTTTGAACAACTCGCGCAACGGTTCGATCAGTTTGAGGTTCATCTTCTCGGGCAGGCCGCCGACGTTGTGATGACTCTTGATCACCGCCGATGGACCACGCACTGAAACTGACTCGATCACGTCAGGATAGAGTGTGCCCTGGACCAGATATCCGACGTCGTTCAGCTTCCGCGCTTCTTCCTCAAAGACGTCGATAAAGACCTTCCCGATTCGTTTCCGTTTCTCCTCCGGATCGGTGACGCCTTTCAAAGCAGAAAGGAACAGATCTCCGCCACGAACGCCTGCGATGTTCAACTTCATGCTCTGCCGCAGCAGCGCAAGAGTTGACTCAAACTCACCTTCTCGCAGCAAACCGTTGTCGACAAAGATACACGTCTGTCGGTCGCCGATGGCCCTGTGGACGAGCGCGGCGGCAACGGTTGAATCCACACCGCCCGATAGTCCGGAAACGACTCGTTCACGATCACCAAGCTTCGCACGGATGCGTTGCACTTGTTCTTCGATAACAGCTTCCGGTGACCAGTCGCCGCGACAGCCACAAACAGAGAAAAGAAAGTTGCGCAGCACCTGCGCGCCCAAAGGCGTATGTGCAACTTCAGGATGAAACTGGACGCCGTAAATTCCGCGCGATTGATCTTCCATCGCGTTCAGCGCGTCGTCGGTGAGTGCAGTCACACGAAACCCGGGCGGCACTTCGGTGACGTGATCGCCATGACTCATCCAAACGTCGAGCTCTTCAGGCAAACCCTGAAAAAGCAGACTCGTGACGTCCATGATCTTCAAGCGCGCGTAGCCAAACTCGCGGTTCGGAGAAGCGACGACGTCGCCGCCAAGCTCGCGCGCAAAAACTTGAAACCCGTAGCAGATGCCGAGCGTGGGACAGTCGACCGATTCGAGTAGTTGCGGATGTGGCTTTGGTGCAGCCGGATCGTAAACGGACGAGGGACCCCCCGAGAAGATCAGACCCTTTGGCGATCGCGCATTTATGGCTTCGACGGGCGCGTTGAACGGAAGAATCTCGCAGTACACGCCCGCTTCTCTTACGCGACGAGCGATAAGTTGTGTGTACTGCGATCCGAAGTCAAGTATTATTACGGTCTCATGATTTAGGACGCTGCTCATTATGAAAAGGAAAGAGTGGCTGATTATACTTTCGTGATGGAAGAACGCAAAGTAACCTCGCGAAGACGCAAAGACGCAAAGATAAATCCGGGTTTTTCTTTGCGCCTTTGCGCCTTTGCGGGAGTAATTCTTACTTTCCTTTCTTTTGTACCTCCGATCACAAAAAGCACAAAAACCGACGTTCTTCTATCTCAACCACTCACGGTTCGCTGGCGATATGAATCAGCGGTCACGTTGAATCTCACTCCAGCTTTCGATAGCGAACGAATCTATCTACCTCTCGCAGGCGGCGCTATCGTCGCGCTGAAAGCGAAAGACGGTCAGCTCTACTGGCGTTCAGAGATGGGGGGTGAACTCTCGGCTTCACCAGTCGCCGATGATGTTTCGATCTACGTTGCGTCAGAGACGGTCGGTAAACCGAATGCACCCGCGGGCGCTCTTCGTGCGCTGGGTCGTGAAGGCGGCGTCACACAATGGAGGACGCCTTTAGTCCGCCCGCTTCGAGGCGCACTAGCAATTAGCGGTGGAAAAATATTTGCCGGCGGGAGCGATGGCCGCGCCTACGCTTTCGATAAACACACTGGAGGCGTGTTGTGGTCCATACCGTTTGCGCTGGTGTTCGCCGGGCAACCAGTGGTGAAGGATGGCAAGGTATATCTCGGCAGTGAAGACGGGACAGTGTTGGCACTGGATGAAGCGACTGGTCAGCTGTTGTGGCGTTACAGAACTCAAGGCGCGATTCATGGACCAGTAGCGGTCACTAAAGACCGGGTCTTCTTCGGCTCGGGCGATGGATATGTTTACGCACTCAGTGTCGATAAGGGTCGCATGAAATGGCGGAAGCGAACGGGCGCCGGAGTGGAGTCTGTCGTACTCGCAGGCGACACATTGCTCGCTGCTTCTTTAGATAATTTCGCTTATCTCTTGAATCTCAACGGTAGGATGCTTTGGAAGAAACAATTGCCCGGACGCATCTCCGCCCAGCCATTGACCGTCGAGGAAACCGCCCTCTTCACCCCTCTCTCAAGTTCCGCAGGTGTCGTGCTGGGTTTACGCGACGGCAAACAAGTCAATTCCCTTCCGACCGGCGAAGAACTAACCAGCTCCGCCTCACCCATCATCGTCGGCGACGCCGTGATTCTCACAACCGAACACGGTTTGCTGGCTTTCGCGCGCCCAACTGACTCAATTTCAAAGCCAAGCCCAAATTGGCTTTGCCTCAAAAGTCAGGATTCAGACTTGGAGGAGGTCAGTACCGTAACGCGGTAGCGTCGGGTCAGCCTCGGACATACGAAATTCTTAGCAAAATTGAGAGGCGCTACGTCGACCCGACGCTACCGCGTTACGGTACTGACCGTATCCAACAGTGACTCTCGACTTTGAGGCAAAGCTGCCCAAATTAAGAAATTTTAACCCCCGGACGATCGCCCCACCGGATTCGCTTCGATCTTCGCTTCAGCGGTATCACTTCGCCGCCAGACCATCCCGATCATTCGCGAGAGTAATCCATAGAGAATGTAGCTAACCACGATCGCCAGCAACACGTACCGCGAGTACAGAAAGATCAGCACGCCCACACACAGCACAAGCATGATTGTGCGCATGCTTCCACGGCGCGTCCCGACGGTCTTGAAACTCGAAAAGCGCCACGTGCTGACCATCATCAAGCTCAGAAATCCTACCAGGAGCATCATGAGGACAGCGTAGACCTGCGCTCTTTCCGCGCCGAAGTAGATGATCGGCACGGGTGAAAAGTGCACCAGCGCAGCGATCAATCCACCAGCCACCGGGATAGGCAGTCCAACAAACGATTTCTTATCGACCTTGACTGTCCCTGCCGAGAGAACTCGCGGGCGCGAGGCTTGCACGTTGAAGCGCGCCAGACGAAACGCTCCACAGATCAAATACATGAACGACAGAAACCACGCGAGACGATGAGCATCCGTCCCTTCCGTGAGCGCCGCGCCATACCCCCAGACATACGCGAGCACCGCCGGCGCGAGACCAAACGTCACGACATCCGCGATCGAGTCGAGTTGAATACCGATCTCAGTCGTCGTCTTAGTGAGACGCGCAATGCGACCATCGAGCATGTCGAACAGCAGCGCAAATCCGATCGCGACTGCCGCTCGGTCGAAGTGATCCGTGGCCCCTGCTATATTCGGACTCACACTCCCAAGCAACTGAAACCCGCGCAGCGACTCCATCACCGAAAGAAAACCCATACCGATATTGCCCGCTGTAAACGCCGACGGTATGAGATACAACCCCTTCCGCAAACCTCTTCGCGGTGGATTCGGGCGTTCTTCAACTTCATCTGTCATGAGATTCTCCCAATGACCGTGGTCCCGCCGCGCACGTGTTCGCCTTTTTTAACTGTCACTTTCACGTTGGCCGGCAGCAAAACATCCGTGCGCGAGCTGAACTTGATCATGCCGAAGGGCTCTCCCAGGCCGAGACTATCACCTGCCCTTTTCCAAACAACTATTCGCCGGGCGAGGATTCCTGCTATCTGCTTGCACACGACCGTAATCCGCTCGCCTTGAATCGTCAACGCGTTCTGCTCGTTCACAAGACTCGCCTGTTCGTTCGTCGCGATAAGAAACTTGCCGCGCGAGTAAAGCATGTCGACGATCTTGCCGGGAATTGGTGAGCGATTGATGTGAACATCGAGCGGTGACAGGAAAATACTGATGCACGTTCCCTCGTTTTGCGGTTCGATGCGCGTAACACGCCCGTCGGCGGGTGATACAACGACGTCCGTGTCAGTCGGCGGTACGCGTTTCGGATGGCGAAAGAAGAACGCCATAAAAAGCGCAACAACGATAAGAAACGCCGACACGTACCAGAAGCCGAGGGCGCCCGCCGCGACCGCGAGCAATGTCGGAATCAAAATATAAGGGATGCTTTCCTTAACTATGCTCAACGTTTGTTATCTCTGTTAACGATAAAGGGGACGCGCAACTTTGGTTCCACGTCCCCTTCAATAGCTCTAAACTCGGAGAAACTGTTTTAGTGACTCAAGCTCTGGCTTCTCTGGTATTGCAACATCATTGAATACATCTGATCCTTAAGGGCCAACTTCTTCTTCTTGAGTGTAATTTCCTCCAATTGTTCGTCGCTGCTCGGATAGGAAAGAGCTGATAATTCACTAAGACGTTCTTCGTACTTATGATGTTCTCTGGCTAATTCCCTGAACTCGGGATCTCTGTTTATCAACTCTTCTTTCAAACTATCCGTGGTTGCGATGTCCATGTTCGTGCATGTCTCCTTTCAGACGAATGGGAGTTGGCAGGATGGTTTCGGAGGTGAATAGCCTCCAGCGGATTGTGTCGCACGGCAAAATGGTAGCCCAACAAGTGAGGCAAATCAAGCGGGTAATTTACCCCAAAACAAGACTCATAACCACCGCGTCTTCCCGGGGTTCTGAGTAGTAATCCGCCCGGCGCGCAATGGCCCTAAAACCGTGCTTTTGGTAAAGGGTCTGAGCGGCCAAATTAGCGCTCCGGACCTCTAAAAACGCTGCATTTGCCTTGCGCCGGCGCGCTTCGTCCAGGACACGACCGAGCAGCGCGCCGCCGATTCCCCTGCGCCTGTACTCAGCCCTGACAGCAACATTGTTGATATGGAGTTCGCCCGCGGTTTCCCTGGCAACGATATAACCGGCGATTGGCCCAGACTCGACAATGGCAAAGCGCGCAGGCTTCGCAATCAGCATCAGATCGCGATTTACACCCTGCAATTCCGCGTAATACGCCGCCCAGCCCCACCTGCTCAAACCGGACTGCTCCTCGATCTCGACAACCTCGAGCAGATCGTGCTCAGACATACGAATGATCGTGATGTCTTCGGTACGTGGGGCAGTCCTTTGTTCGGCCATTTGCTTTAGACAGGATTATCAGCCTGTCAAACCTTTAACTCGGCATCCGAGGGACGAACATATATCGCCTGGAGTGCGTCTGGATGCACTAACTGCTGGTCGCGAAACTTCGTGAAAGCCAACTTAGCGACGTGCGTCGCCAGATTAGTAACAGCGGGGGCAACCATCCCTTTATTCTTCAAGAGCGCTTGGTGTGTGATCGCGCCTTCGCCACACCATAAAACACTCTCGAGCGAACCGTACTTCTCCAATAATCTTGTCGGAGAAATATGTGTCGCTTTATCCAATTCTGTTACGAGACCATCTTTCGTCACAGAAAAAAGTTGCGCAAACACTTCGCCGCGACCCGCCGGCAGCAACGCAACCGACCGGGGCGACGGGCCCGCAGCGAGCGCAACTGCCTGAAGTGTCGGCACGCCCGCAGCCGGACGGTCCAACGTCGCTGCCAAACCTTTCACCGTGGCGATTCCGATCCGCAGACCCGTAAAACTTCCGGGTCCGGTCGCGACGGCAAACAAGTCGACGTCCGCGAGCTCTACCTGCGCTTCGGCCAGAACTCGGTCTATGTCAGATAAAAGCGTATTGGAGTGGGAAACCCCGGAATCTCCGGCGAGTGTGGCTATGACTTCGTCGCCACGTGAGAGCGCGACACTTCCGGCGAGCGTTGCGGTTTCAACGCTCAGGATTTGAGGAATCAGCGGATTGGATGTTGATCTCATCAAGCCACAACACACCGAAGATCGGACACGGCGACTCGTCGCAGTTGTTTCGCCGTAATCGTATGACAGCCGCCTCGGTTGTTGCTAGTGAGGTGAACGTAAAGCTCAACATCCGCCACGATTCGGTCGAAGGAAAGTTTTCGGACTTGCCGAGCAACTGATTGGTCGTGGCGTCGCTTACGGTGAACAGCGGTGGCCCGCCGGTCACGAGATCTTTTGTTTTTAAAGTGAACGATACGCGGTAAGTCTTCGAAGGATCGACCAGAACGGTTTGCGACAACAATGGCGTTCCGGGATTCCAGTCGCCATCAAACGTGATTTGAAAACTTCTTGTGCCGGTAAACTTTTGCGAAACATCGATCGCTAGCTTGTTCTTGTGATCGTTGGCGAACACCCACCTTCCCAGTTCCACGCCATCGAAAACAAGAGGCTCCTCGAAACCGCCGTTAAATAAGTGTGGCTGACGAACGTCTGCAACAGTGGACCAGAGGTTATACGCGCCACGAAACTGCCGCTTTTGTGTGAGGAACTGGATGAAGGCAACTCGTTGATCGTCGTCCTTTAGTGCGATCAGTTCTTCAGTTCTGTCGACGTCACCTTTGGAGATTCCCCAGGCGAGATCGATCAGGTTCGGCAGGTAATTTCGATTAGCAGCAGCAGCGGTTCGAAGTTCAGCGAAGGCTTCGTCAAGTCTTTCCATTCGCAGCAGGAGATTACCGCGTTGCCAATGCGTGTGAGCGTAGTAAGGCGCCCAACGCACAGCCTGGTCCAAGGCTGCGAGCGCGCCCTTTGTGTCGCCAACTTCCTCCCTCGCGTTTCCGAGTTCCAGCCATAGGACGTCATCGCGCTGTCGCAGACGCGACGCGATCTCGAGTGAGCTAACAGCTTCGGCGTGCATTTGCAGATGAGTTGCAACTGCTGCGCGCGCACGGTGAATCTCCGGATCAGAAGGACTGAGGCGAGCGGCTTCGTCGGCTGCTTGAATTGAATCGGCGATCAGCGCGTAACGCGCCAGCAGGCGTGATAACCCAATTCGACCGGCGGCTTGCATGAGGAACAAGCACAGTGTAATAGCAAGGATTGAAACAGCGATGCGCATCGATCATTTCTCACGCAAAGGCGCAAAGACGCAAAGGAAGAGTTCGTTCCTTTGCGTCTTTGCGCCTTTGCGTGGAAAGACTTTTTTACGGTGTTGACCCGCTGGGATTGTCCTGGAACCACAACGGCGTTAGCGCTACCACACCGACGCCGCTAAAGATCGCGATCGTCGCTGCTCGTCCAAGCCCAAACAGACCGCCGGCTCCGCCAGTTGACGCTGGCGCTGCTGCACCAACACACATATTGAGCACACCACCACCGGCCGGATCATTCTTCTTAGACTCGCCCTGCTCGTTAACCACCTCACCCTTTGTCTTCTTCTTTGCCGCCAGGACCACGCAACCGACGATGACTACGACCTTCACGTTGCCGTCGTCGTCGTACGTGAGAATGAGTTTCGTGTTTGGAGCAATGTCGAGCGATCCCAGTGATCCAAGATTAACGGTTGCCGACTGATCTGCTCCGGTTTCGATCGTTGCACCAGTCAGGATCGAAGCACCGGTGTTGGCGCTCAATCCGTTAACTGTGATCGGCTGGTTGTTTCTGGTCGTTAATCTTGCGATGACTTGCTGTGGGAATGGTGTCGCGCTGGTCGTATCGTTCGGTTCAGCAAAACCGATTTGAAGACCGATCTGGGCAATGGAAAAAAGTAGGAACGCCGCAATTGCTCTGGAACCATTACGTCGTTTTTGGTTCATCAAATTATCCCTTCTCAAAGAAACAGCCTCGCGCCTCCGCTCGTTGCCGGAAGTCTACTGTTTCTGTAGGTTTAGGTCAACAAAATTTTCCGGCTCACTTCTTCATGTGGCGCTGGAAAAAATCTTCAGCCAACTTCGGATCTACTGTCTTGAGTTTGTTGTACTGGTCCAATGCTGCTTTGCGATTGCCTAACGCAACGTAAGTCAGCGCCAGATTGAAATATGCCTCGGCGTAATCAGGCTTCAGCTTGATCGCTTCTTTGAACGAAGCTTCAGCTTCTCGATAACGTTTAGTGCGGAAATAGACGGTGCCGAGATTGTTGTTCGTCTCGGCGTTTGCGGGTTTTAGTGAAAGAGTTTTCTTGTACGCTTCAATAGCGGGTTCGAATTGCTGATCTCTGTAGAGCGCGGTGCCGAGGCTGTTGTAAGCGTCCGTATAGTCGTTCCTGAGCTGAATAGCCTGTTGAAATTCAGCAACCGCTTCCTTGAACTGGCCGCGGCTGTAGAAAGCCGTTCCGAGGTTGTAGTGCGCTTCGGGAAAATCAGGCTTCGCACGCGTCGCACGCGCCAGCACGTCCGCAGCCTCCTGGAATTGCCCGAGTTTGTTGTAAGCAGCGCCGAGGTTATTCAGCGCTTTGACGTAGTCGGGTTTTAACCGCAGCGCTTCCTTGTAAGAGTCTATGGCCTGGCGCAGGTACTGAATGTTTGCCGCACGATCCAACGTTTCGCCAAGCTTCACGTAGGCATAGCCGAGGTTGTTGTGTGCAACGGGATTGTTTGCTCGCCGGCGGATCGACTCCTGGAGCTCGACGATCGCGTTGCGATGTTCGCCGAGTGAGATGAGTAAGCTGCCGAGGTTGGTTCGGGCTTCAACGTAATCGGGTCGCAAGTCAATCGCACGTCGATAAGCAACAGTGGCATCGCGGTGTTTGCCGCTCATGTAGTACGCGTTGCCGAGATTGTAATGCGCGTCGGCGGAATCGGCCCTCGCCGCAATCGCTCGCTGAAAACTACCTGCTGCGCGTTCGTATTGTTCGAGCATGTAGTACGCGGCACCGAGATTGTTCAGAGCATCAGCATCGTTGGGCTGTAGTCGAACAGCATTGTTGAAGGCGTCGATGGCTTCCTGGTAGCGGCCGGCTTTGTACAACGCTGCGCCGAGATTGTTGTAGGCGGTGGCGTCGTTTGAATTCAGCGTGGTGGCATTGCGCAGGGCGTCGATGGATTCTGAGGTTTTTCCGAGTTTGTCGTACGCGAAACCGAGATTGCTGTACGCAGATGAGTTGTTGCGTTCCAGGCGGACGGTTTGTTCGTAAGCTCCGGCTGCTTCGGCAAAACGACCGAGAGAAAGATACGTGTCACCAACGGCGCTGTGAGCGTCGGCATCCTGCGGCGCGAGCTTGACCGCGCTTTGGTATGCATCGAGAGCTTGCGTGAACTGGCCCGAGTCGTAGTAAGTGTTGCCCTGGTTTATGAAGGCTTCGACTCGGTCGCTGGTGGTGTCAGTAGCTGTCGGTTGTGGCGTAGGTCGCGTGGTGTTGTTTCGTGCGACGGTCGCCGAGCGACTCGCTCTCGGCGGACGCCGGACGGCCATCATGCTTGCCGCGCCTCCGACGATGTCTCTGACGCGCCGCGGAGCCTTAAAGATAATCGCCGCTCCCCCGATGATGTCCTGCCCCTGAAACGCCAGCGATCCGCCAATGTCCTGAAGCGGATTAATCGCGAGCAAAATTATCAGTAAGTACCGCAACATCAGGAATCCGCATCAATCCGCGGCATCTGTGTACAGAACATTATCAAAGTGATGAACACGACCGCATTGATCATGATGTGCAAACCAAAATCCACCAGACTGTGAGCCGCAACACCCGTGAGCCCGAGCACCGCACCGAAGCTCATCGCTGAGAGATTCTTTCGCATCATGCGAACAACAACCACTGCAAACCAGACGCCGATCGCAAACCCGATCAGCCCGGCGCTCGAGAGTAATTCGAGATAGTCGTTATGTGCTTCCTGGGGCGTCATCAAACCCGAGGCCTCGTGGTGTGCCGTGATCCCGATCCAGTAACCACCTAAACCAACTCCCAGAAACGGGTGAGCCGCGAACATTTTCAGACTCGCTCGCCAGATCTCGTTTCGGCTTGCGCCGTCGCGTGTGGTTGTAGCTTCACGGGTCGCTGCCTCGAAATTCATGGCTAGCCGATCGCCGCCAACCCAAAACGTTCCGGCCAGGACGCCACCGACCAGAATTATGATCAGTATCGCCCGCAAAGCGACCGATCGCGCGACACTGAACGTTCGCAAACTCAGTAACAACAGCGCTGCAACGACGATCTGCGCCAACATCGCGAGAACTCCACCACGCGAATTCGACAGCACCAGTCCCATCCAGATCGGCACCAGAAACGCGATATAGATCATCACGCGATCTCTTTTGATGCCGCCGGAGAGAATGATTCCGAGACCGAGTCCAAACGCCATCTCCATCAGATAAGCAAAGTGGTTCTTGTTAACAAATTGCCCGTACCCCTGGCCTTGTCTCAACAAAGGAAGAACGAAACCGGTCTGGTGTTGTGTGGCCTGGCGCAGTATTCCGAAGATCGCGCTGGCGACGGCGATCGCAAGAATCGTATAGACGAGGACACGAACGCGATGTTCACTGCTTGCGTAGCGATAGATCAACGCAAGCCACGCCGTGAGCGCAAGCATTTGCAACGCGAAGAAACGCGTTTGAGAAGGATCGGCGGTGATCGTGTTCGAGACTGTAATGCCCGCCAGCTCTTGTGAACCAAATGAAAGTGTCTGAACAAAAGCCAACACCGATAACGCGAGCATCGGTAACAGCAGCGGCGCCCCTTCAATCCCGAGTCTATCGATGATCGCAAGTATGCAGATCACAAACACAGCACAAACAAACGCGGCCTTCCACCACGGCTCTACAGTGCCGTAGGGGACCGCTGCGATCACAAGCAGCACAAGCAGTATCACGAAGATCGGTTTGTTCAATCCGCGTTCATCGGCGAAAATTCGCGGCCCGCCATTGCCGCCTTGGCTAAAGGTTTCTCGTGCGTGGTAAGTATCCGCGCGGCCGCATCCGTAAACTCACGCCGGAACAGATCCGCAAGGTAGTTTGTATCCACGAGCAGCGGCTCAC
>DATNCH010000249.1:0-2566 GCA_035571655.1 Pyrinomonadaceae bacterium
AGCAGCGTGTGCTCGACGTAGCGCTCGCCTGGTCCGTCATTAACAGTCACCTCGACGTGGCAGACTTCCTGCTTCAACACGGCGCGAACATCAACACGACCTGGAGTTCCCATGAGCCTGCGAGCATTCTGCACGAGCTCGTATGGCACCGAAACTACGAGTCGATGCAATTCCTCATCGACCGTGGCATCGACATGACCATCAAAGACTACCGCTGGAACGCGACCGCGCAGGGCTGGGCGCGTTACGCCGCGAATGACGAAGACATGGCCCAGTGGCTGGAGAAAGCGGAGCGTGCGAGGTAATCCGTCCGCTGATTGCCGGTTGGACAAGAACTGCGCTAATGTTGGCGACGTTCGAACTCTTGTGCTCATACCTGATGTTCGGTGACAAGTACTTACCCTGATTCGTGGTATCCCATCTCACGGAGGTACAACCTAAAATGTCCGAAACACTTATCAATGAACAGGCTGAGCAGCGTTGGCATCCGTTCACTCGCACGGCGTTTCGATTTGCCTTCGTGTACCTCCTGCTTTACAACCTGCCCTTTCCGTTGAACGTATTTCCCTACGTCGACAAAGCAGCCGAGTTTTACAACCAGATTTGGGATTGGATCGTGCCGCGCCTCGCACGAACGGCTTTCCATACAGAGGTAACTACCGGATTCAACGGCAGTGGAGATCGCGCCTACGATTACGTTCTGGTCGCATGTCTGCTTCTCATAGCGTTAGTCGTCACCGTTATTTGGACCGTCGTCGATCGCAAGCGACTCAGTTATCCAACGCTCCATCGGTGGTTAAACCTTTACGTGCGCTTCTCTTTGGGGACTTCCATGATTGGTTACGGCGCATTCAAAGTGATCAGCAGCCAGTTTCCCCCTCCGACCCTTGATCGATTGATGCAATCCTACGGCGACTCCTCACCGATGGGACTCTTGTGGACATTCATGGGTGCTTCGGAAGCGTATACGATGTTCGTCGGTTTTGCCGAGATGAGTTCCGGCATTCTGTTGTTCCCGCGTAGGACGTCGACACTTGGCGCGCTGATGTCGGTTGGCGTTTTAAGCAACGTCGTCGCTCTCAACTTCAGTTACGACGTTCCCGTAAAACTTTATTCTTCGCATCTACTTGCGATGGCAGTTTTTCTCCTGTTACCGGAGGCACGCCGTCTCGTGAACTTCTTCTTTTTGAACCGGCCGGCAGAGTGCGTCAGCGTGCAACCTTTGTTTCGCCGCACACTCTTGCAGCGCGGTGCATTGGTGGTTGCAAGTCTCTTCCTGATTGGCGTCGTAGGTTTGTCTTTGTATCAATCCTACGATCAGCGTCGCTCGTTCCAGGCCGGGCGTTCGCCGCTATATGGGATCTGGGAGGTTGAGGAATTTAGCATGGGACAACCGGGACCAGCAGCGGCTGCCCAAAGTTGGCGGCGCGTAATTTTTGACTCACCTCGTTGGATAACCGTGGAGACAGCGACAGATTCACATGCACGTTTTGGCACACAGTTGGACCAGGAAAATCGAACACTCACTTTGCGCAAACGTGAAGACCCTGGCTGGAATTCGGTTCTGACTTACGAACAGGTGAGTCCCGGAGTCATGACACTTTCTGGCGCAGTCAACGGATCCCAGATGACTGCGCGGTTGCGCCGATCTGAACAGCGTAAGTTCCTGCTGACCGATCGTGGTTTCCACTGGATCAACGAATTCCCGTTCAATAGATAGCGCGGTGAGTTGCAGGTTTGTGATACCTTTTCCACAGGAGGTCCTTAAATGTCCAGGCGAACAATATGTGCTCTGTTTATTGCCGTGGCAGGGTTGGCGCTCGTCCTTGGCTTGGCGGTTCGGAGTTGGGGCGCCCGCGAGGAGTTTCGTTTCGACGCTGCAACCCTCAAGGACACGACGATGTGGACCAAAGTCAACGCCGAGCCTTTTCGCATAAGCGTGGCTGTTGACTCTCTCTGCGCCGCGCCCACCGCGGCGGACTATGCACCCGCCAGAAAACTCAATCCCCACGCGGCGTCGTTCATCACGGTCTACGTCAACAACATCGGCCGCGAAGCGATGTTCGCCAAGCAAGTGCAGCAGTTCCCGGAAGGGTCGGTGATCGTCAAAGAGAAGATAAGTAATTTTGGCGAAGGTCATAAGCCACTGCTGTACACGCTGATGAAAAAGCGTGAGCCAGGCTACAACCCGGAGGTCGGCGATTGGGAGTTTTCAGTTGTGGCGGCCGACGGGAAGCACGTTGAGGCTGTCGGAAAACTCGAAAACTGCCAGGGCTGTCACATGAGCAAAAAGGATTCAGATTTCATATACCGCGCTTACCTCAAATCAGAGTAACCACAGATAACACGGATGGAAATCCGGATTGAATCCGTCATCCACGTGTGAAACTTCGCACGTCACTCCAATAGCGAGGTGGAATCAACAAAGTATGGACGAGGGATTGGACGTTGCCGGATCCAATCATTCCGTACATCTGTGCCAGGCCCGAGACAAGGAAGTTTGACCTGAGATGGAGCAGGCGACGTACGTGATCCGGCACGAGTAACGCTTGCACCTCGAGGAGCA
>DATNCH010000250.1:0-13347 GCA_035571655.1 Pyrinomonadaceae bacterium
GTGGACGATCGATGATGAGTTTTTCGGCGATGGTGAACATGTTTACGAGGTGAGGTTTCACTTCGATACGGGATTGGACGTGAGTGTGCAGGGGACGTCGGTCGAGGCGCGCGACGGTGAGGTCAGCTTGCGCGTCGCAGCATTGAATTGTAACGTCACGCCGAGCCTGGAGCCGCAGCCGGTTTCGCGTGATTACGGCCAAATGAGCGACGCTCTTTCTGCGTGCTGGCGTATCTCAGGCCGACCCGGCAAGCTTAGCTGGAAGATAGAACCTGTTAGACAGGATTAACAAGATTTTTTCAGGATTATCCTGAAACATCCTGTCAATCCTGTCCAAAAATTATGTGTGGGATTTGTGGAGTCTGGGAGTACGGCGCTAGCGAGGGTTCAGTTGAGCCGTCGCTGATCGCACGTATGCGCGATGAGATGACGCATCGCGGACCAGACGACGCAGGCGAGTTGATCTTCGACGAGCGTAGGGGTGGCTTCGGCTTTCGTCGGCTTTCAATCATCGACCTCTCGGCAGCGGGGCATCAGCCAATGCACGGCTGCGATGATCGTACCTGGCTCGTCTTCAATGGCGAAATCTACAACCACGCTCTGCTCCGCGCCCATCTCGAACAACGCGGTCACAAGTATTCCTCACGCACCGACTCCGAAACGATCCTGCACCTCTACGAAGAACGCGGCCTCGATTTCATTCACGAGCTCGAAGGCGACTACGGAATCGCACTGTGGGACGCGAACAAAGATCAACTCGTACTCGTCCGCGATCGCATCGGCGTCAAGCCGCTGTACTTCTACCACAAGGACGGCCGCTTCATCTTCGCCTCCGAGATCAAGGCCATCCTGCAACATCCGTCAGTCACGCCCGACATCGACGAACAAGCCCTCTATCACTACCTGACGTTCCTGACGACGCCAGCCCCGACGACGCTCTTTCGCGACATCCAAAAGCTCCCTGCCGGCCACATGCTGATCGTCAAACGCGACGGCACGTTGAAGATGGAACGTTACTGGGACGCGCTCCCTCCAAAAGAAATCGGCAGGGCGACCGAGCAGGACCAGCGCGCGGAAATCCTGCGTCTGCTGCGCGACTCGATTCGCAAGCGAATGATGTCAGACGTACCTTTCGGCGTCTTTCTCTCCGGCGGCGTCGATTCTTCCGCGAACGTCGCGCTGATGTCGGAACTGATGTCGCGCCCGGTCGAGACGTTCACCGTTGGCTTCAGCGACGCAGAGTATCTGAACGAACTCGAACCGGCCCGTCGCATTTCACGGCAGTTTGGCACCAACCACCATGAAGTGATCATCTCCGAAAAAGAGATGCACGACTTTCTCCCGCAGATGGTGTTTCATCAGGACGAGCCCATTGCCGATCCGGTGTGCGTGCCTTTGTATTACGTTTCGAAACTCGCGCGAGACTCTGGCACGATCGTGGTCCAGGTTGGCGAAGGCTCGGACGAGATCTTCAGTGGTTACGAAAACTACGTTCGCCACCTGCGCATTTACGAAAACTTCTGGCGCCACGCTGAGTCGCTCCCGCTTTCGCTGCGTCGCGCAATCTCGAATCTTTCGCGGCCGGCGCTCGAGGCCACGGGGAGAAAGCGCGCGGCGATTGAGTTGATTCGACGGCTCGGCGCTGACGAGCCTTTGTTCTGGGGCGGAGTGGTTGTTTACGACGAGACGTTCAAACCGCGGGTGCTGTCGAGCCAGGTGCGAGAACGTTTGAACGGCCTTTCGTCGCTCCGCGTGGTTGAGTCGTATCTGAAGCACATCGAGCAGGAGCGGCCGAGCGCTGATTTTTTGGCGCGTATGACTTACCTGGAATTGAAACTCCGTTTGCCGGAGCTGCTCCTGATGCGAGTTGATAAGATCACGATGGCGACGAGCGTCGAGGCGCGCGTACCGTTTCTCGATCATCACCTGGTTGAGTATGCGCTGGGGTTACCGCGATCGTTGAAAGTCGAGGGCGCGAGTGGCAAGCACATTCTCAAACGCTCACTCGAAGAAATTCTGCCGCACGATCTGCTTTACGAACGCAAGCGCGGCTTCGGCGCGCCCGTGCGTGAATGGTTCCGTGAAGGCCTGGGTGGATGGTTTGACGATCACTTGATCAATTCGACGATGCGCCGTCGCGATTTGCTGGATTATTCATTTGTGAGTCGAATACTGGATGAGCATCGCCGGCAAACCAAAGACTGGGGATTTCATCTTTGGGCGTTACTCAACTTGAGTCTCTGGTACGAACGGTGGATAGACGGGTGACAGACGCGGAGATAGAGCGACACGGGGACGCGGGGAGCATCTCCGCGTCTCCGCGTCTCCGCGTCTCCCTTTCTGCCTTCTCATCACACGTAGTCTGGACCTTCGCGACGCGCCTCCTGATGATCTTCAACAGCGTCGTGGCGGGGATCATCGTGGCGCGCTGGTTGGGAGCGAAAGGCGTCGGGGAGCTGGCGGTGATCAACGTCGCAGTCGCCACGCTGGTCCAACTCGGCAGCTTCGGCCTTCCTTCGTCCAACACCTATTTCATCGCACAGGACCAGGAGCGCTTTCGCGCGGCGGCAATCAACTCGCTGATATTCGCGCTTCTGGTTGGCTCGATCCTGGCACTCGCACTCAGCGCAACCAGCTCTTTGCGTCCCGACTGGTTTGGTTTTGTTTCTCCGGAGCTGGTTCACATCGCATCGATCTCGATTCCATTTCAGCTCGTCACTTTGATTGGCCTGAACATCCTGCTTGCAGTCGGCAAGGTGAAAGAGTTCAACCTGCTCGATCTCGCCGGACAATTGTTTGTGCTGGTCAACGCTGCCGCAGGTCTGATCGTTCTCAAGCGCGGGCTCGGAACACTCGTGACGCTGAACACAGCCGCCGCGATTCTGGTGAGCGTGGTCGTCGCGATGTTGCTCGTGGTTTCAGCGCGCGCGCTCGTGCAATCTCGGTGGCGAGCGGATATGTCGCTGCTGCGGCGAATAATTACGTATGGGATCAAGTTTCATGTTTCAATTCTGGCGGCCGCGATCATACTTCGCGCAGACTTGCTGATCGTGAATCACTTTCGTGGTGCGGAAGAAGCAGGTGTCTACAGCGTTGCTTCACAATTCGGGCTGTTGTTGATGCTGCTTCCCGGCGTGATCGCCACACTGCTTTTCCCGCGCGTGACCGCCGAACAAGACGCGCGCGGCGAGACGACATGCCTGGTCACTCGCTACACGACGTTCATCATGTTTCTGTGTTGCCTGGCGGCAGTTCCTTTCAGCTTGTTGCTGCCTGTGTTGTATGGCGCTCAATTCGCTGACGCGACGAAGTTGCTTTTGATCCTGCTGCCGGGCGTTTACCTGATGGGACTCGAGTCAGTGCTGGTCCAACACTTCAACGCGCTCGGACTGCCTCGAGCTATTCCCGTTTACTGGGTCATCACGCTGGTGTTGAATCTGTGTTTAGTATTCGCGCTCGTACCGCGATTCGGCGCCCCGGGCGCTGCGATCGCGTCGACCATCAGTTACGCCGCGATTTTCGCGCTGGTGGCGCTTCACTTTCACACCAGCACGGGACGATCGTTCACAGAGGTATTCGTGCTCGGGAGTTTGCGCGGATGAAAGTCGTTCTGCTGGCCCTCAGCGGCGACTTGTCTCGCTGGCGCGACAAACTGGTCCAACTCTATCCCGGCTGTTCAGTCGAATCGATCTCGCGTGCTGAATTCGAAACCGGCAGTCACCTGAAACGTCTCAAAGCGCTGCGCGCTCTGCGTCCGGACATCCTCGCGATTTGCACTGAACGACTGCCGTGGCAGAGAGGTCAAAATCTTTTCATGGTTTTTGGCGCACTTGCGGGCGCGCGCGAGGTGCTCATGATCGATGCGCACGGGGGGATGCTGCGACGATCGCGTTCCAATCTTCTTTTTGGAGCGGCTGGAAGACTCAGTCGGGAAACGCTGACAGGCGCGAGCGACGTCGCTCAGTCGCGTCGTGAACTACAAAGGCTCGAGCAGGAGGCTCTGCGATCGAAAGGCACACGCGTCGAGATATTGAATCGTTCGCATCCGCGAGTTGTCTACCTTCGTTCAACGCCTGGGCCGGGAACACAGGCTGGTGGCGCGGCGAGTCACATCAAAGGTGTAGTGGAAGCCCTTGCAGCGCTCGGAGTGCACGTCGACATCATCAGCAACGATGTGATAGCCGGTCTCGACGCGCCGGAAGCTCGGTTCACGGTGATTCCGCCGGAGCCCGGTGGAGGCACGAGGGCGCAGTTTGATATTCACAACAACCTGGTGTTCACGCGCGGCGCCGTGCCGCTGGTCGGGCAGTCTCAGCCGGATTTTATTTATCAACGGTACGCGCGGTTTAGCTGGGCTGGAGTGGCGGCGGCGGTGCAAACGAAGCGGCCGTTGTTTCTCGAATACAATGGGTCGGAAGTTTGGGTCGGGCGGCACTGGGACCGCGTCGGGAGTCTCGATTTACTGGCGCGATATGAACGTTTGAACCTGGAGGCCGCGACGCGTATTTTTGTGGTCTCGGAAGTTGAGCGCCGCAACCTGGAAGCGCGTGGCATCACGCCGGAAAAGATCGTTGTTAATCCGAATGGCGTGGACGTCGAGCGCTTTCGACCGGGAGCGGGTGGCCGTGAGACTCGGCGCGAATTAGGGTTGCGGGACGACGAGCTGGTGGCGGGGTTTGTCGGGACGTTTGGACCATGGCACGGCGTTGAAAAGCTCGCCGAAGCGATCAAGTCGATCCCTGCGAGCGGGCAACTCCGTTTTCTGCTTGTTGGGAGTGGAAGCTTGCACGCAGAGGTTGAAAAGCAACTGGCAAGTGAAGCGGGCAGAGTCATCTTCACAGGTGCGGTGGACCACGATCGGGTGCCTCGGTTGCTGGACGCTTGCGACATACTCCTCGCGCCGCATGTGCCGCTTGCCGATGGAAGTGAATTCTTCGGATCTCCCACGAAGATTTTCGAGTACATGGCAATGGGGAAGGCGATCGTTGCGAGCCGGCTGGGCCAAATCGGCGAAGTGCTCACGGATCAAGAGACAGCGCTGCTGGTTGAACCGGGGAATGTCGCAGAACTTGTGACGGCGATCGAGAAGTTGATCGAGTCCGATGAATTGCGAGCAACGCTCGGCGCGAAAGCGAGAGGAGTTGCCGAGCGGGAGCACACCTGGAAGCACAATGCTCAGCGCGTGCTCGAAGCGTATCAATCGTTAACGGAGCTAACATGAGCCTCACTCAAGAGAAACTACGCGCGCGCGAACAGTGGGGGCAGGATCCGTGTGGGTCCAACCACGGTCAGGAGCACGAGCCGGGCTCGCGCGAGTTCTTCGATGCGATCGAGCGGCACCGGTATTCGGAATACGCGCCGTGGATGCCGCGGCTCATGGGGTTTGAAAGTTTTCGTGATGCCCGACTGCTTGAAGTAGGTTGCGGCATGGGCACCGACCTGTTGCAGTTTTCGCGTGGTGGTGCGCGCTGTGTCGGTGTCGATCTTACGCCGCGTTCGGTCGAGATCACGCAGCACCATTTTAAACTCTACGGCGCTGAGGGCGCGTTCATGATTTCCGACGCCGAGCACTTGCCGTTTCTTGATGAAAGCTTCGAGGTGGTCTATTCGAACGGCGTCTTGCATCACACGCCTGATACAGAAGGAGCAATTCGCGAGGTCCATCGGGTGCTCCGTCCGGGCGGCGTTGCGAAGGTGATGCTCTACCATCGCAATTCATTGAACTACTGGGTGGATATCGTTTTCTGGCACGGCGTGTTACGCGCAGAGTTTTTGCGCGGGCGGTCAACCGAAGAAATAATGAGCCGGGTCATCGAGTACAGCGATCACGGCGCGACGCCCCTGGTCAAGGTTTACAGCAGGACCCAGGCGCGCGCGCTGTTTGATTGCTTTCGTGATGTAGCGATCGAAATCGAGCAATTGACGCGCGCGGAGCTGCGGTTTTTATCGCCGCTGGTTTCGGAGTCGATGCTTGACAGACTTCGCAAGCGAATAGGTTGGAACGTAATCATTACCGCGGTTAAATGAGCCACAAAAAGGCACACACGACACAAAAAATAATTGTGCTTTTTGGTGGCTGGTTGCTGGTTGCGCTTGGCGTGCGCGTTCTCACGCTGCAATTCATGCGCGCGCATCTTCAGGATCCCGGATGGTTTCAGATCGGAACGTTCGGAAGGTTTGAAGGTCAGGCGCGAGATATTCTCGACGGGCGGCAAAACATTTTCTGGATCGACGATCCGTCACGCACAGACCTCGCCCAGTATCCACCCGCGTTTTCCGCGCTAGTCGCGCTCATCTACAAGCTCACCGGTCATCATTCTGTTTACGCTGTTCAGATTGTCCTCTGGGTTTTGGATCTGATTTTGTCGTTCGTACTGATCGGCGGCATCGCGTGCACTGCTTTTGGGTGGCGCGCGGCTGTCGCGAGTAGTTTTCTGCTTGGACTGTCTCCGTTGTTTGCGATGTATGCTGCATTTCCCTCCGCAGACATGCCGGCGACCTGGTTTTTGCTGGGTGGCAATTGGGCACTGCTCCTCGCGTCGAAGCGCAAGAGCGTTTCGTGGGCCGCCGGCGCGGGGGTGTTGCTTGGAATCGCGTGTTGGCTGCGTGTGAATCCGTTGTATCTGTGCGTCGGTTGGGCCATTGCGCTTTTGGCGTTCGTGCCGGCAACGTGGCTTTTGAAAGTGAAGACAGGTGCGGCAGTGTTAGTGGGAACTATTGTTGTGATCGCTCCGATCGCCGTACGCAATTACCTGGTCTTTCCGGACTTCACACCAACCGGAGGAACGATCGGCACAAGCCTTTGGGAAGGTCTCGGCGAGACCGAACTGGGCCAGGCGAACGGGTTCTGGTGTAGTGACGATAAGTTGATCGAATACGAGCGGAAGAAGTACGCGTGGCCGCCCGACATGCAGATCGAGCTGCAACGACCTGACGGTATTCGGCGCGACCGCGAACGCGCGCGCGAGTCGATTGCATTCATCAGGCCGCGCCCGATCTGGTATTTGGGTGTGATGTTCGGGCGCATGTGGAGCATGCTGAAGGTTGCTGGAGATCCCGCGCCGTACAGTGGGTCGAATGGAATCAACGTGACGAGTCAAAGGTGTTTGCCGCAGCACTGGCAGGGAGGAGCGGTTGCGCTGGGAGTGAATGTGCTGGGTATGATTCAGAGCGTCGTGCGTTATCTGTTTCTGCCGCTGGCGGCGCTTGGAATCTATATCGGGGTGCGAAAAGATTGGCGCGCGAGTTGTTTACTGCTCGTGACTGTACTTTACTATTTGGTTCCGGACACCGTCGGGCACGCCGAGATGCGTTACGTGCTGCCGATGCATGGCGTGTTGATTGTGTTTGCGGGTGTGGCCGTGGATTACTTGTTTGTGCGAATTTTGTGAACCCATCAGAGGCAAAACACATCGCCAACCCACTTCCGCGCGAGATGATGGAGCACACGTATCCGATTCTCTTTCGCGTGGAGCAATCGCACTGGTGGCACATCGGCCGTCGCCGGATCATTGCGAGCTTCGTCGAAGACATTTGCCGTCGCGTCAGCGATCGACGCCCGCGAATTCTCGACGTTGGTTGTGGCACAGGCGCGAACCTGCTCCTGCTTTCAAAGTACGGCGATGCGGAAGGCGTCGATATCTCAGAAGACGCACTCGCGTTCTGTCGCGAGCGCGGGCTCGATAAAGTCAGGCTCGGCGCTGCTGAAGCGCTCCCATACGAAGACGGCACGTTCGATCTCGTAACCGCGCTCGACGTCGTCGAACACCTGGACGACGATCTCGCAGGTCTGACCGAGCTGCGGCGCGTGTTGCGGCCGGGTGGACGAGTCCTGCTGTTTGTGCCGGCGTTCATGTTTCTCTGGGGCTTGCAGGACGACGTCAGTCATCACCGTCGCCGTTATCGTCTGCCGGAGCTTCGGCGGGTGCTGGAGCGAGCCGGGTTCGAAATCGAGCGCACGACTTACGCGAACATCACGTTCTTTCTGCCGATTTTGGTGGGGAGACAGTTAATGCGACTGACAGGCATCAAAGCCGAGTCGGAGAACAACATCAACGTGCCCGCGTTGAATGGAGTTTTTGGCCGGTTACTCGGCGCTGAGAGTTGGATCCTGCGTTATATGAACCTGCCGTTTGGCGTATCGGGTCTTTGCGTTGCGAAGAAGGTTGAATAGCGAGCAGAGTGTCACCGCCGCCGCCAGCAGGTAAAAGAAGTGAATGACGTAGACGTACCGCCGCTCGGTGTGCAGCGCTGATTGAACGATCACGTAGTACGCAGGTACCGCAAGGATGATCGCGAGAGTTCGCCATTCGCGTTTCCGCAGCAACAGGATCAGACCGATCACCACGAGCGGCACAAACACCGCGGTCTTGAATGTCCGTTGCACCCAGCCCAGCGGAATCCTCACGTAGCGCAGCCACTGATAAGAACTCGGTCCGAGCTCGACGAGCTGGATCGGTCCAACCGTCACCACCGGATTCGGCGAAGCAAAGTTCGCGACGTTCAGACGCACTCCGGACGTGTTCCCCGTCACGAAAGGGATAGCGAGGTTCCGAAGAGGTTGATTTTCAGCGGAAACACCCTCGACGAGATCGACACCTTGCCACGCGAGCACATTCTCGCCAGCGGCGTCGGTGATGGTTACTTGCACGCGGCCTTGTTCGAGCTTCAGCGGAACGTGGAACACGTAATCTGCGCCTGTCAGTACGTCAATCACGTCTGACGATCTTTGCGTGCCGTATTTTGATGCGTCGCCGCTAAAGCGTCCCCAGCCAGTGCTGGTCCAAACTACAGGACCATCTGCGAGATCGTGAGACACAGGAGACTCAGACGCGAGTACTGGAACGGGTTCGAGCCGATTCGAATCGAGTCCACGTCGCGCCATGACGCCCGCGAACCAGACGGGATGCGAGCGTATCACTGCAAACCCACGCGCCACCCGCCCGCGATCGCGTTCGACACCATCACGTCCGAAGAGTAGCTGCGCGTATTCCGGGTTTCCGTACCACGCAGCTTCCTGTCGCATCAGACCGAGGTCCGTGTTGGGTATGTTGAAGTGGTTTGCTTTGTCGTACTCTGCGATACCTTCCAGCAGCGTTTGTCCAGCACCGAGTGATAACGGCACGAACGCTCGATACACAATCGCGTTCTTAATCGTGATGGGCGCAATCGCGAGCACTGCGCCGGCGATCAAGGCCGACGCCGCCCGCAGTCTTTTGTCACGCTCAACCAGGAACGCCGCAGCGACGGCAAGAAACAGCGGCAGTAACAACGCATTCGCGCGGAACCAGCACGAGACGCCGATGAGTGCGCCCGCGATGAGGAAATACGAAACTCGTGGACTCCTGCGCGCACGAATGACGAAATAAACTGCCAATAAAATCGGAAGCACAACCAGTGAATCGGGTAACAACAGGACCGAGAAGTATGCGAACTGAGGTGAAACAGCGGCGAGCAGAGCCGCAATCACGGCGACCGCGACCGAGAACAACTCTAAAGCAATCAGAAACAGCACGACCACCGCGAGGACGTCGCAGAGTATCTGAACGATGTGGATGGCAGTGGTTGATTCACCGGCGGTCTTGAAGATCGCGGCGAGAAGAATCGGGTAACCCGGCGGATGTCCGAAGTGATTGATGTCGCCGACGAACGTCTTGAAGTCGCCGGTCGCCAACTGGCGGGCCGAATCCTTGTAACCCTCTACGACGCTGGTCTGCACCTTCCAAATGTCGCGAGCATTGTCCTGCCACGTCAGCAGTCGCACCGCAAGCGTGAGCAGAAATATCACGCCACAAAAAAGCACAAGCTGTTTGCGAGTAATCATGTAGAATCCTGTTAATCCTGTGCTGCGAGATCAATCAATCATCTGCTTTGGCGGTGAGGATTGGTGGTACCACCATCCGCATTCCAAAGCGCACCTCATGCGCAAGTTTGCACGTGCCGGAAACAAGGTGATCTTTGTTAACTCGATCTCGATGGGCCTGCCCGGGCTGGCCCATAAAGATCTGTTGCCACGAATAAAGCGCAAGCTCGGAAGTTATTCAAAGCTGGCACGCGAGACTGCCGACGGGATCACTGTCGTGTCACCCGCGAGCCTGCCATTCTTTGGTTCTGCAACGGCGCGCAAAATCAATCGTCGTTTGCTTGGCAGCCAGATCAAACGTCTCGCGCGCAGTCGCGGGCTGGCGAAACCCATTCTCTGGATTGCCATTCCCACTGCCGCAGACATGATTGGAACTCTCGATGAATCGGCAGTGGTCTATCACGTGTCAGACAAGTATGATGCGAACACGATGGATCATGCCACCGATCCCGCATTGATACGCCGCCTTCACGAACAGGCGATCGACGCCGCGGATCTCATTTTTTATTCAGGCCGGAAACTTTTTAGCGAAGCCAAGCGCGGTTGTGAACGATCGCATCTGCTGGAACAAGGGGTCGACTACGATCATTGGCGGCGCGTTCGCGAGACACCCGTAGCGCCGGAGATCGCGCAGATTCCGCGGCCGCGCATCGGCTATTTCGGAGCGATCGAACCATGGCTCGTCGATCAGGAGTTGATCAAGCGCGCGTCGCGCGAGCGTCCTGAATGGCACTGGATATTCATCGGCAACAAATCACGCGGATTGGAGATCGAAGACTTGCCAAACGTGCATTTCCTTCCGCCTGTGCCTTACGCGGATCTGCCGGGCTACGCCGCCGGATTCGACGTTTGCGTGCTGCCGTGGGAAACTGAGCAGTCTTTTACGAGCTATGGCTCGGCGATCAAGGTTCGCGAATACCTCGCGACCGGGAAGCCCGTGGTGATTTCGCCATTGCCGGAATACGAGCCGATGCGCGACGTACTCCGAATCGCACGCACACGCGACGACTTTCTGCGACTGGTTGAGGAGGCGTTGCACGAAAACGACGCTGCGGCGGTTGCGCGGCGACAGGCGTCAGTAGCGTCGGGGACGTGGGACGCGCGTGCTGAGTGGGTGAGCGGGTTAATCGAGCAGGTTTTAGCCGCAGATTCTGCGTAAATCTGCGGCAAATAACTTATGAAGCAAGTGCTCCAAAATCGAAAGACCGGCAAGCCGTTCGTCGGCGAAGTTCCCGTGCCCGCGTTGCAGAGAGGGCGTGTGTTGGTGCGCACCGTTGCGTCGTTGATTAGTGCCGGGACTGAACGTGCGGCGGTTGAGCTTGTCAGCAAAGGCCTGGTCCAGGAGGCGCGGCAACGCCCGGATCTCGTCAAAGCTGTTGTTACGAAAGTGAAGAATGAAGGAATCCTCAACACGTTTGCATCGGTGCGCGACAAGTTATCCGCGTCGCAGGCGTTGGGTTATAGCGCTGCGGGAATCGTTGCAGCCGTCGGGGATGACGTGACGGAGTTTCAGGTCGGAGATCGCGTGGCGTGTGCCGGGGTCGGCTTTGCTTCACACGCGGAAGTGTTGTCGGTACCGAAGAATCTCTGTGTGCATCTTCCCGAGGACGTGAGTTTTGAATCGGGCGCGTATGGAACATTGGGCGCCATCGCTTTGCAGGGCGTGCGACTTGCTGAACCGACGCTCGGCGAGTCAGTTGTCGTTATCGGCCTGGGCTTGGTGGGCCAACTCACGGTGCAACTACTCAAAGCGAACGGCTGTCGCGTGTTTGGGTTAGACCTGGACCAGTCGCGCGTTGCGCTCGCATTGGAAATGGGCGCTGACAAGGCAATTGTTTCGAGTGATGCAGCAGCGAAAGAGATCGAAACGTGGACGCGTGGACACGGTGCGGACGCGGTATTGATCACAGCGGCGACGGATTCAAATCAACCCGTCGAGCTGGCCGCGCGAGGTTCGCGTTTGAAGGGTCGCGTGATCGTCGTCGGCATGACGGGCATGGACATTCCGCGCCAACCTTTCTTCAGCCGCGAGCTCAAGCTGATTATTTCGATGTCGTATGGACCAGGCCGTTACGATCCCGATTACGAAGAAAGAGGCCACGACTATCCGCTGCCCTACGTGCGTTGGACCGAGAAGAGAAACATCGAGAGCTTTCTCGAGCTCGTCGACGGCAAGCGCGTCAATGTCGATCGATTGACGACGCACCAGTTTCCGATCGGCGAGGCGGATCGCGCTTACGCGTTGATCTCCGGCGATGTGCAGGAGCCGTATCTCGGTGTTGTTCTCAACTATGATCCCGAGGCAGACGTCGCTCGCAGAGTGTCGCTCGGCACACCGATTCGAAAGGCAGAGAAAGCGATCGTGTTGGGCGTAATCGGCGCGGGCGGCTACGTCCCGGCCATGTTGCTTCCTCACTTCAAAACCGAAGGCGTCGAGTTTCGATTGATTACGACGGCCTCGGGGATCTCCGCACACGACGTTGGGAAGAGATTTGGCTTTGCCTACGCTGTGTCGAGCGCGGAAGAAGTGCTCGACGACGCGGATGTAAACCTTGTCGTAGTCGGAACGCGACACGATCTGCACGCGGAGCTCGCACGAAAGGCGCTCGAACGAGACAAGCACGTCTTCGTCGAGAAACCGCTGGCGCTCGACGACGAACAGTTGGAGTCAGTTCTCGAAGTTGCTGCCGGTTCAAATGGAAAACTGATGGTCGGTTTCAACCGCCGCTTCTCACCGCTTGCTCAACGCGCGAAGGATTTCTTTGCGGATCGTGAGACGCCGCTTTCGATACTCTATCGCGTGAACGCGGGTCGGATCCCGAAGGAACACTGGACACAGGATGCGCAGGAGGGAGGTGGACGAATCGTCGGCGAGGTCTGTCACTTCGTCGACCTGATGCAGTTTTTCACGGGAGCTCCGCCGGTGTCGGTCTTTGCTGAGTCTGTGAGCGCAAAGTCGACCAAGATCGTCGATGCCGACTCTGTTTTCATCACCGTGCGTTTTGCTGACGGTTCGAATGGAAGCATCGCATATCTGAGCGAAGGCGATAAAGGACTCGCCAAGGAGCGCGTCGAGATCTTTGGAGTAGGAAGAGTGTTTGTGCTCGACGACTTTCGACGTGCGACGCTCTACAAGGACGGGCGCGAGGAGCAGGTCACGTTGAAGGCGCAGGACAAGGGACAACAAGCGCAGGTGCGCCAGGTTTGCGCGAGCGTGCTGGAAGGTGGACCGGCGCCGATCGCGATCGATGAGTTGGCTGCAACCAGCCGCGCGACATTCCGTGTGCTCGATTCTCTCCGCGAACGCCAACCCTTCTTTGTGTAATTTGTGAACGGATTTTACTGATGTGTGGGATTGCGGGAATTGTTGGGGTTGACGCGGGGAGATTTATCGGCCCGATGCTCGAGAGTGTGGAGCATCGGGGGCGGGATGACGAAGGGATTTGGGTCTCGGAGCCGATTGATGAGTATGGGCGACGTGCGTG
>DATNCH010000251.1:0-6273 GCA_035571655.1 Pyrinomonadaceae bacterium
GAAGAAGCGATCCATCGTTTCTTTCGGCAGTCCTTCTCCGCCGCAAATCACTCGCCTTAGCGAGTTCGCACGCTCGACTCCAGCTTGTTCTAAAAACGCGCGAAGCATCGGCGGCACGAAGTAGACAGTCGTTACTTGTTCTCGTCTGATCGTTTCAACGAGATAAGCGGTATCCAGATGTCCTTCCGGTCGTGCGACCACAACGCGACCACCTACCCACAAGGTCCAAAACAGCTCCCACACCGATGGATCGAAATTGAGTGACGTCTTGAGCAGGAAGCGATCTGTTTCGTCGAGCTCGTAAGTCTCTTGCATCCAGCGCACGCAATTGACCACGCCTTTGTGGGTGAGCATTGCGCCTTTGGGCCGGCCAGTGGAACCCGAGGTGTAGATAACGTAAGCGAGATTTTCTTCGGTCGCGATGCGAGGCAGGTTCTGCTCGTCTTCCGCGGCGATAATTGGCCAGTCACTATCCAGACAAATCGTGTGGCCCCAGTGCGAAGGTAAGATCTCCAGCAACTTCTCTTGTGTCAGCAGCACTCCCGGCGTGGCATCCTCGAGCATGAACGAAAGACGCTCCAGCGGATACGACGAATCGAGCGGTACGTAAGCTGCGCCGGATTTCAAGATGCCGAGAAGTCCGACGATCATTTCGATGGACCGTTCGACGCAAATGCCGACGAGAACTTCAGGGCCGACGCCAAGGTTTCGCAAATGACGCGCTAGTTGGTTTGCTCGTCGATTTAGTTCGTCGTAACTGAGCTGCTCATCGTCATACGTGACGGCGATGGCGTTTGGAGCGCGTTCGACCCGTTCTTCAAAGAGCTCGTGCAGGCAGTGATGGTCCACGTAGTCACGTTGGGTGTCGTTCCACTCCAGGAGCAGTTGTCGTTCCGCTTCGGTCAGCAGTGAAATCTCAGAAAGATGAGCGTCCGGTTGGGCCACGATCGACTCGAGCACTGTGCGAAAGTGGCCGAGCATGCGTTGCGCGGTTTGAGCGTCGAAACGGTGCGGATCGTAAGTGGCTCTCAACAACAGTTGCAGGCCTGGAGTCACCTGTATTGTCAGCGGGTAATTCGTCTGCTCAAACCACTTCGGTTCTTCTATGCGTAAGGTTTTCTGTGACTGTTGCAGCGCAGCCGTGATCGGATAATTCAACAGCACCAGGATGCTCTCGAAGAGCGGCGTCCCACGCGGCACTTCGCTCCAGCCCTGGATTTCGATCAGCGGCGTGTGTTCATGCTTTTGTAATTCCGCTTGCTTGTCCTGAAGTTCCTGGAGCCAGGTCAACACGCGTCCGCCGGATGGAATTTGCACTCGCACCGGTAACGTGTTGATGAAAATTCCGACCGTTTCCTGCACTTCAGGCAGCGACACCGGCCGGCCCGAGACTGTGGTTCCAAAAACAATATCTTCTGAGCGGCTGTAACGATGTAACACCAACGCCCACGCGGCCTGGAGCACGGTGTTCAGGGTTAACCGTTGGCGACGCGCAAACGATTGGAGAGCGGCCGTCGTAGCCTGCGAGACGTGCGACTGTTCCTCACCATAAACGTGCGTTAGATCGGTCGAAGGCTCTTGCGTGCGATCTAACGTCAGCGGGGTCGGCGTGGAGAAGCCTTCCAATGTTTGCCGCCAGAAGGCTTCACTAGCGGTGAAATCTTGTTTCTGAAGCCATGCGATGTAATTCAGATATTGCGGCGCCGGCTTGAGCGGCAACTCCCTGCCTTCAACAAACTCTTCATAAAAGGTGAAGACTTCGTTGAGAATGAGCGGCAACGACCAGCCGTCCAGCAGCAGGTGGTGATGACTCCAGACAAACTGATGTACATCTTCGTCAACCTGGAAGAGCGCCAGGCGCGTCAACGGCGCTTGATCGAGAGCGAAGTTCTGTTTGCGATCTGACTGAAGAAACGACTCGAAGCGCTGCTTTTGCTCGGTCGCGCTCAGGCCGCGCCAGTCTTCTGTCGCCAAACGCGCAGCGACTCCTCGACTGACCACTTGTAAAGGTTCGTCAGCTTTTTCCCAGACGAAAGCTGTGCGCAGGATGTCGTGCCGATCGACTACCTTCTGCCACGCACGCTCAAATGCTTTCACGTCCAGCTTTCCGCGCAGGAGGAAACTTAGCTGTTCGACGTAGATACCCGAGCGAGTCTCGTAAAAACTATGGAAGAGCAGTCCCTCTTGCACTGGCGCCACGGGGTAAATGTTTTCGACGTCGCCGTATTTCTCGAGCAGCCTGGTAAGCCTTGATTGATCGAGCTTTGTCAGCGGAAAGTCCGCGGGTGTGAGAAGCGCCGTCTCGTGCGACGCTGCGCCGTCGATGATCTCCTGAAGCGCTTTGAGAAAATTCCGGGCCAGTCTCTCGATGGTGTCGTGGTGGTGAGTGTTCTGGCTGTAAGTCCAGTTTAACTTGAGGCGCCGATCGATAATGCTGGCGTTGATCTCCAACAAGTAACGTCTCTGGCCCTGCGGACTGCGAAGCCCGCTAACGATCTCTCGAGCACTCTCAAAGAGACCTTCATCCTCGAAGACGGAATCGAGTTGACCGAGATAATTGAAACTCACCTCGGGTTGCGGCAATGCTTTCAGATGAGCCGCGCGATCATCGTTACGCAGATAACGCGCGATTCCGAAGCCGACACCGTGACCTGGAATCCGTCGTAGTTCTCCTTTTATGAGAGCTAGCATCGCGGTCGGACTAACAGACTTGTCCAGCTTGAGCACCACCGGATAGATTGCAGTAAACCATCCGACTGTGCGTGAAACGTCGGCGCCTTCGACTACGGCTTCTCGGCCGTGTCCCTCCAGATCGACCAGCAACGACGATGCAGCAGTTTCCTGGGAGAACGACCAGGCGAGGGCCGCCAGCAACACTTCATTGATTTGCGAACGATAGACCGATGGAAGGTCGTGGAGGAGAGCACGCGTTTGTTCGCTGCTCAAAGCAGCCGACACGGTTCGCGCATAAGCTTCCGTATTGGGTCCACTATTAAATTCCGACAGACTAGCTGTTTGCTCAGGTAACGCAGTCAGCCAGTGATCTGACTCGTGTTCGACGACCGGCGACGACGCGTATTCCTTCAGCCCGTTGGCCCACGTTTTATACGAGGTTGTCTTGGGCGCAAGGCTGACCGTTTCACCGCGGCTCTCCTGTTGATAGGCAAGCTGCAAGTCTTCGATCAGGATGCGCCACGAAAACCCGTCGACTACGAGGTGATGAATGACGAGCAGCAGTTTGCCCGCCTTGTCAGGTCCGCAGTCGAAGTAAGCGGCTCGCAACACTGGTCCAGTCGAGATGTTCAAGCTGCTCTGCAACTCGATCGCTGCCGCTTCAATCATCGCTTCTTCAGAGTCAGACAGGGTCGACAAGTCCCTGACTGAAAATGGCACCGTGTCTTCGACGGCGGTATTGAACTGTTCCCAACCTGATTCGCGACGAGTGAAGCGCAGGCGTAACGCATCGTGATGCGCCAGCAAATGTTTGAAAGCTCTTTCCAGCAGAACCGGATTTAACACCTGGCGAGTTTCGAGCACGACAGATTGATTCCAGTGGTGTGGGTTTGGCAAATCGTGTTCGAAGAACCAATGCTGAATAGGTGTTAACGGCGCCTCGCCCGTCACCGCGATCTGTTCGGCTTGTGAAGCTTGAGAGCGGCCGGCAACTGCTGCGAGTTGAGCCACGGTCTGGTACTGGAAAATCTGACGCGGCGACAGATTGAGGCCGGCTCGATTGGCGCGAGCGACGATCTGTATGCCGAGTATCGAGTCGCCGCCGAGTGCGAAGAAGTTGTCGTGTATACCGACCCTGGCGACTCGCAGAACCTCGGCCCAGATCTCGGCCAGCGCCTTCTCTTCCGGATTGCGTGGGCTGACAAAATTTTTCGCGAGGTTGGAGAGTTCTTGTTTCGGTGCCGGCAAAGCCCGCCGGTCAATCTTGCCATTCGAAAGAATCGGGAATGTGTCGAGAAAAACGAAAGTCGAGGGCACCATGTACGACGGCAATCGCTCGCGAAGATAACCCTCGACGTCTCTTCTCAGCGCGCCAATACCTTCCCACCGCACGGCGTGCTCATCTTGTTGGCGCGTCTCGTGGGCTTCCTGGGCGCGCCTGGCGTAGATGTTGTAGAGTGGCGTCTCCTGAAGTGACGTGTCCTGCTCGATAGCGATCCGAAATCCCCGCTCTTCCAATAAGTTCGTAACTTCAGCGAGCCGCCCGCCTATGTCGTGCACTTCCACGACGATCTGTTTGATCCTGGGCCAGTCTCGATCGGCGATGCCGCGCAACACTTCCAGCTCGCTCTTCTCGACGTCTATCTTGAGCAAGTCGATGCGCTCAACTTCCTCCTCACGCATCACGTCAGAGATCGTGCGGAGCTGGCACGGGAAGGTCTCGCTGGTTAATCGCTCGTTCAGCAACTCGTCGAGCATTGAAGAATCTAACTCGGCGTTCTCGTTGCTCTTCAGCAGGAATGATCTGACGACGTCTCGCTCGGCTTTCAATTCCGCGAAACGGCTGGAGACAATCGACAGGTGCGGATAGTAAGTAAACCTATCGCTGCCTGCCTGATCTGAAAGCCCACACTCAAACAGCTTCGCGTCGAGCCCGTACAACGAGGCATTGGCCTGTAGGGTCGCGAAGACTGGCGGGATAGGTTCGAACGCGTATATCCTTGCACCCTTGCATTCACGCCCGACGAACAGCGAAAAGAGGCCGATATTCGCTCCCACATCAAAGACACAAGCGCCATCGTCGAGTACGATGCCGTGTTTCAGGTACGAGCGATCTTTGAACAACTCCTCGTATAGGAAATCGGTCTCGTTCTTGTTCAGATGAACGACCGACATCCCATTCGGTAGTTCATAAGTCGATTGGCCGGAC
Organism: Pyrinomonadaceae bacterium; assembly: GCA_035571655.1. Lineage (GTDB taxonomy): Bacteria > Acidobacteriota > Blastocatellia > Pyrinomonadales > Pyrinomonadaceae > PSRF01. The sequence goes on from DATNCH010000251.1 coordinate 4,883, forward strand.
GGCAGTCCTTCTTTTTCAAGTTGCAGCAATCTGCGGATGACCGCAGCCTCTTGCGGATCCGGGACCAGATACGCTACGAGTCGGTGATCGCCGGGCCCGAACTCTCTGACCATCACGATCGCTTCCTGCACCGCAGAACATTCGGCCAGCGCAGCCTCAATCTCACCGAGCTCTATGCGGAGACCGTGTAACTTGACCTGATGGTCCACCCGCCCTAAAAACTCGATACTCCCGTCCGGCAGATACCGCGCAAGATCTCCGGTCTTGTAGAGCCGCGCTCCCACACCTCCGACAGCGTCCGGGATAAATCGTTGAGCTGTGAGGTCCGGCCGGTCGCAGTAACCGCGTCCTACCGCGATGCCTCCGATGTGTAACTCTCCCACGACGCCGATCGGAGTTGGGCGCAGGTACCGGTCGAGGAGGTGAATCTGCGTGTTGGCGATTGGTCGTCCAATCGGGACCGTATGCCGCGTGCTCCCGCGCTCACACGCCCAGAAGGTCACGTCCACGGCTGCCTCGGTCGGGCCGTAGAGATTGTGCAATTCGGCGTCAGACAATTCGAAGAAACGTTCCTGCAGGGCGAGTGGCAGAGCTTCGCCGCTACAGATCACTCGCTTCAGAGAGTGACAGCGGCTTACCTGAGGTTCATCCAGAAACAGTTGCAGCATCGAGGGGACGAAGTGCAGCGTTGTCACTTGCTCGGCAGTAATCAAGCGTGCGAGATAAGCTGGGTCCTGGTGGCCTCCGGGTCGTGCGATCACGAGGCTTGCACCGACCATCAGAGGCCAGAAGAACTCCCACACCGACACGTCAAACGTGAAAGGAGTTTTTTGCAGCACGCGGTCGGCTGGGGTGAGTTTGTAAGTCTCTTGCATCCATGCAAGGCGGTTGAAGACGGCTCGATGAGTATTCATCGCACCCTTCGGTTGACCGGTTGAGCCCGACGTGTAGATCACATAACAAAGATTCTCGACGTCCGTGTTTGAACTGGTCACCGCACCGTCAACCTGCAAGTTCAATTCGTCCAGGTAGAGGACACGTGCTTCAGTTACCGCATTGCCGAAGCGGCGCTGCGTGATAAGCACTTCCGCGCCCGAGTCTTCAAGCATGAACGCAAGGCGATCGGATGGGTCTAATGGATCTAAAGGAACGTAGGCGCCACCTGCCTTCAAGATGCCGAGTAGGCCAACGACCATTTCCAGGCTGCGCTCGACACGCAATCCAACTCGCGCTTCGGGCGCGACACCAAGCTGCCGAAGTCGAGCTGCCAATTGATTCGCGCGCTCGTTGAGCTCGGCGTAAGTCAGTCGCTCATCCTCGAAGACGAGGGCGATAGCCTCGGGCGTACGCGCGGCCTGCTCCTCAAACAGCTCGTGCAAACAACGCGGGCG
>DATNCH010000252.1:0-15181 GCA_035571655.1 Pyrinomonadaceae bacterium
CGTCCGACGTAAACGATATTCGTTCGAAAAACGAGAAAGCAGAGAAGTTTGACGCGACCGCTTTGGATCGTCTCGAGACCTCCGTTGCCGAATTGAATACGCGCGTCGAGACAGGACTACAGGAGACGGCCAGCGCCCGCAAAGGCGCAGGCGCGGTTGCGACCGACGACGCGAAGAAGAAGAAAAAGAGCGGCGGCAAGTTTTTCGGTCTGTTTGGCGGCGGTGAGGACAAGTACGCCGAGTTGACAGGCGCTCCAGTGGCCGGCCGCGACCGCGTGCTCTTCGAAGAAGCCGCCAAGGAAGTGCGCAAAAACAACTACGACACAGGCCGCCTGCTCTTCTCGACCATTATCAACACCTATCCGGATTCGCCGTTTCTGCCGCTTGCCAAGTTAGCCATTGCCGACTCGTTCTTCCTCGAAGGAACGACGAGCGCGTTGATTCAGGCCGCGCAGGCTTATCAGGACTGGCTCACGTTCTTCCCAACCGACCCATTGGCCGACGACGCGAGTCTGAAAGTCGCGGAAGCGGAAATGCGGCAAATGGGATTGTCGAACCGCGACATTTCCCACGCCCGTAAAGCGGAGATGCGTCTGAAGGTGCTGATTCAGCAGTATCCGAAGAGCCCTTTGCGCGACACGGTCGACGCGAGACTCAGGGAAGTCCAGGAGAACCTCGCGATGCACAATCTTCAGGTCGCTCGCTTCTATCAGGACGTCAAGTACGCGACAGGAAAGGGCGGACTCAAAGGCGCGCAGTCGCGTTTGAAGGAGATTGCCGACAAGTATCCGTGCTTCTCGTACAACGACGAAGTTTTTTACCGGCTGGCGACGACCTACCAGGCTGAAGAGGAACCAGACGAAGCTGCGCGGTATTACCAAAAGCTGGTGCAGGAGTTTCCTGACAGCGAGTTCACGCAGAAGGCACGCGAGCAACTGAACATCATTGGTGCGCCAATTCCTGAAAAAAGCACGCCAAATCCGTGCTCGAAGCGCCAAGCGCAAAGCTTCATGGGGAATTTGATGCAACAGGTTTCGGGTAAGGCCGACGTGACCACGAATAAGAACGGTATCCTGATCAGCAAGGATGGAAAAGAAGGAAAAGACCTGATCGACGAGGCCCTGCGTTACAACGGAACGTTGCCGGTGCTGACCACGCCGGATGCGCCTACACAGCGCTCGCCGAAAGCGTCAGGAGCACAGCCTTCGGCGTCCACCTCGGCCCCGGCACCCGCCGCGATCAAGCCTTAGTTTTCTCTGCGGCCCTCTGCGTATCTCCGCGTTCTCTGCGTTAAGATTATTTTTCAACGCAGAGAACGCGGAGATACGCAGAGGGCCGCAGAGAAGGAGATAAGCTTGGATCCCACTTCGCCAGAAGTTCAAGCGGAATTGGTGCGCCGGCACAAAGCCGCCGCGACGACGATCCTCGGGCTTCTGGTCGCCACGATTCTGCTATCGGTTGTCGCATTTCTGAGCCGCCCTTACCTCAATCAGCAGCCATACAATCCGCCGCTCGATGCCGCGATCAGGATTCTCGTTTTGCTCTTCGGTCTGGGGGCGGTTTGGTGGCGGCGAAGTAGGTTCGCAACGATGAGGTTACAGGATATTGTCGGCCTCGCGGGTCTCAGTGGTCTGCTGAGGACTCTGGAGAGAACTACTCTTCAACTCGCATTGATGGCCGCTGCCATCGCGGTACTTGGTTTTGTGACGACGTTGATTACGGGTAACGACCTCTACACGTACTGGACCAGCGCGGTGGCGATCGTGGTTTTTGTCTACTGCTACCCCACCAAATCCTCCTGGATGCGCGCCGTCAGACGGTTCTCGCTACCAATCCCCGAAACTCCCGCCCAACCCTGAATTCTTGTTAAAAACTACACAGGATTCACTGGAAACAAAAACATGTTGATCCATGTTTGTCGCAGCGGTATTTTGAAGTTGGTATGTGGTACCGACTCCCATCGCTGGCGCTGTGTTTACTCATTCTCACGATATCGATCTCCGCACAGGACGCTGCGCAGCCAAACGACATCGAAAAGCGCGCTTTTGACCAGACCAACATCGCCCGTATCCAAAACGGCCTGCCTCCGCTAGCCTGGGACAGCGACATTTGTCGCATGGCGCGTGCTCATTCTGAGTTAATGTCGCGGGAGAAGTTTTTCGCACACGCCACCCCCGAGGGACTCCGCCTCCGAGACCGCGCGCGACTCGCCGGCATCATTCACTATTCCATCCTCGGGGAGAACATCGCGTACAATCAGGGCTACGACGATCCGGGCGCGTTTGCTGTTGAGAGATGGATGTTATCTCCCAAACACCGTGCAAACATCTTGTCCCCGGAGTTTCGTGCGATGGCGATCGGAAGTTACATCGCCCCTGACGGCTCAGTTTATCTGACACAGACTTTCATTACGCGTTGACGACGACCTCTCTCAGCCTTCCTTCCTTCGCCAAAATCAATTGGTTCTTGCGTATTCTCGGTAAACGACCCGACGGTTATCACGAGCTGATCACCGTTCTGCAAACTGTTTCACTTCGAGATGAATTCACTTTCGCTCTGCGGGATGACAGTCAAATCGTCCTGACTTGCGACGACGCGCAGATACCGATCGACGCCTCGAACCTAATAATCAAAGCGGCCGTGGCATTGCAGGACCATCTGCGGTGCACACTCGGCGCTGAAATAAACCTGACGAAGCGAATTCCAGCAAAGGGCGGCTTGGGTGGTGCATCTTCTAATGCCGCACTCACGCTGATGGCGCTCAACGGCCTCTGGCGCGGTGGCCTGAAGATCGATGAATTAACACGGCTTGCAAGCGGCTTAGGCTCCGACGTCCCGTTCTTTCTTACGGGTGGGCGGTCTGTTGCAACCGGCACGGGTACAACGATTTCGCCGCTTCCCGACGCACCGACACAACACCTGATCATCATTACTCCAAACGCAGGTGTCGCCACCGCGAATGCGTATGCGTCGCTAAATGTTGCTTCCTTGACAACTTCTGACTCCGACTCTATTCTTTCAAGTTCCTTAGCGGAACTGATTTCCGCCGACAGCACGCAATGGCCCGCCGGCCAGCGTCTGCGTAATGATTTTGAAACCGTGATCTTTGAGATAGAGCCTGAAATTAAGCGCGTTAAAATAGCGTTGCTTGAAGCAGGTGCGCGGGGCGCTTTGTTGGCTGGAAGCGGTTCGAGCGTGTTTGGTGTCTTTGATGACAGGGCGATTAGGGATCGTGCCTTAGAAAATCTGAGATGTGAAGCGGGATGGAAGGTTTTTCCGTGTCACACACTTTCGCGCGACGAGTACTTCACGGCAATAAATTCATCTGGGTTCCCGCTTTTTACGCTCTCTTAAAACTGCATATAGCTAAACAGATACTGGGGCGTAGCCAAGTGGTAAGGCACCGGTCTTTGGAACCGGCATTCGTTGGTTCGAATCCACCCGCCCCAGCCAAATCTTTATGAGCACAACCGGCGGCATCAAGATCTTTTCCGGAAATGCGAATCCGAAGTTGGCGGGAGAGATTTGTCGCCAACTGAGTTGTGACATGGGGAAAGCGTTTCCGGAGCGCTTTTCTGACGGCGAGTTCAACTTTCACATCGATGAAAACGTGCGCGGCGGCGACGTCTTCATCGTGCAGCCGACGTGCCCGCCGACCGATGCGCATGTAATGGAACTGCTCGTGATGCTCGATGCGTTTCGTCGATCGTCAGCGGAGCGCATCACAGCCGTGATTCCGTATTACGGTTACGGTCGATCAGACAAGAAAGACCGACCGCGCGTTCCGATATCGGCGAAGCTCGTCGCCAATCTGATAACAGTCGCAGGCGCCGATCGATTGTTGACCATGGACCTGCACGCCGCGCAGATCCAGGGGTTCTTTGATATTCCGGTGGACCACCTTTATGCCGCGCCGGTCTTTATCGGTTACTATCAGGAGCATCCGCTGCCGAACCTGACGGTCGTTGCTCCGGATACAGGCGGTGCTGAACGTGCTCGTGCCTACGCGAAACGACTCGACGCAGAACTCGCGCTCTGCGACAAGCGTCGCGAGAAGGCCAACGTCGCCGAGGTGATGAATGTCGTTGGTGACGTTCGCGGGCGCAATTGTTTGATCGTCGACGACATGTGCGACACGGGTGGTTCGTTGACAAAAGTTGCGCGCGCATTGCGGGAAGCGGGTGCGGAACGAATACACGCGTGCTTCACGCATCCGGTGTTTTCGGGTCAAGCAGTTGAAATGCTGCGTGACTCGGATATTGAGAAGATAATTGTTACGAATACAATTCCGCTACGCGATCACGCGTGCGAGTTGGATAAAATAAAAGTACTAAGTATCGCGCCGCTTCTGGCGAAAGCGATCAAGTCGATCCACGAGGAGACTTCTGTTTCCTCGCTCTTCGTATGAAGGGCAAACACTGATGGCTTTAAAGTGAAGACCATCAGCGACCCTGGGCCAGCGCCCGGGTCGCTGAAAGTTTGTAAGGAGAAATCATGGCGGAGAAAAAAGAATACAAGGTGCAGGCAAAACAGCGCGACGGGCGCGGAAAGAACGATGCACGGCGAACGCGTCGTGCGGGGATGGTCCCCATTACGGTTTATGGAGGCGGAGCGGAAACAGTTGCCGCCGTTGCTCCGCTGAGTGAGTTGGCTGCGATTCTCCGTTCCGACGCGGGACGAAACACGATCTTCACGATCGATGTTGAAGGCGTTGGGGCGAGTGAAGTCATGTTTCACGATCGTCAGATCGATCCGGTTAAGGGTCGACTCATACACGCCGATCTCACGAGACTCGTGAAGGGACAGAAGATCGAAGTGACGGTGCCGCTGCACCTGGTCGGCGAACCGATCGGCGTCAAAGAGAAGCAGGGCGTGCTGGAACAGGTCGTACGCGAAATCGAGATCCGCTGTGAACCGCGAGAGATTCCCGATTCGATAGACGTCGATGTCTCCAATCTCGACGTGCACGACGTTCTACACGTTTCGGATATTCCCGTGAGTGAAGCTATTGAGATCTTGATGGATGCTGAGCTCGTCATCGCGACGGTCGGTATCGTGAAGGAAGAGGTTGTCGCGGCGCCGGCAGTTGAAGGTGAAGAGCCTGCTGAGCCTGAAGTAATCGGCAAGGGTAAGAAGGAAGAAGAGGGCGAAGGCGAAGGAGAGTAGGGCCACAAAAATGCACAAAGTCAGTTTGTGTATTTTTTGTGCCCTTTGTGACCAATGTTAATTGTTGGTCTGGGAAACCCTGGAAAAGAGTACGAGTGGTCGCGCCACAATCTGGGGTTTATGGTGATTGACAAGTTGGCCCAGGACGAAGGCATCGCGGTGAGCCGCCGCGAATGCAGTGCTTTAGTGGGACGCGCGCAAATCGAGGGTGTGCGAACAAAACTCGCGAAGCCGCAGACGTTCATGAACCTGAGTGGTCACGCCGTTTCTTGTTTGCTCGCAAAGATCGAGAGCGAGGCGCCGATTAATCAATTGGTTGTGATTTCGGATGACCTTGCACTGCCGCTCGGAAAGATTCGCATACGCGAGCGCGGCACGGCGGGCGGGCACAACGGGCTGAAGTCGATCATTGCCGAAGTAGGCACGAACGAATTCGTGCGGTTGAGGATCGGGATACAGCCCGAACACCCAATCTCGGATGCGAAAGGTTTTGTGCTCGATACGTTCTCGCGAAGCGAGCGGCCCCTTGTGATCGAAACGGTCGAGCAGAGCGCGAAAGCAATACGAACGATTATCAGGGATGGCGCTTTGAAAGCCATGGCTGAGTTTAATTGACCTGATTGGAGGTTTGATTTTGGAAACGAAGAGACAGTACGAAGTGGTCTTCATAGTAGACCCAACTGCCGACGACGAAGTGCCGAAACTCACCGAGAGCTTCTCGCAGATCGTTACGGACCAGGGCGGCGTGGTGACCAAGGCCGAGACGATGGGCAAACGCCAACTCGCCTACGAGATTCTGCACCACAAGGACGGCACGTTTGTGCTCCTCGAAATTGAAGGGTCCGGCCGTGAGATTGCCGAACTCGAACGTCGCATGCGCGTCAACGATCGTGTGTTGCGATATATCACGGTGCGGGTCGACGAAGATCGGCGGCGTGCGCAGAAGTTGAAAGACCGTCGTGCGCGCAAGGTCGCGAAGCGTCCTTCTTCGCAGGGCTCACAGTCGCGGCGCGGAGCAACTATGGATTTTGCTGAGGCGTCTGGCGAATAGATTTTAGCGACGAGTTAAAGAGGATAATTATGGCAATGAATTATGAAGACCGCGCGCGCGGCGGCGGTGGCTACGATGGTGATGACGATTCGGATCGACGCCCAATGGGTGGTCGCGCCGGTGCGCGACGCATGCACCGGCGACGCGTTTGCCGGTTTTGTATCGACAAAGTCGACCTGATCGATTTCAAGGACGTCAGGCTGTTGCAGAACTACCTGCCCGAAAGAGGAAAGATTTTGCCGCGGCGAATCTCCGGTAATTGCGCGACGCATCAGCGGATGCTCGCGGAAGCGATCAAGCGCGCCCGCAACATCGCGCTGCTTCCGTACACGACCGATTAACCGGAGGGGACAGGAGAAGGAACATGGCACACACGAAAGTACTTTTGCGCGAAGATGTAGACGACCTCGGTGCACGCGGCGAGATCGTGAGAGTGAGAGCTGGTTACGCTCGCAACTACTTGCTGCCCCGCAATCTCGCGGTTGAGGCGACGGCCGGAAACGTCAAGGGAATCGAGGCGGAGCGCGCGGCGCTCCTGAAGAAGGAAGCGAAAGAGCGTGCAACGGCGGAAGCGCAATCGCAGCAGATGACGTCGCTGGAGCTCGAGTTCAAGAGAAAAGCCGGCGAGCAGGGCCACTTATACGGATCAGTTACCTCGATGGACCTCGCGGAAGCATTGAAAGAACGCGGTTATGAGATCGACCGCCACCGTATCCACTTGCGTGAGCCTTTGAAGCGCGTCGGTGATTTCGTCGTTCCGGTCAGGCTGCATCGCGAAGTCACGATCGATCTGAAGGTCAGAGTGGCTCCGGAAGGCGAAGTCATCGTCGGCCACATGACACCCGAACAGCAAGCCGAAGTTGCAAAACAGGCCGCGAGTAGCGAAGAAGAAACTGCTGCTGAGTAAAAATACGATAAAACAGCGAGCTGATGTATAGTCTGGCGCCGCAGGTTCTCGTAACTTGCGGCGCCTTTTTCTTAGAACACAAAGGTTCACAAAGAAGAATCACAAAAGTTCTCTCAACCAAAAATCCGTAATTCATAATTACTTAATGGCCACTCCTGATCTCATTCGCGACCAACCTTTCGAACGTGCACTCCCAAATAGTTCCGAAGCAGAGCGCGCCATTCTGGGCGCCGTGCTGCTCGACAATGGCCTGATTAGTCAGGCTATCGAACAACTTCGCCCCGAGGATTTCTACGTTCCCTCCCACCGGCGAATCTTTGTTGCCATGATCATGCTTTTCGAGCGTGGCGCAGAGATCAATCCCATTCTGATCGGTGAAGAGTTAAAGAAAGAGAACGCGCTCGAAGCCGTCGGCGGGATCAGTTTCATCACTAACCTGACGTACGGCCTGCCTCACTCGACGAACATCGCGCACTACGCGAAAGTCGTTCGCGGCAAGTCGATGCTGCGGCAGCTCGTAAAGACTTCCAACAAGATCACCCAGGAAGCACTCGCGGAAGAAGACGAACCGGAAATCATTCTGGACCACGCCGAACAAGCGATCTTCCAGCTTGCCGACGAACGCATCCGGCAAGGCTTCGTACACGTCAAACCGATCGCGGAGACGCTGCTCGAGAAAGTCCAGGAGATGGAAGGTAGAGCGGCTGTGTTGACGGGTCTCACGACAGGTTTTCCCGATCTCGACAAGATGACGTCAGGACTCCAGAACTCGGATCTGATCATCCTCGCCGCACGTCCGTCGATGGGAAAGACGAGTTTTGCGTTGATGCTCGCGGAGAACGCGGCGATTCTCGCGGGCGCAGTTGTTGGCGTGTTCTCGCTCGAGATGTCAAAGGAGTCGCTGGTGATGCGCATGCTTTGTTCCCAGGGCAACATCGACGCACAGCGTTTTCGCAACGGCTTTCTTTCACGACTCGAGTGGGCGCAGATTGCGAAGTCACTCGGCATCCTCGCGGAGACGAAGATTTACCTCGACGACACTCCGGGATTGAGCGTGTTGGAGATGCGCGCCAAAGCGCGCCGGCTCGCGGCGGAACAGAAAAAGCTCGATTTGATCATTGTGGACTACTTGCAGTTGATGTCGGGATCGGCGAAGCGTGTCGAGTCGCGCCAGCAGGAAGTTTCGCAGATCTCGCGCGAGTTGAAGGGATTGGCGAAAGAGTTGAACGTGCCGCTCGTCGCGTTGTCGCAGCTCTCACGCGCGCCGGAATCGCGTTCGGATCACCGCCCGCAGCTTGCTGACCTGCGTGAGTCGGGAGCGTTGGAACAGGACGCGGACGTCGTCGCTTTCATCTTTCGTGAGGAGCAATACAAGTCGCCGGAAGAACGCGAAGCGATGCCGGAAGATCGAAAGAATATCGCCGAGCTGATCATCGCCAAGCAGCGCAATGGCCCAACCGGCACGGTCGACCTGCGGTTCACACCGTCGAGCATGCGCTTCGACAATCTTTATCGCGAATAATTATTTTGGCGGGTCGAAGATCGCGGGATCGAGCGCGACGTCGTGGCGGATCTCGTCGACGTGGACGCTTACCGTTAGCTTGGGAAAGCTAAAAGTCATGCTGAAGGGTTGTTTTGTTCCGTCAACCTCACGCCAATCGTCGTAATAGATCTCAACAGACGCGGAAACGGGTCCCCACCTGCGCACGGTGTTTGTGCGCGCGAGCAGGTATGTTTGCGCGTCGAGGTACACTCTGACGACGGTTCCCGCCGCGTGTTGCAGGTCGATCACGTAAACGTCTCGATAGCCGATCTTGCTCATACCGGCGAGCGTTACTTTCGTGAAGTTCTTCTTTAGTTCCAGCGGGCCGTAAAAGTAAGCATCGATTTGTAGCTGTGCCAGCTCGGAGCCTTTCAACATCCTCACGCCGGTAGTTTTGTCGAAGTCCCACCCGACTCGTCCATTGAAACCGACTTTGGTTGTGCCGTCCTTTTCATGAAATACATGCAACACCTTGTTCGGCGCCTGTTCGTACATCTCGAACGCTTCGCCTCGGCTGTGACCAACGATGTCCATCGTCCCTTTGGTGACGCGGTTCTTCAAGGCTTTGAGCGCAGCGGCGCCACCGAGAGCGTCGACGTAGCGGTTGAGAAGGTCGTCGACAGTGGGCAGAGAACCGGAGCTGTCGATCGTCCGGCCATCATTGATCGTGACGCTACCCGCTTCGCCTCCCAGCATGCGAGTCGAACCAGTCTTCTCAGGTTCGGAAATCATGCTACTACTGACCGCACCAGCGCCGGCGGATTTGCTTTGAATCGACACGGCAGTTCGGCCCAACGACTCGAGTAGAGCTTGCGCATCAGTTCGCACGGACTGATCGGAGTCGCGCGTGAGCGGCTCGAGAATTTGTCGCGCAGCCGCCGTATCGGAACGCCGCATCTCGATCTGTGCGTGCAACAATGCATAGCTCGTCTTCGAAGGCGCGAGTTTCCTCGCTCGCTGGACCATGTCGAGCGCTTCGTCGAGCCGTTCGTCGGCAACGAAATTTACGACTGCCAGTAAGTAATAAGATGGCGCGTAATTTGGTGCGAGCTTGATCGAACGCAAGAGATGTTCGCGCATGGCTGCGGCGGTCTCGCGCGAGTATCCGCTAATCTTTCCTGCTGGCGACACTCCGTCGCGACTCAGCACATAAGCGTAGTAGTAGTGAATCAGGAAGTTCTGCGACGACGAAACGGCTTTCTCCAGATATTTCCTGGCGTCGGGATACCGGCGTTGCCGTATTGAGAGCATGCCGAGCGCTTCATACGACGGCCCAAAATCGGGCTCGATTGCGATTGCTTGTTTGAAGTAGCGTTCGGCATCGGTTTCGCGACCGATGTGCAGCAGAAGATCGCCGAGGTAGTAATTCGCTTCGCCGTCGGAGAGCGACGTGCGCTGCATCGCTGTGTAGGCAGTCGTTAGTGGATCGTCGACGCCGCCCAGACGCTGTGGTGTGAAATCACCGCGCCGGACGTAAGCGTTGAAGTCCTGCTCGATTACATTCAGGCTCGCGCCAAACGCTCCTTCCAACGCTTTCGCGGAAGTGTCGCCCTGGCTGATCCGATTGAGAAAACTCTTGAACTGATCCTGGCGGTTGCGATCTCCGAGCATGAGGTAATGGACGAGCGCCCACGATTGTCCATAACAGATTCCGCTCTTGTCGTCCTCGTTGTAGTGTTCGGAGTTAGTGCCGATCGAAAACAATGTAGTCAGTGGTAACAGTTCGTGCTGGCGCAAAAAGCGCAAGTAGGGAAGTGGCACACCTAAAAGCGCCTCGTTGCCGGAGAATTGCAGCGAGCCATAGAGCTCGGCGAGTCCTTCGTTCAACCACAACGGCGCGTCGGGAATGTTGTCCCTGACGTGCAGGTGAACGTATTCGTGAAAGGCGGTGCTGAACGGATCTCTGTCGCCCGGGTCGAGTGAGATCGCGATGTAGTTGACGTCGTCACCCGGTTGGAAGAAGCCGGCGAGATTTGCGGGACGGCCCTGGTAGAGTGGTTTGAAAGGTCGAAAGGATGCGTCGTCGCGAAAAACGATTACCGTAGTGGGTACAGATGAATCAATGACGTTGCGCGAGACTATTCGTCCAAACGCGCGGTGAAAAAATTCCAGCCATACGGCGACCTGGCGCAGGTTTTCTGCGTCAGCGTTACCGATGACGAAGAGGTGGTTGGTGCGGACGCTGCGCCAGTTGTCTCTGGATTGAGGGCAGACCTGTACGACGCGGCTCGGCAAAGTACACAAAGCCGCAAGTAAGAGAGTGATAAAGATTTTCATACGTCCTCTCTTTGTGTTTTTGTGTCAGTGACTGTTTACCACAGAGAACACAAAGGGTGCACAGAGAATGCTAAACTAAAATAGCATGTCTCATTCAGACAAGAACAAACCTGGGCGGCCGACGTGGGCCGAGATCGATCTCAATAATCTGGCTGCTAACTTCAAAAAGGTCAGACAACGCGTGAGCCCGGCGGCTCGCGTCATGGCTATCATCAAGGCAAACGCATACGGGCATGGCGCGGTCGAGTGTGCGCGCAGGCTCGCGAGCGAGGGCGCGGACTGGTTTGGTGTTGCACTTCCCGAAGAGGGAATTGAATTACGCGAATCAGGCATCTCGCAGCCAGTTCTCTGTCTCGGAGGTTACTGGCCGGGACAGGCCGCACTCTGCGTCCAACATCGACTGACGCCGGTTGTTTACCGCGTCGACATGATCGAGGCGCTGAATCGCGCTGCTGCGAACGCGGGCGTGGTCGTCGACGTTCACGTCAAGGTCGACACGGGCATGGGCCGGCTCGGAGTTCGGTTCGATCAATTAAGCGAGTTTGTCGCCGCGCTCGAACCATTTCGCAACGTGCGAATCGATGGATTGATGAGTCACCTCGCTGCGGCTGACGACGCTGCGTGCCAACCTTTGACCCGCGATCAGATCCAGCGTTTTGACGACGCAGTCGGACTCTTTCGCGATCACGGATACCGTCCGACTCACCTTCATCTTGCAAATTCCGCGGGAATCTTCGGTCATCGCGAATCATGGGGAAACATGGTGAGGCCCGGTGGCGTGCTTTATGGCTTGTGGCGCGATGTTCTTCCCCCTTCGACTTCAGATGCTGAACTGATGCCGGTGATGTCTTTGTATTCACGCATTAGTTTGCTGAAGTGGGTGCCGCCCGGAGAGACGATCGGTTACGGCTGCACGTTTGAAGCATCGCGCAAGAGTTTAATCGCGACTCTGCCCATCGGTTATCACGACGGCTACATGCGCGGACTTTCGAACCGTGCTGACGTCATCGTGCGCGGCACGTATGCGCCGGTTGTCGGCCGCGTGTCGATGGATTTGACGCTGATCGACGTGACGAATGTTCCCGGTGTGGAAATCGACGATCAGGTAATGCTGCTGGGCAGCCAGAATCCGGAACTCAAGGTCACGGCGGAAGACCTCGCGCGCATCTCCGGAACGCTTTCGTACGAGGTTACGTGTGGTGTTTCGGAGCGTGTACCGCGAGTTTATATCTAAGCAATTATTGACTCCGCCGCGAAGCCTCTAATACTATTCAAACCCTTCGCAAAAGCCGCAAACGATTAGTTCAATGCTTGCGGCGTTCGGCTAATAAAAGGAGACGTCAGGGATGACTTATACCGTACGGGCTGGAGATACGCTCTCAAAAATTGCGATGCGAAATGGGGTAACGCTGCCGCAGTTGCTGCAAGCTAATCCTCAAGTAAAAGATCCAAACAAGATCAGGGTTGGCGATGTGATCAATGTGCCAAACGACGAGCTGACAACCGAGAACACCAGACCGCTCCCAGGCAGGATGGCGCCCAAGCCAGTGTCTGTTCCAACTCCGGTTGAAACAACCCCTACGCAACCTGCCGCTGGCGCCCTCGGAAAAGCGATCGCGGAGGAATTGGGTAAACTGTCTGCGAAGTACGAAACCGGTGGTAGAGGACCTGGCACCGTCTCCTCCGGTGCAGGCGATCCCGGCGGCGTCTCTTATGGTTCTTACCAGATGGCGTCGAAAATGGGCGTGCCCACGAAGTTTGTTACGCAGGCGGGATTTCGCTGGCTTCAGGATTTCCTGAACCTGACCGCGGGAACGTCCCAGTTCACAGCGGTCTGGAAGCGCATCGCCGCCGAGCAAACGGATGATTTTCAAGCAGCGCAGCATGCCTACATTAAAAAGACGCATTACGACCTGCTGGTTGCAAAAATACTGAGTGACGACAAGTTCGACGTGAACACGAGGAGCAGTGCTTTGCAGAACGTCGTTTGGTCCACTGCTGTACAGCATGGACCAGCGACGCCGATCGTGCATCGCGCTTGCGGCAACATTTCGTGCCCGACAACCGATCCTAAATATGATGAGCTCCTGATTCGAGCCATTTACGCGGAACGCGGCCGGAAGAAGCCCGACGGTAACCTGGCTTATTTCTCCAGGAGTTCTCCGAACGTTCAACAAGGCGTCAGCAATAGATTCAAGAACGAGTTGCAGGACGCCCTCGCCATGCTGGCTAAAGAAGCGTAAAGCGATCGGGAAAATGGCAGACGACGACGAACAACTGACCGTCAAGGTCAACGAAAAAGAGGAAGTGACGGCGGTTCTTTATCCGGCTGCGAAAAAGAACCGCGCCGGCTTAACCGTCGTGTTGGGCCACGGCGCGGGCGCGAACCAGTCGAGTGGTTTCATGCGCATGTTTGCTAACGGCCTCGCCGCGCGCGGTCTCGACGTGATGACTTTCAACTTCGTCTACATGGAGCAGGGACGCTCCGTTCCCGATCAGAAGGGGAAGTTGGAGGCGTGCTTTCGCGCCGTACTCGAAACAGCACTCAAGCATAAGAAACTGAAGAACAATCGACTCGTCGTCGGTGGGAAGTCGATGGGTGGGCGCATCGCGTCGCAGGTGATCGCGGCTGAAGAGAAAGAGCCGTTCCATAGTGAAGTCGTGGGGTTGGTTTTTCTCGGTTATCCGCTTCACCCGCCGGGGCAATCGACAAAGCTTCGCGTCGAACATCTCGAACACGTCGGTAAGCCGATGTTGTTTGTGCAAGGCACACGCGACGCGCTCGGCACTCCCGATGAAATACAGCCTTACATCAAGAATCTTCGACCCGCCGCGAAGATCTATACGATCGAAGGCGGCGACCATTCGTTCAAAGCCCCAAAGAAGTTCGGGGTGCCACAGGAGCAGATTTATGAGAACGCGATGAATGAGATCGAGCAGTGGTGCAGATCGATCTAAGCCGAGCCACAAAAAGGCACATAAGGCACACAAATGATCCAAGAATTGATCAATCAAAAATTCCCTTCACAAAAATTCTCTTCACAAAAATTTTCTTCACATTTGTGATTTGATTGATCAATTCTTGATCATTTGTGTGCCTTATGTGCCTTTTTGTGGCCTACCTCTTTTCTACTGCGTCAGGAAGTTGTACGTGATCACTCCTGAGACCTTCACCGGTTGATTGCTAAGCTTTGTCGGTGTGAACCGTGCTTGCATCGCGGCTTTCTGCGCCTCAGGAACCAGAATAGGATGGCCCGAGAGCGCCTTGGCCGAAATGACCTTCCCCTCTTCGTCGATAAGTACCTGGACAGTTACGGCTCCCTGCAAATGTATGAGCTTAGCCATTGCCGGATAAAGGGGTTTCGGCAACGAGATAGCATTCCCCTTCAATACGCCTTCTGACATTTTGACGACCTTCGGCACGGCTGGCGGCGGAGGTGGTGGCGGTGGTGGTGGCTCAATAGCGGCCACAACCGGTGTGTTGCCCGTGCCTCCAGGCACACCGCGATTACTTCCAGGCTGCGCTGGAGGTTCTTCGTTGGTAAGACCGATGATAGATTTCGAGGTCGCGGGCGGTACGTCCACCGCAATGGTTCCAACGTTGTCCGGAACCTTATTTGGATTCGAGACACTGGAAATTAACAGCGTGCGTATTGATTGAGTTGGCGTCCGATCTGAGCTCGCAGGACGAATAGCATTTCTAATTTCTTCTGGTGGGGCTGGCTCGGGCGGCACCACCGGCATAAATGTGATTTCCCATTCAGTACTCTGGCTCTCAAGGTGCGCGTCATATGCGTAGATGCTGACCACACCAGTGATCACAAAGAGCACCAGATAAGTCGCTGTCGTAAACAGCAGAAACGATCCACGTCGCTTAAACTCCTGTAGATGCGAGCTGGATTCAATCAGGTTATTAAACATCGAGTTCCTCCGTGGGTTGCCGGTGCCTTCGGGTCGCGGGAGCTTACTCGGCTGATTAGACACCAGTGGCGGTCCAGCAGTTCCAGCGCCCTTGAAACATATTCGCGCAGCCCTTAGGATTACCCCGCTCTCCCAGTCCCACACCTTTTCCAGGAGCAGAGAATTGCATGGCGACCCAAAAGGCTTTCAAGGAAGAACTTAATCCGTTCGAAATCGCTAAACAGCAGTTCAACAGAGCAGCAGATTACTTAGAGCTCGCGCCGTCAATGCGGCGCGTTTTGGAAAATGCGAAGCGGCAATTAATTGTTTCTATTCC